>NZ_JTKF01000005.1:0-432996 GCF_000828175.1 Pseudomonas sp. W15Feb9B | reverse complement strand
AAGAGCGAAACCGCCAGCGGCGACACCCGCAGAAACGGATATGCCCCCAATCCAAAAAAAACCAGATCCCGTAACCCGAGGTCTGGCAAAAGTGACCCGCCGCAACGGCGAAACCGTAATCAGCAACCCCCGCAGCAACGGATATGCCCCCAATCCAAACATTGACCCATCCTCAACCCATGCGTAGCCTTGCACCTTCGAGGTTCTTCGGCCCACGCCGAAGCTAAGAAGGGAACGCGGTCAAAGCCGCGGCTGCCCCCGCAACTGTGAACGGTGAAGTTCGTTGCCACGCCACTGCCAGCTCAATCCACTGAGCCCGCGGGAAGGCGCAGCGAACGCCGGGCCCAAGGCCCGAACACCGTCAGCCAGGAGACCTGCCTCGTGACAGATTTCTCACTACAACCGGGCGGGGTGATCCGGTGGCGAATTCTTCCGCGCGCACGCTCGCAGCGGATCTCGTCCCGCATGCCCGCCACCTTGCCAAAGGGCATCCGATGAAAACACTGGCCAAACTCCCCGTCACCATCGTCACCGGTTTCCTCGGCTCGGGCAAAACCACCTTGCTGCGACACATGCTCGACAACGCTCAGGGCCGCCGCATCGCGGTGATCGTCAACGAGTTCGGCGAACTGGGCATCGACGGTGAGATCCTCAAGCAATGCACCATCGGCTGCACCGAAGAAGAAGCCACCGGCCGCGTCTACGAACTGGCCAACGGCTGCCTGTGCTGCACGGTGCAGGAAGAGTTCTTCCCGGTGATGCGCGAATTGGTCGCCCGTCGCGGCGATCTCGATCACATTCTGATCGAGACGTCCGGTCTGGCTCTGCCAAAACCATTGGTGCAAGCCTTCCAGTGGCCGGAAATCCGCAATGCCTGCACCGTGGACGCGGTGATCACCGTGGTCGACAGCCCGGCCGTGGCCGCTGGCACCTTCGCTGCGTTCCCGGATCAGGTCGATGCCCAGCGCAAACTCGATCCGAACCTGGATCACGAATCGCCGCTGCATGAACTGTTCGCCGACCAACTGGCCAGCGCCGACCTGGTGATCCTCAACAAGGCCGATCAGACCAGCGCCGAAGATCTGGCTCGCGTTCGTGCTGAAGTCGCCGAAGAACTGCCACCTGCAGTAAAAATCATCGAAGCCAGCAACGGTCGCCTGCCGCTGGATGTGCTGATTGGCCTCGGTGCCGGTTCCGAAGAACACATCGACAGTCGTCACAGTCATCACGATCACCACCACGACGGTGATGACGACCACGATGACCACGATCACGACGCCTTCGATTCGATCTCCATTGAACTGCCGCAAGCCGACGAAAGCCTGTTGCTCGACGCGCTGACGCAATTGGTGGTCAAGCACGGCATTCTGCGCGTGAAGGGCTTCGCGGCGATTCCGAACAAGCCGATGCGCCTGTTGATTCAAGGCGTGGGCACGCGTTTCGACAAACACTTCGACCGCCAGTGGGGCGCTGATGAGGCGCGTGTCACTCGTCTGGTGCTGATCGGCCAGAAGCTCGACGCCGCGCAACTCGAAGCGCAACTGCGCGCCGCGCTCAGCGTTTAAGCCATGCACCTGCTCAGGACCCAGCCCGGCGGTTTCGTGTCGGATGACAACATTGCCGACCTTGGACAAACCCCCGCCGAGCTGGTGATCCTGTGCAGCGGCGACTCCAGCCTGGCGCTGCTCGCCGAAGCGGCGCAGCAACTGCCCGAGGATTACCCGAGCCTGCGCCTGGCCAATCCGATGCAGGTGCAGAATCACGCCTCGGTCGATCTGTATGTTGATGAGGTGCTGCGGCACGCCAAGGTCATTCTGATTTCGTTGCACGGCGGCATCGCCTATTGGCGTTACGGTGTCGAGCGTCTGGTGGAATTGTCCGAGCGCGGCGTGCAGGTGATTCTGGTACCGGGGGATGACCGTCCCGACCCGGAACTCAGCGACCTGAGCACCGTGCCCGCCGAAGATCGCGACCGCCTTTGGCAGTTTTTGCGTCAGGGCGGCATGGGCAATGCGCAGGGCTTCTTCCATTGCCTGGCCAACCGCTGGCTGTCGCGCGACTACGCCTGGGGCGAGCCGCAGGCGCTACCGCGTACGGCGATTTACCACCCACAGAAAAACACCGCCGCGCTGAGCGACTGGCAAGCCGATTGGCTGCCCGGTCAACCAGTGGCGGCGGTGTTGTTTTATCGCTCGCATTTGCAAGCGGCGAACACCGCGTTCATCGATGTGTTCTGCCAACGCTTGCAGGCGGCGGGGCTCAATCCGTTGCCGATCGCCGTCGCCAGCCTGAAAGAACCCGGCTGCCTCAGTGTGGTCGAGGACTGGCTGGACGAGGTCGAAGCTGCGGTGATCCTCAACACCACCGGCTTCGCGCAATCCAGCCCGGAAGCGCCGCACCTGCGGCCGTTCCGGCGCAATATTCCGGTGATTCAGGCGATCTGCGCCCAAGACAACGAACCGGGCTGGCGTGACAGCGAACAGGGGCTGGGGCCACGGGATCTGGCGATGCACATTGCCTTGCCGGAACTCGACGGGCGCATCATCAGCCGGCCGATCAGCTTCAAGGATCTGGCCTGGCGCAGCGAGCGCAGTCAGTCCGACGTGGTCTGCTACCGGGCGCAACCCGAACGCATGGATTTTGTCGCTGAACTGGCCCGACGCTGGAGCGATCTGGCGCGGCGGCCGAACGCTGAAAAACGTATTGCGCTGATCCTCGCCAACTACCCGACCCGCGATGGTCGGATTGGCAATGGCGTCGGTCTCGACACGCCGGCGGCGGCATTGAATATCCTGCGCGCGTTGCAGACCGAAGGCTTTCCGTTGACGGCTGAGTTGCCGGACAGCGGCACCGCGTTGATCCAGCAATTACTCGGCGGAGTCAGCAACGACCTCGACAGCATCGACCTGCGTCCGTGTCAGCAAAGTCTGGCGATGGACGCCTACCTGGCGATGTTCAATGCGCTGCCCGAGGCCAATCGCGCGGCAGTGCTGGAACGCTGGGGCGCGCCGCAAAACGACCCGATGTGCCGCGACGGGCGAATGATGATCGCCGGGCTGCGTTTTGGCCTGACCTTCGTCGGCATTCAGCCGGCGCGCGGTTATCAGGTCGATCCGAGTGCGGTGTATCACGACCCGGATCTGGTGCCGCCGCACGGCTATCTGGCGTTCTATTTCTGGCTGCGCAACACCTACGGTGCGCACGCGGTGATTCACGTCGGCAAGCACGGCAACCTCGAATGGCTGCCGGGCAAGGGTGTCGGCCTTTCGGAAAGTTGCTGGCCGGACGCGCTGCTCGGGCCGCTGCCGAACATCTATCCGTTTATCGTCAACGACCCGGGCGAGGGCGCGCAAGCCAAACGGCGCACGCAAGCGGTGATCATCGACCACCTGATGCCGCCGCTGACCCGCGCCGAAACCTACGGCCCGTTGCGCAATCTGGAACTGTTGGCCGACGAATATTACGAGGCACAACTGCTCGATCCGCGTCGTGCGCGAGAGTTGCAACGCGATATTCTGCAACTGGTGCGCGAGACGCAGATCGATCGCGAACTGCAACTCGACGCCGGTCTGGACAGTGATGCCGACGCCGCGATCTGGCTGCCGCGGCTGGACACCTACCTGTGTGATCTGAAGGAATCGCAGATTCGCGATGGTCTGCACATCTTTGGCGAATCGCCGACCGGACGTTTGCGCATCGATACCTTGCTGGCTTTGCTGCGCATTCCGCGTGGTGACGGCAAAGGCGCGCAGTCGAGTCTGCTGCGGGCGTTGGCCAAGGCATTTGAATTGGGCTTTGATCCGCTGGATTGTGCCCTTGCCGATCCATGGAACGGCCCGCGCCCGGCGGAGCTGCAAAGCGTCAGCGACGAAGTCTGGCGCAGCGCTGGCGATACCCGCGAACGCCTGGAGCTATTCGCCACTCAACTGATCTCCCAGGCACTACAAATCCCCTGTGGGAGCGAGCTTGCTCGCGAAAGCGGTGGGTCAGGTACATCAATGTCGAGTGACACGACGCTTTCGCGAGCAGGCTCGCTCCCACAGGGGGCAGGATGGGCAGAAGTGAGGGCAATCATTGAAAATCTGCGCGAAGTCGTCGCCCCACGCCTCGACGCCTGCGGCCCCGCCGAAATGCGCGGTCTGCTCGACGCCCTCAACGGTCGCTTCGTCCCCGCCGGCCCAAGTGGCGCCCCCAGCCGTGGCCGTCTCGACGTGCTGCCCACCGGGCGCAACTTCTACTCGGTGGACGTGCGCAACCTGCCGACCACCACCGCGTGGCGCATCGGCTTCCAGTCCGCCACGTTGATTCTCGAGCGGCATTTGCAGGATCACGGCGATCACCTGCGTCAGCTCGGCCTGTCCGTGTGGGGCACCGCGACCATGCGCACTGGCGGCGACGACATCGCCCAGGCCATGGCGCTGATGGGCGTGCGCCCGGTGTGGGCCACCGGCAGTCAGCGCGTCGATGATTTCGAGATTCTGCCGCTCAGCCTGCTCGACCGGCCACGGGTCGACGTCACGCTGCGGGTCTCGGGTTTTTTCCGCGATGCTTTTGCCAACCTGATTCGTCTGTTCGACGCTGCCGTGCAAGCGGTGGCGGCGCTGGACGAACCGGATGACCTCAACCCGCTGGCGGCGAAGGTGCGTGCCGAGCGCGAGGCGCTGTTGCAATCGGGGCTGGATGCCGACGCGGCGCGGCGTCAGGCCGGCTGGCGGATCTTCGGCGCCAAACCCGGTGCCTATGGCGCAGGCGTGCAGGGAGCCATCGACGGTCGCCTGTGGCAGAGTCGTGAGGATCTGGCCGAGGTCTACCTGAACTGGGGCGCTTACGCTTATGGTGGGGCGGATGAGGGCACCGCTGCGCGCGAACAGTTCGTCCAGCGCCTGAGCCAGGTGCAGGCGGTGTTGCAGAACCAGGACAATCGCGAGCACGACTTGCTCGATTCCAACGACTATTACCAGTTTCAGGGCGGCATGCTCGCGGCGGTGGAAACCCTGCGCGGGGAAGCGGCGGCGAGTTATCACGGCGATCACAGCCAGCCGGATCTGCCGAAAGTCCGCACCCTGAAAGAAGAACTCAATCGGGTGATCCGCTCGCGGGCGGCCAATCCGAAGTGGATCGACGGGGTCAAACGTCACGGCTATAAAGGGGCGTTTGAACTGGCGGCGACGGTCGATAACCTGTTCGCCTTCGACGCCACCACGCAACTGATCGACGATCATCAGTATGCGTTGCTGGCCGACGCCTATTTGCTCGACCCGGCAACCCGCGATTTTGTTCGTGAACACAATCCGCATGCCCTGCGCGACATGACTGAACGCATGCTGGAAGCGCAACAACGTGGGATGTGGCAGGAACCCGGCGTGTATAAAGAAGCACTGGAAAACCTGCTGCTGGATATAGAAGAAGACACCTGACACACCGCAATCCCCTGTGGGAGCGAGCTTGCTCGCGAAGGGTTTGTCAGACAGCATTTCTGTAGCTGACACACCGCTTTCGCGAGCAAGCTCGCTCCCACAGGAAATAGGCTTGGCCTCAACGATCTTCCGACAGACTACCGACCATGACCGAGTATTGAAGATGACCGACATCCCGCATTTCCCGCTCTCCGCCGTGGTCGGCGCCGATGACTTGAAACTTGCGCTGTACCTCACTGCCATCGACCCGAAAATCGGTGGCGTGCTGATCGAAGGCCCACGCGGAATGGCTAAATCGACTCTGGCCCGTGGCCTCGCCGATCTGCTGGCCAGTGGTCAGTTTGTCACGTTGCCACTGGGCGCCACTGAAGAGCGTCTGGTTGGCACCCTTGATCTCGACGCGGCACTGAGTGAAGGGCGGGCGCAGTTTTCTCCCGGCGTGCTGGCCAAGGCCGACGGCGGTGTGCTGTACGTCGATGAAGTGAACCTGCTGCCCGATCATCTGGTGGATCTGCTGTTGGATGTGGCGGCCAGCGGCACCAACCTGGTCGAGCGTGATGGCATCTCGCATCGGCATTCGGCACGGTTTGTGTTGATCGGCACAATGAACCCGGAAGAGGGCGAATTGCGCCCGCAGCTGTTGGACCGTTTTGGCCTGAACGTCGCCCTCAGCGGTCACACCGCGCCGACTGAACGCGGGCAGATCATCCGCCGCCGACTGGATTTCGACAGCGACCCGCAGGCGTTCTGCGCGCAGTGGGAAGCCGAGCAGCAAGCGCTGCGCGAACGCTGCGAACAGGCGCGCTGCGCCTTGACGCGCATTTCGCTGGATGACGAGGCTTTGGCAAGCATCACCGAGCGCTGCTTTGCCGCCGGCGTCGATGGCTTGCGGGCCGATCTGGTCTGGCTGCGTGCGGCCCGAGCCCACGCGGCATGGCGCGGAGCCGAAGCCATTGCCGAGCAAGACATCGATGCGGTAGCGGAATTCGCCCTGCGTCATCGCCGTCGTGAGTCCACTTCGCCCAGCCTTCAACCACCTGCGCAGAACCAGACCAGCACCCAGGCTGAACCAAGCGAGGGGCAGGGGCAGTGGGGCGACATGCCTGCTCCGGCGCTGACGACTGGCGCACGCCGCGAAGTGCCGAGCTGGCCAAAAAAGTAACCGGCATTCGTCCCCGATCCGACGCGGGGGCGAATGCCAGACCCCGCGCCGGACGACTCGACCGCGGACGCCAGGGCAAGCGCCACGCTGCGCGCGGCGGTCTGGTGAACTGGCCGGGGACGCTGCTCAACGGCCGGCCGCAAACCCGTGAGGACTTGCAGTTCCAGCTGCGCACTCGTGCTCCCCATGAGTTATGGCTGGTGATCGTCGATGCGTCGGCTTCGACGCGTCGGCATCAGGCACTGAGCGATGCCAAGGGTTTGCTCGCGCAATTGTTTGATGACGCTTACAGACAACGGGCACGACTGGCACTGCTGACCGCCAGTGGCAGCGCGCCGCAATGGCAGGTGCAAGGATTGAAGGCCTCAAGTGGCTTGCGCACCTGGCTGGAGACACTGGGCGCGGGCGGCGGCACGCCATTGGTGGCGGCGTTGACGCAGGCGCAGCAATGGCTGATGCAGCGACAAAAGCGCTTCCCGGCCGAGCAGCAACGCTTGTTGCTGGTCACGGACGGACGTTTGAAAACCTTGCCACCGCTGTTGCCGCTGGAGTGTCCGGGGTTGCTGATCGACATCGAGCGGGGGCCGATCCGTCTGGCGCGGGCGCGGGAATTGGCGGCGGTGCTGAATGCGGAATATCGGCATATCGATGATGTGTGAAGTCTGAGCGGGCCTCTTCGCGAGCAAGGTTGGTGAACGCCGCTTGCTCTGTGGGAGCGAGCCTGCTCGCGAAGGCATCGCCTCGGATCGTGCGGGATCACCAAAAACCGCAGCGCTGCTCTATGCTCCACCCCAGCCCAATCACAAGGAGTGAATCATGCGGGTACTGGTCGCCAATCCTCAGGACGATTTTCGCGTCAAAGCCTACGCCGGCACCAACGGCGTGCTGCTCGCCATGGACCTGTCCGAACCCCGACGCAAAGGCTTGCTCGGGTTTGCCATCGAAAAGCAACAGGGCGACAAACCGTGGTTGTTCCTGTTCAACAGCCTGACGTTTCCCGCCAAGGCTCACACTTTTCCCCAATATCACGCCACGCCCAGCGATAAGGCACCGCTGCAAAAATTCCGCTGGGCCGATTACGCCGTCAACCCGGGCACGACCCTGCACTATCGCGTGCATCTGGCCTACGGCACGGCGGACGCGCCGCTACTGGGCGAATCGCTGGAGCTGAGCATCACCAGTGACGACGGCCACCCGGCCAATCAGAGCGTGATCTTCAATCGCGCCGTGGCTGCCAGTCAGGCGTTTCAGCGCAAATTTCCCGACCTCGACGCACAGATCAGCGCCAACAAGAACCTGCCCATCGAAGCCTGGCCCGGCGCGGCGCGGCTGTGGCTGGAGAACGGACTGCTGGAGCGATTGCTGGGCTTCATCGAGCGGGCTGTGGACACGCAGTGGGCGTTGGACATTGCGATCTACGAGTATCAGTTGCAGGCGATCATCGATGCCGTAAACGCGGCGTTCGCGCGAGGGGTGCAAGTGCGCGTGCTGTACCACGCCCAGCCTGATGATCCCGATACGACCCTGAACGAAGCGAACCTTACCCAATTACCAGCGGCGAACAAGCGGGGCCGGGTCACTCACAACATTTTCCACGACAAATTCATCGTCCTCAGCCGGGTCGATGGCGTCGGTCAGCGTCAACCGCAAGCGGTGCTGTGCGGCAGCACCAATTTCACCGCCAATGGCGTGTATCGCCAGGCCAATGTGGTGCATACGCTTGATGACGTGACCATTGCCACGCGCTATTTGCAAACGTTCGAAGAGGTCTGGGCCAACCCCGCCGATGTCGCTGCGACGCGCAACTGGATCACCGAGCACAACCCGATGGACCCGACGCAGCCGCTGTTCGCCGGGTTCTCGCCACGCAGCGGTGGGGGCGATTTGCGTGAGTTTGTCGAGATCATTGAGGCGGCCAGCAAGGACGTGCTGTTTGTCACGGCGTTCACCTTGCCGGACGCGATCCTCAATGCGTTGCTTGGCAAGCCCCATGACGACATCCTGCGTTACGGTCTGCAAAACACCGCTAGCCGCATCACCGGGTTTCATGCCGATCGCAGCGCCGAATTCGCCGCCACCGCCTTGCTCAACACCGGGCTGGAAGGCTGGCTGAAAGAAAACATGAAAGGTCAGAAGGGCAACCTGCTGGTGCACACCAAAGCGGTGGTCGTCGACTTCACCAGCGACAGGCCGACGATTATCAGCGGCAGCCACAACCTCAGCACTTCGGCCAGTAACGGCAATGATGAAAACTACCTGATCATTCGCGGCGACACCGATCTGGCTGATCGCTATGGTCTGGAATTGCTGCGGTTTTATGAGCATTACCGCTTCCGCTATTTCGCGAAAAAAATCGAGCTGAAGCAGGTGAGTCCGTTGGCGCTGGATGACAGCTGGACCAACGATTACTACGTGGAGGGGGATTTGCGGCAGTTGTCGCGGTTGCGCTTTGCCGGACGATGACAGCCAACTGTAGGAGCTGCCGAAGGCTGCGATCTTTTGACTTTGTTCTTCAAGATCAAAAGATCGCAGCCTTCGGCAGCTCCTACAGGGGGGCAGTGGTCGTTGATACAGATTTTGAAATGATTTCGCTCTGTAGGAATTGTCGTCAGAGCCTGTACGCTCCAAAGCCATTTTTCATTCAGGATTTGCATGAACACCCTCTTGGAGCCTCCCAGTCGTACCTTTTCCTCGCGCCATGGCGCGGTCTTGACGCACTCGCAGCATCCGGTTTTCCGCCTCCCGACTATCGTTGACAACGCGGCCTCAGAGCCTTCGCGTTGCACTTTGCCGTGCCCGGCAGCCTGAATTCACTGAAGAGAGATCGAGACATTTTATGGAATGGTTAGCGGATCCCACGGCCTGGTTAGGCTTGTTGACTCTGATCGTGCTGGAACTGGTGCTGGGTATCGACAACCTGGTGTTTATCGCGATCCTGGCGGACAAACTGCCGCCGCATCAGCGCGATCGTGCGCGGATCATCGGCCTGTCGTTGGCGCTGATCATGCGCCTGGGCCTGTTGGCGAGCATTTCCTGGCTGGTCACCCTCACGCAGCCGTTGTTCGAGGTGTTCGACAAGAGCTTCTCCGGCCGTGACCTGATCATGCTGTTCGGTGGTGTGTTCCTGCTGTTCAAGGCGACGATGGAGCTGCACGAACGGCTCGAAGGGCATGTCGGCCAGCGCTCGACCAACGCGGCTTACGCATTGTTCTGGCCGATCGTGGCGCAGATCGTGGTGCTCGATGCGGTGTTCTCGCTGGACGCGGTCATTACCGCCGTCGGCATGGTCGATGAACTGGCGGTGATGATGATCGCGGTGATCATTTCCATCGGTTTGATGATCGTTGCGAGCAAGCCGCTGACCCGCTTCGTCAATGCGCACCCGACGGTGATCATGCTGTGTCTGGGCTTTCTGATGATGATCGGTTTTGCCCTGACGGCCGAAGGCCTGGGCTTCCACATCCCGAAAGGCTATCTGTACGCGGCCATCGGCTTCTCGATCCTGATCGAGGTGTTCAACCAGATCGCCCGGGCCCGCCGCAAACGCTCGATGCAAGGCCTGCGCCCCCTACGTGAGCGCACGGCCCATGCGGTGATGCGCTTGCTGGGCGGGCGCAAGCTGGAAGTGGAGGAGGTCGGCGAGGAAATCTCCGACCTGCTGGATGACGGCGAAGCCCCGAGTGCAGAACTGTTCGATCGTCGCGAGCGGGTGATGATCAGTGGTGTGCTGCAACTGGCCGAACGCCCGATTCGCAACCTGATGACCGTGCGTGCCGACGTCGACACCATCGACCTGGCTGACGACGCCGAAACGATTCGCACAAAACTGATGCACTCGTCCTATTCGCGTCTGCCGCTGATTCGCCACGGTGCTGTGGATGAACCGTTGGGCTTCGTGCACAAGAAGGAATTGCTCAAGGAGTACCTGAGCGGCATTGAGCCGAACCTGGAACATCTGGCGCGCAAGACCATCAACTTGCTCGACAGCTATTCGATCCTCAATGCGCTGGAGCAGATGCGCGCAGCGTCGACCCACATTGCTTTTGTGGTCAACGAGTTTGGCGACTTCGTCGGCGTGTTGACCATGACCGACATCCTCGAATCGATTGCCGGCGAACTGCCCGATGCCAGCGAAATAGAAGGCCCGGACGTGATCGAGGAGCAGGGCGGTTTTGTCGTCAGCGGCGCATTGAATCTGACGCGTGTTCGCCAGCGCACCGGGTTTGGCGCCGAACCGACCGAGGACTATCAGACCCTGGCCGGACTGGTGATGAGCCTGCTGGATCGCTTGCCGATGATCGGCGATCGGCTGCAGTACGCAGGCTGGCAAATGACCGTCAAAGCCGTTGAGGAACGACGGGTGACGCAGGTGTTGCTGGTGCGCGATTCTGCGTAAGGCAGCAGCCTTGCGCTGACGGTGCCGGTCCCCACAGTGCACGCGTCGTACACGAAATGTGTGAACAACGTTGACCCCTGTGGGAGCGGGCTTGCCCGCGAAAGCGATGTGTCAGACGCCGTAACGATTAAGGGAAATGCACTGCCTCAAATCACCCGCCGATGCGCACGCGTGATTGTGCAGAGCCTGCTCAATGTGCGGCGCAACCACGGCAGGTCATGTCGTGGTTTCTGCTGCACCACCGGTGCCCTGGTCATGCCAATATGCCGGGCAAAGTCCGCCGCCAGTGTTTCCTCTGTGCCGATGCCCTTGAGCTTCTTCAGCAACTTGCCGTTCTTGTAGAACAGCACCGTCGGCGTGCCGGTGACCAACGGATGGCGCGGCGACTCACGGGTGTTAAGCATGTAGATATTGGCGCGATGCCGGTACGGCTCGGCAATCTGACGAAAAATCGGCCCGGCGAACTCGCAGGCAGGACAGTGTTCATTGGCGAAGTACAGGATCACCGGGCGCCAGGTTTTCAGGGCTTTGCGGTAGGTAGCAGGCAGGTCTGGAAAGCGAGTCGTCGAACTCATGGGAACCTCCTTGAAGACGCATTCTCAACGTTGCTGACGCTAATCCCATGGGCAGCTTTCCTCTACTGTCAGAGTTGACAGTAGACCGTGCGCGTTTTCGGTGAGTGCGCACTCAAATGTGGCCCGAGTACCCGAGCGATGTGGCCCACGGTAGCGCCTGAGAAATCCACAGCGAGTAACACCTTCCTGATGCTATTCGCATCCCTTTGATTCCAAAAACATTTCAATCCACTACAGATTCCCCGCCATTCCTATGGCACACTTTCTGCTGTCTATTCCGTAGTAACAAACCGTGTTCCGGTATAGCGGAATAAACATCATCCTGGAGTGCTTGCCATGCATCGCCGTCCTTCGTTGTTTAAAGCGTGTGTTTTTGTTCTTGCGGCTTCGTCCGCTGCTATGGGCATGGCCCAGGCAGCCGACAGCAAACTCGACAGTGTTCTGGCCCGGGGCAAGCTGATTGTCGGCACCGGCAGCACCAATGCGCCGTGGCACTTTCAGGGTGCGGACGGCAAGTTGCAGGGCTTTGATATCGACATCGCCAGGATGGTGGCCAAGGGTTTGTTCAATGACCCGAACAAGGTTGAATTCGTCGTGCAGTCGTCCGATGCGCGGATTCCCAACCTGCTGACCGACAAGGTCGACATGAGCTGCCAGTTCATCACCGTCACCGCCAGCCGTGCGCAACAAGTGGCGTTCACCCTGCCGTACTACCGCGAAGGTGTCGGCCTGCTGCTGCCGGCCAACAGCAAGTACAAGGAAATCGAGGACCTGCAGGCGGCCGGTGACAGCGTTACTGTGGCCGTGCTGCAAAACGTCTATGCCGAAGAATTGGTGCATCAGGCGCTGCCCAAGGCCAAGGTCGATCAGTACGACAGTGTCGATCTGATGTATCAGGCGGTGAATTCCGGTCGCGCCGATGCCGCTGCTACCGATCAGTCGTCGGTCAAGTACCTGATGGTGCAGAACCCTGGCCGCTACCGCAGCCCGACCTACGCGTGGAGCCCGCAGACCTACGCCTGCGCGGTCAAGCGCGGCGATCAGGACTGGCTGAACTTCGTCAACACCACCCTGCATGAAGCCATGACCGGCGTTGAGTTCCCGACTTACGCCGCTTCGTTCAAGCAATGGTTCGGTGTCGACCTGCCGTCGCCGGCGATCGGTTTCCCTGTCGAATTCAAATGATCCCGTGAGAGTGGGGCGATACAAATCGCCCCGCTCAAGGTACTGCTGACCATGAACTATCAGTTGAACTTTGCTGCCGTGTGGCGCGATTTCGACACCTTGCTGGCGGGGCTCGGTCTGGGTCTTGAACTGGCGTTGGTGTCGATCGCCATCGGCTGCGTGATCGGCCTGCTGATGGCGTTTGCCTTGCTCTCGAAGCATCGCGCCTTGCGGGTGCTGGCCTCGGTGTACGTCACGGTGGTGCGTAATACACCGATTCTGGTGTTGATTCTGTTGATCTACTTTGCCTTACCGAGCCTGGGGATCCGTCTGGACAAGATCCCGTCGTTCATCATCACGTTGTCGCTGTATGCCGGTGCCTATCTGACCGAGGTGTTCCGTGGCGGTTTGCTGAGCATCCCCAAAGGCCAGCGCGAAGCGGGGCTGGCAATCGGTCTCGGTGAGTGGCAGGTCAAGGCTTACGTGACCGTGCCGGTCATGCTGCGCAACGTGTTGCCGGCGCTGTCGAACAACTTCATTTCGCTGTTCAAGGACACCTCGCTGGCCGCCGCGATTGCAGTGCCGGAGCTGACCTACTACGCGCGCAAGATCAACGTCGAAAGCTACCGGGTGATCGAAACCTGGCTGGTGACCACGGCGTTGTATGTCGCGGCCTGTTACCTCATTGCCATGCTGCTGCGTTACCTCGAGCAGCGTCTGGCAATCCGCCGATAGGAGGCTGCGATGTACGAATCCCCCAGTTGGTTGCATGAATTGTGGGTGGCACGCGAGACGTTGCTGCAAGGCTTCCTGACCAGTGTGCAGGTGTCGGCATTGGCGATTCTGTTCGGCACGCTGCTCGGGGTTGTCGCCGGTCTGGTGCTGACTTACGGCAAGTTCTGGATGCGCGCGCCGTTCCGTTTTTACGTTGACCTGATTCGCGGCACGCCGGTGTTTGTGTTGGTGCTGGCCTGCTTCTACATGGCGCCGGCGCTCGGTTGGCAGATCAGCGCGTTTCAGGCCGGTGCGCTGGGCCTCACGCTGTTTTGCGGCTCGCACGTTGCCGAGATCGTGCGCGGTGCCTTGCAGGCCTTGCCGCGTGGGCAGATGGAAGCGAGCAAAGCGATTGGCCTGACGTTCTATCAGTCCCTCGGTTATGTGTTGCTGCCACAAGCGCTGCGGCAGATCCTGCCGACCTGGGTCAACTCGTCCACCGAAATCGTCAAGGCTTCGACCTTGCTCTCGGTGATCGGCGTCGCCGAACTGCTGCTCAGCACCCAACAGATCATCGCCCGGACCTTCATGACTCTGGAGTTCTACCTGTTCGCCGGTTTTCTGTTCTTCGTCATCAACTACGGCATCGAATTACTCGGCCGGCACATTGAAAAGCGGGTGGCCCTGCCATGACTCAAGCTCAAGTTTCCAACGTTTCAAATGGCCAGCCGCTGCTGGACATCCGTGGCCTGCACAAGCAGTACGGTGCGGTCGAAGTGCTCAAAGGCGTCGACCTGAGCATGCAGCGCGGCAACGTCGTGACCCTGATCGGCTCCAGCGGTTCGGGCAAGACCACCTTGCTGCGCTGCGTGAACATGCTCGAAGAGTTCCAGGGCGGGCAGATCCTGCTCGACGGCGAATCCATTGGCTATGACGAGGTCGGCGGTAAACGTGTGCGTCACGCGGAAAAAGTCATCGCCCGCCATCGTGCGATGACCGGCATGGCCTTCCAGCAATTCAACCTGTTCCCGCATCTGACAGCCTTGCAGAACGTTACCCTCGGTCTGCTCAAGGTGAAGAAGATGCACAAGGACCAAGCCGTCGCGCTGGCCGAGAAATGGCTGGAGCGGGTCGGCCTGCTGGAGCGGCGCAATCACTTTCCCGGGCAGTTGTCCGGCGGTCAGCAACAGCGCGTGGCGATTGCCCGGGCGATTGCGATGAACCCGAGCCTGATGCTGTTCGACGAAGTCACCTCGGCCCTTGACCCGGAGCTGGTCGGTGAAGTGCTGAACGTGATCAAGGGGCTGGCCGAAGACGGCATGACCATGCTGCTGGTGACCCACGAAATGCGTTTCGCCTTCGAGGTCTCGGACAAGATCGTTTTCATGAATCAGGGGCGGATCGAAGAGCAGGGGCCTCCCAAGGAGCTGTTCGAACGCCCGCAATCACCGCGTCTGGCTGAGTTTCTCAAGAGCACGCGGTTCTAATTTTTGCTTTGTAATCAGGAGAAGTACCCATGAGCATTACTCGATACGGCACCGGCAGCACCGCCGCTGGCGGTCAGCCACGTCCCTTCGCGCGCGCCGTTGAAGCGGACGGCTGGCTGCACGTGTCCGGCCAGGTGCCGGCAGTGGACGGCGAGATCATCGTTGGCGGCATCGTCGAGCAGACCCACCAGACCATGAAAAACCTGATCGCGATTCTCGAAGAGGCCGGTTATGGCCTGGAGGATGTGGTGCGGGCCGGGGTGTGGCTGGACGATCCCCGGGATTTCAGCAGTTTCAACAAGGTTTTCGGCGAGTACTTCAAACCTGAACACGCCCCGGCGCGGGCCTGTGTGCAGGCGAGCATGATGGTCGATTGCAAGGTCGAGATCGATTGCATCGCGTACAAGAAAAAGGCCTGATTGTCGTCGGCTCTTGTAGGAGCTGCCGAAGGCTGCGATCTTTTGGCAATTTTGGATGCACCACGAAGGCAAGATCAAAAGATCGCAGCCTGCGGCAGCTCCTACAGAGGCATTTTGAGTGAGTACTGACATGACCGAAGACACCATCAAACGCCGGGCCCGTGGTCTGGACCGGGCGTTCGATATCCTCGATTTCCTCAAGGAGATCGGCCAGCCGCTGCGTCCGAATGACATCGCCAACGGTATCGGCAGCCCGAAATCCACGGTTTACGAACTGGTGGCGTCGCTGCTGGAACGACGGATTCTGGAGCCGGTGGGCAAGGACGGGCACGTCTATCTCGGTCGCCAGTTGTACTTCCTCGGGCAGGCGCACCTGCGCCATTTCGACCTCAGCCGCGAGGCCGATCATGCCTTGCAGGATATCGTCAGCCAGACCCGGGAAACCGCGCAGATGTGCCTGCTCAACGGGCGCAAATATACGGTGGCGTTGATGAAGGAGGGCGAGCGGCATTTCCGCATTTCGTCCGACATCGGCGAAAACGCGCCGATTCCGTGGACTGCATCCGGACGCCTGCTGCTGGCGCATTTGAGCGACCAGCAGATCATCGACCTGATCGACGAGGACGACTACATCCTGCCCGACGGCGAACGCCTGCCGCTGGAGCGCTTTCTGGCGGAAATTCGGCAGGCCGGGATCGACGGTTTCTTCTCCTTCGACAGCGTGGCCGACACCTTCACCCATTGCTTCGCCGCGCCGGTCAAAGACCCCAATGGTGTGGCCATCTGCACCCTGTGCATCGTCGCCCCACGGGCCGATGCGAAAAACAATTACGACGACTATCGCCGGGTGCTGATCGAGAGCGCCAACAGCCTCGCCCGGCGTATCAACGAATAACCGCGGCTGCCTGCGGCCGCGACTGAATGCGAGGAGTTTGACCATGACGACTGCCATCAATACCGCTGTGGAAAAGGGCGCCGCTGCCATTGGCGCGCACCTTGTGCGTGACGTCAGCCTGCCGGCGCTGGTGCTGCACCGCGAGGCGCTGGAGCACAACATTCGCTGGATGCAGAAGTTCGTCAGCGACAGCTGCGCCGAGCTCGCGCCCCACGGCAAAACCAGCATGACCCCGGCGCTGTTCCAGCGTCAGCTCGACGCCGGCGCGTGGGGTATCACCCTCGCCAGCGCGACCCAAACCCGCGCCGCGTATGCCCACGGCGTGCGGCGGGTGTTGATGGCCAACCAACTGGTCGGCACGCCGAACATGGCGCTGATTGCCGATCTGCTGGCAGACCCGGATTTCGATTTCTACTGCATGGTCGATCACCCGGACAACGTCGCCGATCTCGGCGCCTACTTCGCTTCGCGCGGCGTGAAGTTGAACGTGATGATCGAGTACGGCGTGGTCGGTGGCCGCTGCGGTTGCCGCAGCGAACAGGAAGTCATCGAACTGGCCCGGGCGATCAACGCGCAACCGGCGCTGGCCCTGACCGGCATCGAAGGTTACGAAGGGGTGATCCACGGCGATCACGCGGTCAGCGGCATTCGCGAATTTGCTGCGTCACTGGTGCGCCTGGCGGTGCAGTTGCAGGACAGCGGCGCGTTTGCCATTGCCAAGCCGATCATCACCGCCTCGGGTTCGGCGTGGTACGACCTGATCGCCGAGTCGTTCGAAGCGCAGAATGCGGGCGGCCGCTTCCTCAGCGTGCTGCGCCCGGGCAGTTACGTGGCGCATGACCACGGTATCTACAAGGAAGCGCAATGCTGCGTGCTGGATCGTCGCAGCGATCTGCACGAAGGCCTGCGTCCGGCGCTGGAAGTCTGGGCCCACGTGCAATCGCTGCCGGAACCGGGTTTCGCGGTGATCGCCCTCGGCAAGCGCGACGTGGCATTCGATGCCGGTTTGCCGGTGCCGTTGCTGCGTTACAAGGCCGGCGTTGTGCCGGCGGTCGGCGACGATGTCGGCGCGTGCAAGGTGACGGCGGTGATGGACCAGCATGCGTTCATGAGCGTGGCGCCGGGGGTTGAGTTGCGGGTCGGCGATATCATTTCCTTCGGCACCTCGCACCCGTGTCTGACCTTCGACAAGTGGCGGGTGGGGTTGCTGGTGGATGAGCAGTTGGCGGTGGTCGAGAACATGGAGACTTGTTTCTAAGGCTTGAGACCGCGTTGCGGCGATTCGCTGGCAAGCCAGCTCCCACAGGGATCTCATGAGCTGTGAAGATTGTGTGGGAGCTGGCTTGCCAGCGATGAGGCCGGATCAAACACCACCGAATCAGCAGAGACGCCACCCGATGACCACCCTCAGCCCCCTGGGCCCGAACACCCCGCGCATCGCCCTGATCGGCGAATGCATGATCGAACTCCAGCACCGCGCCGACGGCAGCCTGCAGCAAAGCTTCGGCGGCGATACCTTGAACACGGCGGTGTACCTGTCCCGCGCCCTCGGCGACAACGCTCAGGTCGATTACGTCACTGCGCTGGGCGATGACAGCTTCAGCGATGCCATGTGCCAGAGCTGGGCCGATGAAGGCATTGGCCTCGACATGGTGCAGCGTCTGCCCGGTCGTTTGCCGGGCCTGTACTGCATTCAGACCGACGCCAACGGCGAGCGACGTTTCCTCTACTGGCGCAATGAAGCGGCGGTGCGCGATTGCTTTACCACTCCGGCGGCGGAGCCGATTCTTGCAGCGCTGCCTGATTACGACGTGCTGTATTTCAGCGGTATCACCCTCGCGGTGCTTGGCGCCAAGGGCCGTGAGCGTTTGATCCAGACTCTTATCGAAGCCCGGCAGCGCGATGCGCGGATCGTCTTCGACAACAACTATCGGCCACGTTTGTGGGCGTCACAGGAAGAGGCGCGGGCGGCCTATCGCAGTGTGTTGCCGCATGTCGATCTGGCATTGCTGACCGTCGATGACGAGCAGGCACTGTTCCATTTTACCGATTGCGATGCGGTGTTCGAGGCGTACGCGCAGATCGGCACGCCGGAAGTGGTGCTCAAGCGCGGCGCCGAGGCATGTCTGATTCGTTGTGATGGCGAGGCGTTCGAAGTGCCGGCGCAGCAGGTCGATAAGGTTGTGGACACGACAGCGGCGGGGGATTCGTTCAGTGCGGCGTATCTGGCCAGGCGGTTGTCGGGTGGCAGTCCGGTGGAAGCGGCGCAGGCTGGGCATTTACTGGCGAGTCGGGTCATCCAGTTCCCGGGAGCGTTAATCTCTAAGGACTGACAACTATCCCTGTAGGAGCTGCCGAAGGCGGCGATCTTTTGATTTTGCTTTTTTAAGATCAAAAGATCGCAGCCTTCGGCAGCTCCTACAGGGAAACAGGGCAATCAGGTCAATCGCGGAAAAACACCTGCACCAGGTGATAGCCAAACTTGCTCTTGATCGGTCCGTGCACCGTGCGCAACGGTTTCTTGAAGATCACCGCATCAATCGCGCCGACCATCTGCCCCGGCCGCACTTCACCCAGATCGCCGCCGCGCTTGCCGGACGGGCAGGTCGAGTATTTCTTCGCCAGCACATCAAACGCTTCGCCCTTGGCAATGCGTTGTTTGAGCTGTTCGGCCTCTTCGGCGGTTTTCACCAGAATGTGGCGGGCTTGGGCTTTCATCGTGCGATACCTGTAACGGGGTGACGGCGGGGCGCGGGATTATGCCTCAAGTGACGGCGTTTGGTTGATCATCTCGCGGATCTTGTTCGCCAGCACTTCAATCGAAAACGGCTTGGCCACCATGTCCATGCCGTCCTCGAGAAAACCCTGACGCTCCGCAGCTTTCTGCGCATAACCGGTCATGAACAGCACCTTCAGTCCCGGGCGATGCTGGCGGGCGATTTCCGCCAGTTGCCGGCCGTTCATCCCCGGCAGGCCGACGTCGGTCACCAGCAGATCCACACGTAGCTCCGATTCCAGTAACGGCAGGGCGGCGCTGGCGTCGGCCGCTTCGTGGGCGAGGTAACCCAGCTCCTTGAGCAGGTCGAGCACCAGCATGCGCACCGCCGGGTCATCTTCGACCACGACCACGGTTTCGCCGCAAGTGGCCGTCGGCGCTGCACTGAGGGTTTCCACGACTGGCCGTTCGGGCTCCAGCAGGTTCAGGCGCGGCAAGTACAGGCGCACACAGGTGCCCTGGTTCGGCAGGCTGTCGAGGCTGACATGGCCGCCCGATTGCTGGGCGAAACCATAAATCATCGACAGTCCGAGCCCGGTGCCCTGGCCGATCGGTTTGGTGGTGAAGAACGGATCGAAGGCCTTGGCGCGCACTGATGGCGTCATGCCGGTGCCGTTGTCGCTGACCGCCAGCATCAGGTAGTCGCCGGCCTTGACCGGTTCGAGGGTGGTGATGTCGTTGCCGTCGAGATAGACGTTGGCGGTTTCGATCAGTAACTCGCCACCGTCGGGCATGGCGTCGCGGGCGTTGATCACGAGGTTGAGCAGGGCGTTTTCCAGTTGGCTGACGTCGGTGCTGATCGGCCACACATCGTCGGCCAGGCGCAGCGTGAGTTCGATCGGGTCGCCCTTGGTGCGGCGGATCAAATCTTCCAGCGAATGAATCAGTTCGTTGACGTTGAGGGGCTTGCGGTCCAGCGACTGCCGACAGGAGAACGCCAGCAGGCGATGAGTCAGCGCCGCTGCACGGTTGGCCGACGACACCGCCGCTTCGGTGAAGCGCCCGATTTCATCGGCGCGACCGTCGGCGATGTAGCGTTGCATCAGGTCGAGGCTGCCGATGATCCCGGTGAGCATGTTGTTGAAGTCATGGGCGATACCGCCGGTGAGCTGGCCGACCGCTTCCATTTTCTGCGCATGGCGCAACGCATCTTCGGCGCGCTCGCGTTCGAACATCTCGTTCTGCAGGCGCTGATTGGCCTGGGCCAGTTGTTCGGTACGGGCGCTGACCCGCTCTTCGAGGGTTTCATTGAGATTGCGCAGGGCTTCTTCGGTTTTTTTTCGTTCGGATTCGTCGATCACGAAAATATAAAAACCGTTGACTGAGCCGTCGGCGCCGTGGCGCGGCAGGTAATTCATCAGCGCATGGCGGTTGCTGCCGTCGCGATGCGGGGTATACAGGCTGAACGAGCAGGGACGCCCGGCCAGCGCCTCGGCGATGTACGGCGCGCGCAGGAAGTAGGCTTCTTCGCCGATCACTTCGCGAATGGTGCGGCCATACAATTCCTGAGGTGTGAGGCCGTACCAGTCCAGATACGCGGCGTTGTTCAAGCGGAAGCGCTCTTCGTGGTCGACGTAACTGATGAGGATCGGCATCGCATTGATGATCAGCTGCAATTCGGTCTGGCTCTGACGCAGCGCCTGCTCGGTGTGCTTGCGCTCGGTCAGGTCCAGCGCGGCGCCGAGGAAACGCACGGGTCGCCCGTGGTGATCCTTGTAACAGCGACCACGGGCAAACACCCAGCGCAGTTCGCCATCGGCTTTGAGCAGCCTGTATTCCTCGGCGTATTCGGTACCGTGGGTGATGCAATGCTTGATGCTGCGGGCGATCAACGCGCGGTCTTCGGGGTGCACCCCTTGCAGGTAATCGCTGATCGGCAGCTGACTGGCCAGCGCCGGATCGATGCCGTGCAGTTGGGCGAAGTGGGCATCGGCGATGAAGCGGTCTTCACCGATGTCCCAGTCCCAGGTGCCGACTGCATCGGTAGCGGCCAGCGCCAGTTGCAGGCGCTCCTCGGTGTCGTGCTGGGCCTTGAGGCTTTCTTCGGAACGACGTTGCAGTTCAAGGGCAATGCGCCGGCGCTCGTTGGTTTCGATGGCCGTGACCAGAATTCCGGCCACTTGCGCATCTTCATCGCGGATGGGGCTGTAAGTCAGGTCCAGCCAGAAGTCGGACTCCTTGCCTTCGCGTTGCAGGGTAAATCGCCGTTCGCTGTAGGTGCGCACCTGGCCTTGTAGGACGGCTCGATAAATCGGGTCGGTAAAGTCCTGAAGTTCTGGCCATATCAGGTGCGCCGGCTGTCCGAAAGCGTGCGGATGCTTGCTGCCGGCGAGCATCGCGAAGCCGTTGTTGTAGATCTGCGTGAGCTGCGGCCCCCACAACAGCAGCATCGGCATCGGCGAGTGAATCACTATATCCACCGCGGTGCGCAGGCTTTGCGGCCAGGTGCCGGCGGCGCCCAGCGGAGTGCGGCTCCAGTCGATACGGGCGATCAGGGCTTGGGCGTCATCGGGGGTGGGTGCTGCGTTCATCACATCTATCCTGAGCGTCGGTCAGTGCGTTGGCATCTACTATTCTTGCACTTGCGGTAGACGCTGTATGACCCGTTACGTCACGACAGCGGGTCATTTCTGTTCATTGAATGCTTCGCGGGTGCTTATTGCCATGGAAATCGATGCACTGTTGCTCCGTCTGTCGAGCCAGCACGGCTCGGATCTGTTTCTGTCCACGGGAGCGCCACCCAGTGCGCGTATCGATGGCGTGCTGACGCCGTTCAGCGAGCGGCCATTCAAACCCGGTGAGGTCGAGGCCATCGCCAACTCCCTGATGGACGCCGAGCAGCGGCGTGAGTTCGATCGGGAACTGGAAATGAACCTGGCAATTTCCCGCACCGGTGTCGGACGTTTTCGCCTGAACATCTTCAAGCAACGCAACGATGTGTCAATCGTGATCCGCAACGTCAAACTCGATATCCCGCGCTTCGAAGACCTCAAACTGCCGCCGGTGCTGCTGGATGCAGTGATGCTCAAACAAGGGCTGATCCTGTTCATTGGCGCCACCGACTCCGGCAAGTCGACCTCGCTGGCCGCACTGATCGACCATCGCAATCGCCACAGCAGCGGGCACATCATCACCATCGAAGACCCGGTGGAGTATATCCATCGACACAAGCGCTCGATCATCAATCAACGCGAAGTCGGCGTCGATACCCGCAGTTTCCATGCGGCGCTGAAAAACACCCTGCGCCAGGCCCCGGACGTGGTGCTGATCGGTGAAATCCGTGACCGCGAAACCATGGAACATGCGCTGACGTTCGCCGATACCGGGCATCTGGTGTTGTCGACGTTGCATGCGCACAACGCCAATCAGGCGCTGGACCGCATCGTCAATCTGTTCCCCGAAGAGCGCCGCCCGCAGTTGCTGCATGCGCTGGGCAACAATCTCAAGGCGTTCGTCTCGCAACGGCTGGTGCGCACATTGGACGGTCAGCGCCGCGCAGCGGTCGAAGTGATGCTCGGCACGCCGACCATTGCCGACCTGATCCGCCGCAACGAGTTGGGCGAACTCAAAGGCATCATGGAGAAGTCCGGCGAGGTCGGCATGCAGACCTTCGACGCGGCGCTGTATGCGCTGGTGGTGGAGGGCGTGATCAGTGAAGACGAAGCGCTCAAGCATGCCGATTCACAAAACAATCTGCGCCTGCGTTTGAAACTGCATGCCGAAGCGGGCCCGGCGCCCGCGTCTTCATCATCAGGCGATTGGGGCTTGATGGATTAACACCTCACCCCTGTGGGAGCGTTTAGTCCGACAGCTCCGGGCGATTGCGAAACTGCTCCAGCGCTTCAGGATTAGCCAACGCATCGGTATTTTTCACCGGCTCGCCATGCACCACATTGCGCACCGCGAGTTCCACCACTTTGCCACTGATGGTGCGCGGAATATCGCTCACAGCAACGATCTTCGCCGGCACATGACGCGGTGTGGTGTTGGCGCGGATCACCTGGCGGATCTGTTGTTGCAGGTCGTCATCGAGCGTCACGCCCGCCTGCAAACGCACAAACAGCACCACGCGCACATCGTCCTGCCATTGCTGCCCGATCGCCACGCTGTCCAGCACCTGCGGGACCTTCTCGACCTGGCGATAGATTTCCGCCGTGCCGATGCGCACGCCGCCGGGGTTGAGCACGGCGTCGGAGCGGCCATGGATCAGCATCCCGCCGTGGGGCAATTGTTCGGCGTAATCGCCCTGGGCCCAGACGCCGGGGAACAGGCTGAAATAGGATTTGCGCAGCTTTTCGCCGTCTGGGTCGTGCCACAGGCCGACGGGCATCGCCGGGAAGTGCCGAGTGCAGACCAGCTCGCCTTTTTCGCCGATCACGGCAACGCCGGCGTCGTTCCACACCTCAACCGCCATGCCCAGGCTCTTGCCCATGATTTCGCCGCGGCGCACCGCCGACAGCGGATTACCGTTGACGAAGCACGACACCACATCGGTGCCGCCGGACATCGATGCCAGGCACACGTCGCGCTTGAAGTCGCGGTAGACGAAATCGTAGCTTTGCGGCGACAGCGCGGAGCCGGTGCAGAGCAGCGTTTTGAGACTGCTCAGATCATGGCTGTGCGCAGGCTTGATGCCGCTGCTTTCCAGTGTCGCGAGAAACTTGGGGCTGGTGCCGAACACGCTGATGCGCTCATCGTCGATCAGATCCAGCAGTCGCTCATGGCCGGGGTGAAACGGCGAGCCGTCATACAGCACCACCGCGCTGCCGACCGCGAGGGCCGAGACCAGCCAGTTCCACATCATCCAGCCGCAAGTGGTGTAGTAGAACAAGCGGTCACCGGGGCCGAGATCGACGTGCAGCCCATGCTCCTTGGCATGTTGTAGCAGCACGCCGCCGGTGCTGTGCACGATGCATTTGGGGACGCCGGTGGTGCCGCTGGAATACAGCACGTACAACGGATGATTGAACGGCACCGGGACAAACCGCGGGTCGCCGCCGGGTTGGTAGAAATCGTTCCACAACGTCACGTTGGCACGGGTGTGGAAATCCTCGGCACGGGCCTGCGCGCGAGCGTAGGGCACGATGATCAATTGCTGCAGCGATGGCAGTTGCGCGAGGATTTCGTTGACCTTGGTGGTTTGATCAATGTTTTTGCCGGCGTAACGGTAGCCGGCGCATGTGATCAACACTTTGGGTTCGATCTGGCCGAAACGGTCGATCACGCCGTGGGTGCCGAAGTCTGGCGACGAGCACGACCAGATCGCCCCGAGGCTGGTGGTCGCGAGCATCGCTACCAGGGTCTGCCAGGTGTTGGGCATGCACGCGGCCACCCGGTCGCCGAGGCCAACACCGGCGGCTTGCAGGCTGGCCTGAAAACCGGCGACGTGTTCGGCCAGTTCGGCCCAAGTCAATTGCTCGCGCTGACCGTTTTCCGCCACGGCGATCACCGCGACCGCATCGTCACGACGGCGCAGCAAGTGTTCGGCAAAGTTCAGGGTCGCGCCGGGAAACCATTCGGCACTGGGCATCTGCGGGCCTTCACGCAGGATAGCGTCGGGTTGGGTGTGAAAGCGGATATCGAAGAAGTCGACGATCGCCTGCCAGAACGCTTCGCGCTGATCCACGCTCCAGCGGTGCAGGTCGGTGTAGCTGCTCAGTGCCAGGCCATGACGCTGATTGATATCGCGGCGGAACTGATCCATGCGCGATTGGGCGATACGCTCGGCATCGGGTTGCCAGAGGAGGTCGGACATTGGTTTGCCTCTTGTTTTGTTGTTCAAGCACACAGGTCAGCGTGCAGCACTTAATTCTGTGGCGAGGGAGCTTGCTCCCGATCGGCTGCGCAGCAGTCGTAAATTCTCGGGGGCGGCTTCGCCACCCAGCGGGAGCAAGCTCCCTCGCCACAGGCGGCTTGCGTCGTTTACTGCGCCAACCACCCCCCATCAATATTCCACGCAGCTCCCCGCACCTGGCTGCCAGCCTCGCTGCACAGAAACAACACCAGTTCCCCCAGATGCTGCGGTGTGACGAACTCCAGCGACGGCTGTTTCTCCGCCAGCAAATCATGCTGCGCCTGCTGCGGATCGACCCCTTTGGCAGCGCGATCATCGATCTGCTTCTGCACCAGCGGCGTCAACACCCAGCCGGGGCAGATCGCGTTGCAGGTGACGTTGCTGGTGGCTGTCTCGAGGCCAACCACTTTGGTCAAACCAATCACCCCATGCTTGGCCGCCACATACGCAGCCTTGCCGGTCGAGCCGACCTGACCGTGTACCGAGGCAATGTTGACGATCCGCCCCCAACCCTTGGTGCGCATGCCCGGCAGGCTGAGGCGGGTGCTGTGAAACACCGAGGACAAGTTGATCGCGATGATTGAATCCCAGCGCTCCACCGGAAACTCCTCCACGGCCGCCACGTGCTGAATCCCGGCGTTGTTGACCAGAATGTCGACGCCGCCGAATTCGCGTTCGGCGTAAGCGATCATGTCGGCAATCTGCGCCGGATCGCTGACGTCCGCCGGGTGGTGACCGACCTTGCCGCCGAACTGGCCGACCTCGGCGATCACGCTCGACGCATCACCGAAACCGTTGAGAATCAGGTTGGCGCCGGCCTTGGCCAGGCTCAGGGCGATGCCCAGACCGATGCCGCTGGTGGAACCGGTAACCAGTGCAGTCTTGCCCGAAAGAGTCGTCATGAATACCTCACACAATGCCAGTGGCGTAGAAAGTACCGATCACTACGAAGACCGCCAGGGTCTTGATCAGCGTAATACAGAAAATGTCTTTGTAGGCTTCGCGGTGGGTCAGGCCAGTGACCGCCAGCAAGGTGATCACCGCGCCGTTGTGCGGCAGGGTGTCCATGCCGCCGCTGGCCATCGCGGCCACGCGGTGCAGCACTTCCAGCGGAATGTTCGCCGCGTGCGCCGCGGCGATGAACTGCTCGGACATCGCCGCCAGCGCGATACTCATGCCACCCGACGCCGACCCGGTGATGCCCGCCAACAGGGTCACGGTGATCGCTTCGTTGACCAGTGGATTGGGGATTTGCTTGAGCCAGTCGGCCAGCACCAGAAAGCCCGGCAACGAGGCGATTACCGCACCGAAACCGTATTCCGAGGCGGTGTTCATCGCTGCCAGCAACGCGCCGCTGACCGCACTTTTGCTGCCTTCGGCGAGTTTGCTGCGGATCGCCTTGAAGCCGAACACCAGCACCATCAGGATGCCGATCAGCAATGCCGCCTGCACCGCCCAGATTGCGGTGAGCTTGGCGATTTCCGTGGTTACCGGTGTGGCCATGCCGGGCAGCGCGAGGCTGTGGGTCTTGCCGTACCACTGCGGAATCCACTGGGTGAACAGCAGGTTCATGATGCCCACCGCCAGCAGCGGTGAGAGGGCGATCCAAGGGTTCGGCAGTTTCAGGTCTTCGGCGGTTTCCGGTTCGTTACGCAGTTCGGTGCCATAGCCTTCACCGGCGCGCTGGGCCTTGTTGCGTTGGCGCTGCAGGAACAGCATGCCGGCGCAGAACACGAAAATCGTGCCGATCACTCCCAGCCACGGCGCGGCCCATGCGGTGGTGTTGAAGAACGTGCTGGGAATGATGTTCTGAATCTGCGGCGTACCGGGCAGGGCGTCCATGGTGAACGAGAACGCGCCAAGGGCGATGGTCGCCGGGATCAGGCGCTTGGGGATGTTGCTCTGACGGAACATCTCGGCGGCAAACGGATACACCGCAAACACCACCACGAACAACGACACGCCGCCGTAGGTGAGCAGGGCGCAGACCAGCACGATCACCAGCATCGCCTGACGGGTGCCGAGCAAGCGAATCGCTGCGGCCACGATCGAACGCGAGAACCCCGACAACTCGATCAACTTGCCGAACACGGCGCCGAGCAGGAATACCGGGAAATACAGTTTGATGAAACCGACCATTTTCTCCATGAATACCCCGGTGAAGGCAGGGGCGACGGCGGAGGGGTCGGTGAGCAGGACAGCGCCGAGGGCGGCAATCGGGGCGAAGAGGATGACGCTGTAGCCACGGTACGCGGCGAGCATCAGCAGCGCGAGGGCTGCCAAGGCAATGATCACACTCATGGAGTGTCTCCAGGGATTGTTATTTTTGTGGGTGTTGCGGGTGCAGGAGAGGCTTTAGCGAGATCTGTGCCAGATATTCAACTTGTTGAAATATAAGGGTTTTATCGGGTTTTGCGATCAGCTGTTAGAGACGAAGTCTCGATAGTGAGACTTTTTAGAGGCGAAAAGATCGCAGCCTTCGGCAGCTCCTACATGGGATTTCCGTATCAACCCTGTAGGAGCTGCCGAAGGCTGCGATCTTTTGATCTTGAAGTAAATGTCTCGCTAGCGAGACTAAATCTCTTTATTGAGACTCGGCGATGCCCAAGGCCAGCATCTTCTTATACAGCGTCGACCGCCCCAGCCCCAGCCGAGCCGCCGCCTCCGGCACCTTGCCCGCACATTGCGCGAGTGCCGACTGGATCAACTGCCGGTCAAACCGCTGCCGCGCCTGGGCAAAAGTCTCTTCCGCCAACGGCTCCAACGTCGGCACCGATGGGCGCTCAACCGGAGTAAAGGCGCCAATGGCCGCGCGAATATCCTGTTCGGTGAGGATCAGGTCATCGCTGAGCAGCGCCGCGCGTTCCAGCACGTTGCGCAACTCGCGGATGTTGCCCGGCCACGCATGTTGCCCGAGCAGATCCAGCGCTGTACGGCTTAGCTCGTGCTGGCTGCGCAACTCTTCAAGGATCGCTTCGCTGAGCGCCGGCAAGTCATCGAGACGCTCGCGCAGCGGCGGAACCTGGATCGGCAGCACGTTGAGGCGGTAATACAGGTCGGCGCGGAACTCACCGCGCTTGATCGCCGCTTGCAGATCGGTCGACGTCGCCGCGATCACCCGTACATCGCTCTGGATCACGTCGTTGGAGCCAACCGGTTCGAATTCCTTTTCCTGCAACACCCGCAGCAGTTTGCTTTGCAGCGGCAACGGCATGTCGCCAATCTCGTCGAGAAACAGCGTCCCGCCCTGAGCAATCTGCAACTTGCCGGTACGCCCCTTGCGATCAGCGCCGGTAAACGCGCCAGGCGCAGTGCCGAAGAACTCGGCTTCCAGCAGCGCTTCGGGAATCGCCGCGCTGTTGATGCTGACGAACGCCTTGTGCGCCCGGGGCGAAGCGCTGTGAATCGCTTGAGCCAGCAACTCCTTGCCGGTGCCGGTCTCACCGAGCAGCAACACCGGGGATTCGGTGCTGGCACTGCGGCGGGCGCGGCGTTTGACGTCGAGGCTGGCGCTGCTGGTGCCGATGAAATGGGCGAAGTTGTATTTGGTCTGCCGGGCCCGCAGCAGCGAGCGGGTCGAGGCCAGCTCTTCCTGCATGCTCAGGTAGCGCTTGAGCATCGGCGACAGCGTGCGCAACTCATCGAACAGGGCAAAACCGATAGCGCCAATCACCGCGCCGGCGTCGTCGTGGATCGGCAGGCGCATGACCACCAACGGCTCTTTTGGCGTGTCCTGCATGTCCAGCAGAATGGGGCGGCCGGTACGCACCACTTCACGCAGCAGGCTGCCGGGGATCACGCTTTCGCAGGGTTTGCCGATGGCTTTTTTTGCCGACTCCAGCCCAAAACGCCGGGCATAGCGCTCGTTCATCCAGACGATGTTGGCATCGCGATCGACAATCACCGTGCCCTCGCTGGACTGCTCGATGATCTCGAACAGCGAGCGGATCGCCAGCGTGCGCACGCGTTGGTAGTCCTTGAGGCTTTCGGTGGTGTTCATGGGTTGGCGGATCCGGAATTTGGGTTGTCTGTTCGGGCCTCTTCGCTGGCAAGCCAGCTCCCACAGGTTTCTCTGGGGTACCCCATATTTGGGTACAACCCGAATCACTGTGGGAGCTGGCTTGCCAGCGAATGTTGCGACCCGGTATCAGGGCAAGCGCCGATTATGCCTACCCCGGATGCGCCGCTGCCAACAGCTCTTTGGTGTAAGGATGCTGCGGTGAGTCGAACACATCATGGCTGGCACCGCGCTCAACCACTTTGCCGTCCTTGATCACGATCATGTCATGCGCCAGCGCCCGCACCACCGCCAGGTCGTGGCTGATGAACAGGTAGGTCAGACCGTGTTTTTCCTGAAGGTCGCGGAGCAGGGCGACCACTTGTTTCTGCACGGTACGATCAAGGGCCGAGGTCGGCTCGTCGAGCAGGATCAGCGCCGGTTTCAGCACCAGCGCCCGGGCGATGGCGATGCGCTGGCGCTGACCGCCGGAAAATTCGTGCGGATAGCGATGACGGCTTTCCGGATCGAGACCTACTTCCTTGAGCACGCGGATCACCTGTGCATCGCACTCATCGGCGCTGGACTGGCAATGCACCTCCAGCCCTTCGCTGATGATTTGCGCCACCGACATCCGTGGACTTAGGCTGCCGAACGGGTCCTGGAACACCACCTGCATTTGCCGGCGCCACGGCCGCAATTGCTTCTGATCGAGGCCATCAAGGGCGGTGCCCTGAAAACGGATACTGCCCTCGGAGTCGAGCAGCCGCAGAATCGCCTGGCCCAGGGTCGATTTACCCGAACCGGATTCGCCGACAATGCCCAGGGTCTTGCCGCGCTGGATATTCAGGCTGATGCCGTCCACTGCACGCAGGTATTGCTTACGCTGGAACAGGCCGCCACCGACGATGAACTCGACCCGCAGATCATCGACTTCCAGCACGTTCTCGCGTTCGTCCCGGGGCAGGGCTTCGCCTTCCGGCTCGGCGTTGAGCAACACACAGCTGTAAGGATGCTTTGGCTCGGTAAACAGGGTTTCGCACGGCGCCTGCTCGACGATTTCACCCGCCTTCATCACGCACACCCGTTGCGCGATGCTGCGTACCAGATTCAGGTCGTGACTGATCAACAGCAGCGACATGCCCAGACGTTGTTGCAAGGATTTGAGCAGCAGCAGGATCTTGCGCTGCACCGTCACATCCAGCGCGGTGGTTGGCTCGTCGGCAATCAGCAGTTCCGGCTCGCAGGCCAGGGCCATGGCGATCATCACCCGTTGCCGCTGGCCGCCGGACAGTTGATGCGGATAGGCCTTGAGGCGCTCTTTGGGCTTTTGAATGCCCACCAGTTCCAGCAGTTCAAGGATGCGCTGTTGCGCCGCTTTACCGCCCAGACCGCGATGCACCAGCAGCGTTTCGCCGATCTGCTTTTCAATGGTGTGCAGCGGGTTGAGCGAGGTCATCGGTTCCTGGAAGATCATTGCGATGCGGTTGCCGCGCAGTTCCCGCAGCACCTTCGGATCGGCACCGAGCAGTTCCTGGCCGCGATAGCGAATGCTGCCTGTGGTTTGCGCATCACTTTCGGGGAGCAATTGCAGAATCGAATGTGCGGTCACCGACTTGCCAGAACCCGACTCCCCGACCAGCGCCAGACATTCACCGGGACGGATGTCCAGGCACAGGTTGCGCACCGCCGGCTGGCCATGGAAGGCGACATTGAGGTCACGGATTTCGATCAGGTTATCAGTCATGGTCACACTTCAGGATCGAGGGTCGAACGCGTCACGTAACGCTTCGCCGATGAACACCAGTAAAGAAAGAATCAGCGCCAGCGTGAAAAACGCGGTCAGCCCGAGCCACGGTGCTTGCAGGTTCTGTTTGCCCTGACCGATCAGTTCGCCCAGCGAAGCGCTGCCGGCGGGCATGCCGAAACCGAGGAAGTCGAGGGCGGTGAGGGTGGAAATCGCTCCGGTCAGAATGAACGGCAGGTAACTCAGCGTTGCGTTCATCGCATTGGGCAGGATGTGCCGGACAATCACCTTGCGGTCGCTCAGGCCCAGGGCACGAGCGGCTTTGACGTATTCCAGGTTGCGCCCGCGAAGGAACTCGGCGCGCACCACATCCACCAGCGCCAGCCAGGAAAACAACGCCATGATCCCCAGCAGCCACCAGAAATTCGGCTCGACGAAACCCGACAGGATAATCAGCAGGTACAACACCGGTAACCCGGTCCAGACTTCCAGCAGGCGTTGCCCGAGCAAATCGACCCAGCCGCCGTAATAGCCTTGCAGGGCGCCGGCGGCAATCCCGATGAGTGCACTGATGGCGGTCAGCATCAAGGCAAACAGGATCGACACCCGGGCGCCGAAAATCACCCGCGCCAACACATCGCGCGCCTGATCGTCAGTGCCCAGCCAGTTGACCTTCGAGGGTGGGCTCGGTGCCGGTTGGTTGAGGTCGTAATTGGGCGTGTCGTCGCTGAACGGAATCGGCGGAAACAGCAGCCAGCCACCGTCCTTGCGGATCAGGTTCTGCACATAGTCACTGCGATAATCGGCCTGGAACGGCAGCTGGCCGCCAAATTCCTGCTCGGTGTAACGCTTGAACACCGGGAAGTAGAGCTGGCCCTGATAGCTGACCACCAACGGTTTGTCGTTGGCGATCAGTTCACCGCCCAGCGTTACCACGAACAGTCCGATGAACAGCCACAGCGACCACCAGCCTCGGCGGTTTTTCTTGAAGCGTGCGAAACGGCGTCGGCCCAGGGGCGAGAGCTTGAACATCAGGCGTTCCTCGCGGCGAAGTCGATACGCGGATCGACCAGGGTGTAGCACAGGTCGCCGATCAGTTTTATCAAGAGTCCGAACAGGGTGAAGATGAACAGCGAACCGAATACGACCGGGTAGTCTCGGGAAACCGCCGCTTCGTAACTCATGCGGCCGAGGCCGTCGAGTGAGAAGATCACTTCGATCAGCAGCGAGCCGGCAAAGAACACACTGATGAATGCCTGCGGGATCCCCGAGACCACCAGCAGCATCGCGTTGCGAAACACGTGACCGTAGAGCACGCGGCGCTCGCTCAGGCCTTTGGCGCGGGCGGTGACCACATACTGGCGGGTGATTTCATTGAGGAACGAGTTCTTGGTGAGGATCGTCAGCGTGGCGAAACCGCCGATCACCAGCGCCGTCACCGGCAACACCAGGTGCCAGAAGTAATCGGCAATCTTGCCCAGGGTCGACAGCGATTCGAAGTTGTCCGAGACCAGTCCGCGCACCGGAAACCAGTTCAGCGAGGTGCCGCCGGCAAACACCACGATCAGAAACATCGCAAACAGAAACGCCGGCATCGCATAGCCGATGATGATCGCAGTGCTGCTCCAGATATCGAAGTGGCTGCCGTGATGCACGGCCTTGCGAATGCCCAGCGGGATCGACACCAGATAGGTGATCAGCGTCGCCCACAGGCCGAGGGAAATGGTCACCGGCATTTTTTCCAGAATCAGATCGGTGACGGTGGCGCCGCGGAAAAAGCTTTTGCCGAAGTCCAGCTGCGCGTAATTTTTGAGCATCAGCCACAGACGTTCATGCGCCGGCTTGTCGAAACCGTACTGTTTTTCGATGTCCTTGATCAGTTGCGGGTCGAGGCCACGGCTGGCACGCGAAGTGCTGCTCATGGTTTCGCTGGAACTGCCACCGACACTCGCTCCGCCGATGCCTTGCAGATGGGCGATGGCTTGTTCGACCGGGCCGCCGGGTGCCGCCTGGATGATCACGAAATTCACCAGCAGGATGATCACCAAGGTCGGAATGATCAGCAGCAGACGCCGCAGAATGTAAGCCCACATCAGTGCGGTCCTCCGGGTCTGCCACGACCGATTTTTTCGGCGGTCATCTGCTGGTTGGTCAGCGGCGTGCTGCTGATTTCCCACCAGCTCTCGATGGCTTCGTCATTGCTGGCTTGTGTTGCCGGCATGCCGAACCGATTCCACCAGACGGTGGAGGTGCCCGGCGGGTAATAGTTGGGAATCCAGTAGTAGTTCCATTGCAACACCCGATCCAGCGCGTGGGCGTAGTGCAGCATGTCACTCTGGGTCGAGGCGCGGATCAGGCCGTTGATCAAGGTGTCGACCGCGGGATTCTTCAGCACCATGTAGTTGTTGGCGCCGGGGTCGTTGGCCGAAATCGAGCCGAAGTAGTTGAGCAACTCGCCACCCGGAGATGTGCTGACCGGGTAGCCGGTGACGATCATGTCGTAGTCGCGGCTCATCAGGCGATTGACGTATTGCGAGGAATCGATGCGGCGGATATTCAGCTCGATGCCGATCTGTTTCAGCGTGCGTTTGTAAGGCAAGAGCAGGCGGTCCATGCCGTTCTGGCTGACCAGAAAGGTGAAACTCAGCGGTTCGCCCTCGGTGTTGACCAGTTGGTCGCCATCGGGTTTCCAACCTGCCTGTTCGAGCAGTTGCAGGGCTTGCAGTTGCTTGTCGCGGATCAGTCCGCTGCCATCGGTTTTCGGCGCCTCGAAGACCTGAGTGAAGACCTCGTCGGGAACCTGCCCGCGCAACGGTTCAAGGATTTTCAGTTCGGCGGCATCCGGCAGCTCGCGGGCGGCCAGGGCGGTGTTGGAGAAATAGCTCTGCTGGCGGATGTACATGTTGCGCATCATCTGCCGGTTGCTCCACTCGAAATCCCAGAGCATCGCCAGTGCCTGGCGCACCCGACGATCCTGGAACATCGGTTTCTGCAGGTTGAACACGAAGCCCTGTGCCGATTGCGGGGCCTCGGTGGCCAGGTGGGCTTTCTGCAGTCGGCCGTCACTTAGCGCCGGGCTGTCGTAACCGATCGAATACCCGGTGGCGGAAAACTCGCGGTTGTAATCATAGGCGCCGCCGCGCAGCACCTGACGTGCGACATCGGTGTCGCCGAAATACTCGATGCTGAAGTGATCGAAGTTGTACAGGCCGCGACTGACCGGCAGGTCCTTGCCCCACCAGTCGGGGTTGCGCTCGAATGTGATGCTGCGCCCGGAGTCGACCTTGCCCACCCGATACGGGCCGCTGCCCAGCGGCGGTTCATAGCCGCCGCCACCGGCGAAGTCGCGGGTTTTCCACCAATGCTCGGGAAACACCGGCAGGGTGGCGATGTCCAGCGGCAAGGTGCGGTTCTCGTTGCTCTTGAAGTCGAAGCGCACGGTCAGCGGCGCTTCCACTTCGACACCTTTGACATCGGCGAACTGCGTGCGATAGCGCAGGCTGCCCTGGGTCATCAGCAAGTCATAGGTGTAGCGCACGTCTTCGGCTGTGATCTGCTTCCCGTCGGCGAAACGCGCCTGGGGGTTGATGAAGAAACGCAGGGACAGGCCGTCCTCCGCGCGTTCCATTTTTTGTGCCACCAGGCCATAGACGGTGTAAGGCTCGTCCATCGAACGCTGGGCCAGCGGCGAATAGAGCATGCCGTCAATCTGGGTGACGCCGATGCCCTTATCGATATAAGGCAGGATGTGATCGAAATGCCCGATCTCTATCGCCGAGCGGCGCATGGTGCCGCCCTTGGGCGCCTGCGGGTTGGTGTAGTCGAAGTGGCTGAAGCCGGCCGGGTATTTGGCCGGTTCGCCATAGACGGTCAACGCGTGTTGCGGGGTGGCGTCCACACCGGCGGCGCCTAAAAGCAAGGCCACGGCAGTGAACAGCAGATAAGGGAAAGCCAGTCGCATTGTCAGCCTTAAAGCCGGGTGATCGATAAGCGCAATTTGTACGCGAGCGGCGCGTCAGTCGCCAGCCGCATCCTGTAACCAAAACACAACGGCCCACCAGAAGGCGGGCCGTTGGGGCAGCAATCAGGCGACGGATCAGTCCTGGCGGCTGGTGACTTCGAGCAAGTGATAACCGAACTGGGTCTTCACCGGGCCTTGCACGACGTTGATCGGCGCGCTGAAGACCACAGTGTCGAATTCCTTGACCATCTGGCCAGGACCGAACGAACCCAGGTCGCCGCCCTGACGGCTGGACGGGCAGGTGGAGTTGGCCTTGGCGACTTCGGCGAAATCAGCACCGCCTTCGATCTGGGCCTTGAGTTCGTTGCACTTGTCTTCGCTGGAAACCAGGATGTGGCGGGCAGTGGCTTTAGCCATGGGGAAATTCTCCAATCTATTTCAGTAAAGTGTGGAGCCTACCGGAATCAGTAAGCGATTTCTCGGCAAAGTTCCGCTCGGCGCATTGGCGCACGGTTACAGGTGCGCAGCCCGCAAGCGTGCAGCGTGCTCGACATAGAGAGCGACGGGATCCTGGCCGGTTTTTTTCACTCCGTCAGGGCGACGCAGACTGCCCAGGTGGCTGAAAGGATAATCGGAACGGATGACCCGGCCCAGATGGGAACTGAAGCGTCCCACGAAACCATCGTTTTGTCCGGTCTCTGCGACAAAATGCTCTGATAATCCCCGGCAGACGATATGCACCGGATCAAGTGCCTGCAATAAGTTGTCCTGCAGCGTGCCGCTCCAGGAATAGTAGTGAACGTTATTGACCCGCTCCGCACCCTGGCCGCCCCAGCTGGAAGGCAGACCTTGCGGGTACTTTCTGTTGAATTGCCCAACACCTGCGGTCGTCAGGGCACTGAGTGCGGCGACAGCGTTCTGCGGCAGTCCCGGTTGCCCGCTGAGCAGCGAGAGGAGGCGGGCAAACTGTGTTGCAGCGTGCTCCGCCACGTGCTCCGGCAGGCCACCCGGTATCAGGGCCAGGCGTAAGGCGTCAGCCAGTTCCGAACCGTGATTGGGGCCACTTACCGACGTGACCGAGGCGACTTTCTCTGGCGCCAGCGCAGCGGCGTAACGGCACGCCAGCGCGCCCTGGCTATGCCCGATCAGGTTGACCTTGCCGGCTCCGGTTCCTCGCAGAACGCTTTCGATCTGAAACATCAATTGCTGGCCGCGTACTTCGTTGTCATGGGTCGCAGACAGCTGCGGCACAAACACTTGGCCGCCTGCTTCCCTCAGCGCTTGCTTGACATCATGAAAAAGCTCGAAATGGCCGATACGGTCAAACCCGAACAGGCCATGGACCAATAGGATGGGGTAGCGGGTTGTCGCATTCCGTTGCATGTTTCTGCCTCTTTCTGCAGATGCTTGTCAGTGGTTGGTGCGTGCCACTGTAAAACAGGCCTGCGGGTCGGCGATGTCTGAAAGCTCCTCGGTACTGAAAGGAAACTGGAATAAAAGCGGTACGAATATTCGCTTCTGCTTGAGGGGGTAGTCGGAACATCTGGCAATCTTTTGAGCGGTATCGCTTGATTCTGCTTCGTATGCCTACGTCATGCGGTGCATTTACCCTGCCGATGGAAGGCGTTGTGCTGACTTCTGGCGATGGCTGGATGGTGTTCAATGGAGTTCGTTCGACGTTGCCTTCATGGCGGCGTTTTATCCAAGGAATGGAGCTACTGAATGCCTATATACGAAGTCAATGGCGACACCTCTGTGGCGACCGCGTCAATTACGTCTCCTGTAGCGGATGACTCCGGTGGACGCGGTTTTCTGAGTTTGAAGGTGGACGGCGAGAACTTCGAGTTCTGCTATCGACCTGCGTCTGCACCGGTACCCGCTCCAGTCTCGTCGCTGCCTGCACCGATGCTTGAGGTTATGGAGGGCGGAATGCTTGATCCCTCACTGAACCAGGCATTCGTCAGGGTTGCGCCTTACCCGAACATGGTGTGCGGCGACAAACTTGTGCTGCACTGGCAAGGGCTGGATGACGAAGGTTTGTCCTACATCCACGAAATCACTCGCACGGTCAGTGAAGGCCAGGTGGGGCAGGAACTTGTCTTTGTCGTGAAGGGATTGCACATAGCAGCGCTGGAGCGTGGCTCACTGGAGGTTTTCTGGACGCTGTACAGCGTCGCGCTGCCGGAGCCGCTGTCATCCAGGCGCTTGCAACTGGATGTGGGCGATCCGGAACCCGATCTGCTGGCGCCAATCCTTGAAGAGACGGTGGGTGGGACGCTTGACCCGGACCGTGTTCCGCAAGGGACTGGCGTGATCGTGCGACCTTACGCCCGGATGGCTGTCGGGGACCGGGTCATCCTGTCCTGGCAAGGTGATGACGGACTGCCGGTCATCAATGATGTATTGCACGTGGAACAGTTTGCTGTGGGCGAAGCGCTGTCTTTCTGGATACCCGCGCATTGCATCGCCCCACATCGCATGCACGAGGTGAGCGTCAGCTACCGGGTGGAGTCAGGCTCGGCTCAGGTAAGGCAGTCTGCAAACCTGCGCGTTCTGATCGCACCATTGATGCGAGGTGATCTTGCAGCTCCGCAGGTACTGGAGGCGCAAGACGGCGAGCTGGAGGTAGTGGATGCCGAGGATGGCATTACCGTAGTGATCGACAATGCCCAGGCTGAGGAGGGGGAGCTGGTTTACTTGAAATGTGATGGTGAGTATTTCAGTCATCGCGATGATCGGGATATCACCCGGGAAACCGCAGGTCAGCCCGTGGTATTCATTGTGCCTCACCGTTTCTGGCGAGAGCATCGGGAAACTGTGGTGCAGGTGTCGTATTCGGTGGAACGGCTGGATGATGTCAGCCAGGCCTCTGAGGTGACCCGTATTCGGGTGCGGGCATAACCTGTGGTGAAAGCTGAACGACGATCCAGCCTTTGCGGGATTTTGACAATTCCGCAAAGGCTGTTCCGATCAACAGGCTCGAAGACGTTCGGCTGCGCTCGACAGCAACAGCTCTGTCGCATTGAACCCAAGGCAACCATCGGTCACCGACACGCCGTAACGCAGGGCGGGGCCTAAAGGCTGGCAGCCTTCGAACAGGTGGGACTCAATCATCATCCCGATCAAGGAACGATCCCCCAGCAGTCGTTGTTCGAGCACTGCATTGAACACCTCGGGCTGGCGCAGAGGATCCTTGCCGCTGTTGGCGTGACTGCAGTCAACCATGATCCGCGCCGGAATCTTCAGGCGTTTCAAGTCGGCACGGACCCGGGCAATGCTTTCGTGATCGTAGTTCGGGCCGTGATGGCCACCACGCAGCACCATATGCGTGTCGGGGTTGCCCGGGGTCTGAATGATCGCCGGGTGCCCCTGGCTGTCGACACCAAAGTGTCGATGCGGGTGGGCTGCTGAGCGCATGGCATCGACGGCTACAGAGACGCCGCCGTCAGTGCCGTTCTTGAAGCCGACGGGCATGTTCAGACCGCTGGCCATTTCCCGGTGGATCTGCGATTCGGTGGTGCGTGCACCGATGGCAACCCAACTGAGCAGGTCGTCGAAGTAACCGGCAGCCATGGGCTGCAGGAGTTCGGTCGCGACAGGCAAGCCCAGGCGGATCATCTCGATCATCAATTCGCGCGACAGGGTCAGGCCGGCAGCCATGTCGTCGCTGCCATCCAGATGCGGGTCGTAGGCCAGACCTTTCCAACCGACGGTGGTGCGTGGTTTTTCGACGTAGGCGCGCATCACCAGCAGCATCTCGTCGCTGACTTGATGTGCGAGGCGGGAAAGCTTTTCGGCGTATTCGAGTGCGGAGCGCGGGTCATGAATCGAGCAAGGGCCGACGACGACCAGCAGGCGATGGTCTTCGCCATTGAGAATCGCGCGGACCGCCTGGCGGTGGGCTGCGACTTGCTGGGCGAGGGCATTGCTCAGGGGCAATTGCTGTTTGAGTTGCAACGAGCTGGGCAGACGCAGGGTCAGCGCTTCGTTGGCAGAATCGAGGGTGGACAGTGGCAGAGCAGAAACAGACGAGTTCATATTCAGGATTCCTGGGCTGGTGGCGGGTGCTTCCCGCTCACTCGGCCCTACTGGGGTGTTCGACAATTGGCCGTATTGGCTGCGTGTGTGTGCTTGCCACCTGTGGGTGACCGATCGGAGGCGGCAGGCTGTCCCGAGCGGAGGCTGCTAAATCGCCAGGCGCTAAAAGTGTCGTAACGGTAATAAGTGGCGTAGTTCATGTCGTGATTCCTCAAAGTGTCTGGTGTGTTGCTGAAAAAGTTGGGGCCTGAAAAAACAAAACCCCCGGTCGGGAGGCCGACCGGGGGTGAGAATTCTCTGGTAGGCGACCCGTTTTCATGGGCGCCGTTTGGGTATCAGGCGCGCCAGTGGCTAAACCAATACCCAAAATAAAAGCTGGCAGGAGCACAAGCGTCATTCGCCCGGGCAGCCGCAACCGAGCGCAAGGCGCTGGCGGAACGAAGCTGTGAGAGGGCGTTGAACATGGTTTGTCTCCAATAAGTGCGCCGAGCTTACTAGAGGCCCATGCGCCTGAGCAATCAGAAATTGCTATCGCGCTTACATGACATTTCCTATTGCTTGAGTGCCGCAGGCGTTGTGACACACTGCGTATTTGGCAAAATCCCAAGGATGAATAATGTCAACGTTCACCATCGCTGCAGCTCAATCGTTCTCCGTTGCCGGTGATCTGGCGGCGAACATCGCCCGTCATTTGCGCTTCATGGCCGTGGCGGCGGAGCAGGGCGTCGAACTGCTGGTGTTTCCGGAGCTGTCGCTGACTGGTTATGAAGGCCAGATGGCTGCAGACATGGCAATCGATCCGCAGGATTCGGTGCTGCAACCCTTGCGTGATTGCGCGCGCGAGCTGGGTCTCATTGCGGTGGTCGGGATGCCGATTCGCCATAAGGACAGTTCGAAGGTATTGATCGGCGCGCTGACGTTAGGCAGGGATGGTTCTCTTGAGGTTTACAGCAAACAACATCTGCACAGTGGCGAAGAGCTTTTCTATGCCACAGGTGCTGGTGGTTCGTCCTTGCGCATAGGCGGCGATACCGTCGCGCTGGCGGTCTGCGCTGATTTTACCCACGCCAGCCACGCGGCAGCGGCTGCCGTTGCTGGCGCCGACCTGTACGCAGCAGGCGTGCTGATTGGCGAAAAAGGTTATGGCGTGGATAGCGCGATATTGCAGGGCTATGCACAAAAGCACTCGATGGCGGTTCTGATGGCCAATCACGCCGGGCTCACGGGTGGATGGCAATCGGCGGGTCGCAGTGCCGTCTGGTCTGAAGACGGCACGCTGGTTGCCGCCGCGCCAGGGCCTGGTGAATTGTTAGTCGTTGCGCGACGTGATGCCGGCGCATGGCAGGGGCGGGTAGTTCCGGTGGTGGCGGGGCAATGACCTACCATTTGCGTCGCGCCGAACTGGCTGATCGGGTATTTGCCCGAGAGCTGACGTGCCAGAACATGCTGCGCTATTACATTGGCCACGATCTGCTGTGGCAGGACCAAGCGTTCGAGGTTGCCTGGGATGGACGGGACAATTGGCTGATCATGCTTGGCGAAGTTCCTGTGGGATTTTTCAGCCTCAGTCGGGATCGCCGGGCGTTGTATCTCCGCGAGCTGCAAGTAGGCGAGGCGTTTCGCAGGCAGGGTGCTGGATCCTGGGCGATTGATCAGGTTATCGCCATGGCCCGCGCTGACGGACTGCCGGCGCTGCGTCTGACCGTATTCAAAAATAATCCTGCGCAAAGCCTGTATAAGAGAAAAGGCTTGCATGTGTGTGGCGAGGACGAGTGTTTCCTGAGGATGCAGCTCGATTTCGGTACACCTGTGCTCTGAAACCCACGGCCGGCAAGCCTTCGATGATGAATTGAAACTTTTTAAATGACGCTTGCCGCTAGGTCTGTCTGGCACTTTTTGCTAAGGTGTCCGGCATCCCAATAAGACCATATCGCGAGGTGTCTGCTTGATTAGGGTGCTAGTGGTCGATGACCATGATCTCGTTCGTACAGGCATTACACGGATGCTGGCCGATATCGATGGCTTGCAGGTGGTTGGACAGGCCGAGTCCGGGGAAGAATCCCTGATCAAGGCCCGTGAGTTGAAACCCGATGTGGTCCTGATGGACGTCAAGATGCCCGGTATCGGTGGTCTCGAGGCCACGCGCAAGCTGTTGCGCAGTCATCCGGACATCAAGGTTGTCGCTGTCACGGTGTGTGAGGAGGATCCATTCCCTACACGTCTGTTGCAGGCAGGTGCCGCGGGCTACCTGACCAAGGGCGCGGGTCTGCCGGAGATGGTTCAGGCCATCCGCCTGGTGTTTGCCGGCCAGCGTTACATAAGCCCGCAGATAGCCCAGCAACTGGCGATCAAATCGTTCCAGCCAACCAATGACTCACCGTTCGATGCCTTGTCCGAACGGGAAATCCAGATTGCGTTGATGATTGTCGGCTGCCAGAAGGTGCAGATCATCTCCGACAAGCTCTGTCTGTCGCCGAAAACCGTTAATACCTATCGCTACCGGATCTTCGAAAAACTGTCGATCAGCAGCGATGTCGAGTTGACGTTGTTGGCCGTGCGCCACGGCATGGTTGATGCCAGCGCCTGATCATGACTGAAATATTCGATTCCGGCGCCTTCCTGGCGACTGTCAGTGGGCGTCCCGGCGTCTATCGCATGTTCGACAACGAGGCACGCCTGCTGTATGTCGGCAAGGCCAAGAACCTCAAGAAGCGACTTGCCAGCTATTTCCGCAAGACCGGGCTGGCGCCGAAGACCGCTGCTCTGGTGGGGCGTATCGCACAGGTCGAAACGACCATTACCGCCAATGAAACCGAGGCGTTGCTGCTTGAACAGACGCTGATCAAGGAGTGGCGGCCGCCGTACAACATTCTGTTGCGCGACGATAAGTCTTATCCCTATGTATTTCTGTCTGACGGCCAGTTCCCGCGGCTGAGCATCCATCGTGGCGCGAAGAAGGCGAAGGGCAAGTATTTCGGCCCATATCCGAGCGCCGGGGCCATTCGCGAAAGCCTCAGCCTGCTGCAAAAGACCTTTTTCGTCCGGCAGTGTGAGGACAGTTACTACAAGAACCGTACGCGCCCTTGTCTTCAATATCAGATCAAACGCTGCAAGGCACCTTGTGTCGGCCTGGTCGAACCGGAAGTTTATGCCGAGGATGTGCGTCACTCGGTGATGTTTCTTGAAGGGCGCAGTCACGCGCTGACCAATGAGCTGTCAACGGCGATGGAAGAGGCGGCGATCAATCTCGAGTTCGAACGCGCCGCCGAGTTGCGTGACCAGATTGCCTTGCTGCGCCGGGTCCAGGATCAGCAAAGCATGGAAGGCGGTACCGGCGACATCGATGTCATCGCAGCCTTCGTCAACCCGGGCGGCGCGTGCGTTCATTTGATCAGCGTGCGCGGTGGGCGAGTGCTGGGCAGCAAAAACTTCTTTCCACAGGTGGGTATTGAAGAGGAGGTGGCCGAAGTCATGGCGGCGTTCCTCGGCCAGTACTATATCAGCAGCCCGGAGCGCGACCTGCCGAGCGAACTGATCGTCAACGTCGTGCCCGAAGACGCCACGGCCCTGATCGATGCCATCCACGAGTTGCGCGGTCGCGAGCTGAGCATCAGCCACCGGGTGCGTGGCACGCGGGCGCGCTGGCAGCAGCTGGCGGTCACCAATGCCGAGCAAGCGCTGGGCGCACGCCTGGCCAACCGTCAACACACGGCTGCGCGCTTCGACGCGCTGGCAGAAGTACTGAACCTGGATGAACCACCGCAGCGCCTCGAATGCTATGACATCAGCCACTCCAGTGGCGAGGCGACTGTCGCCTCTTGTGTCGTGTTCGGTCCGGAAGGTGCGATCAAATCCGACTATCGTCGTTACAACATCGAGGGCGTCACAGCGGGCGATGACTACGCGGCCATGCACCAGGCCCTGACCCGGCGCTTCAGCAAACTGAAGGACGGGGAGGGCAAGCTGCCGGATATTTTGCTGGTGGACGGCGGCAAGGGACAATTGTCGATGGCCCGCGACGTGCTCAACGAATTGGCAGTACCGGATCTGATCCTGCTGGGTGTGGCCAAGGGCGCAACCCGCAAGGCAGGGTTCGAAACTTTGTATCTTAATGATGCCGCCCATGAGTTCACTTTGCGTGGCGACTCACCCGCGCTGCACCTGATCCAGCAGATTCGCGACGAGGCACACCGGTTCGCGATCACTGGCCACCGTGCGCGGCGCGGCAAAACCCGCCGGACGTCGACGCTGGAAGGCGTTGCAGGCGTAGGGCCGACCCGGCGTAGGGACTTGTTGAAACATTTTGGTGGATTGCAGGAGCTGTCTCGTGCAAGCATCGAAGAGATCGCCAAAGCACCGGGGATCAGTAAAAAGCTCGCAGAGTCGATTTATGCAAACCTGCATAGCGAGTAGAATGCCAACTCACCTCGTAGCCAGTTGTGCCGATGAATATCCCGAATCTGATTACCGTTCTACGCGTTCTGCTCATCCCGATCTTCATTTTGCTGTTTTACCTGCCTTATCAGTGGAGCTACATGGCCTCCGCCTCGGTGTTCGCCTTTGCGGCGGCCACTGACTGGCTCGACGGCTATCTGGCTCGTCGCCTTGAACAAAGCACGCCGTTCGGAGCCTTTCTCGATCCGGTTGCCGACAAGCTGATGGTGGCTGTCGCTTTGGTATTGCTGGTTCAGGAACACGGCAATTTGTGGCTGACACTTCCCGCAGCGGTCATCATTGGCCGTGAGATTGTCGTCTCGGCCTTGCGTGAGTGGATGGCAGAACTCGGTGCCCGCGCTCATGTAGCGGTGTCCAATCTCGGCAAGTGGAAAACCGCAGCGCAGATGCTGGCGCTGGTGATCCTGCTGGCCAATCCAAGAGACTTCAGTTTCTGGGTCTTGCTGGGTTATGCCTTGTTGATGATCTCGGCAGGCCTGACGTTGTGGTCGATGGTTCAATACTTGCGGGCCGCCTGGCCGCATCTGAAAACCGACGTTGAAAAGAAATAAAACTTTTTTGAATCAAAGGGTTGACGGGGCTTCTGAAATCTATAGAATGCGCCACACCAAGCGGGAATAGCTCAGTTGGTAGAGCACGACCTTGCCAAGGTCGGGGTCGCGAGTTCGAGTCTCGTTTCCCGCTCCAAGTTTGTACGCGGTTGTTGTGGTGCTACTAAACAGCGATCGTTTGAGGCCGAGTAGCAAAATGGTTATGCAGCGGATTGCAAATCCGCCTACGCCGGTTCGATTCCGACCTCGGCCTCCACTATAAACAAGCTCCGTAGATCCATGATTTACGGAGCTTTTTTATTTCCAGTGCGCTGCAAGATTTAGTCTTGAAATCAACCACTGTGAACTTGCTTCACCGGGACGTGATGTATATATTTCCCGCTCTGCTTTACAAGGCTTAACGCTGTCAGGTTTGCTGATCGACTGCTTTGAGCACTACACCGCGCTACCGCCCGAATGGCGAAACTGGTAGACGCATGGGACTTAAAATCCCCCGCTCGTAAGGGCGTGCCGGTTCGATTCCGGCTTCGGGCACCATCTTAAATCAAGGGTTTGCGGGCGAAAGCTGATGCAGACCCTTGTTTGTTTTCAGGGCACCATTTTTAAATGGCTCGTCGTCAATTCTTCCATGTCCTCTTCTTCCTGTTTGCAAAGACCGTTGGTCACTTCTTGATGCAATCAATCCTGCGAGCGTCTACGTTTGTGGCTTGGTCGAAGATATCAAAAGTTATTGAGTGAACATTTGAGCTTGACCCGATGGCGTTGATATCAGGATGGATCTTGATCAAGGCGCGGTACATCGCTCAGGCGATGGGCATTCAGACGGCCTGTCTGTTACGCCAGACCCGCCATTTTTGACGTGTTAAGGAGAACACCGATGGCAATCAATCAAGTGCACGCAGCAACCGATAAAACCGCTCTCGTCGAAGCCGAGGTGTACCGTTGGTACAATCTCTTCTTTCCGTGGTCGCGCGGTATGTCTTCCCGGTCGGAAGGGGCCATCAAACCCCTGTACGACGCGTTGGCGAATGACTTTCGTGTGGTACTCACCGACGGACAGATCATGAGTCGAGCGGATTATTGGGAGCGACTTTGGGGTTTGTATGGCAAGCGTGCTGGAAGCCCTGAATCGCACATCACCAACCTCTCGATCACATCGCTTCCAGGGGACTGCTTCCTGGCCGTCTTCGATCTTGTCAAAGACGGCATCACCAAAAAGAAAGTCGATTCGGCGCTTATGCGCCTCGACCAGACCTCGCCATCCGGAATTTCATGGGTTTACGTGCATGAAAGCGAGCACGAAAGGGCTCTTGCGTAAGTCACTTGAGTTCTACTCTTGTGGCTGAAAAGCCTGCATGTTTTAACGTTGACGAACAATCAGGCCCAGCCCCGTGCTGGGCTTTTTTGTATCTGCTGTTCAGGCAGAAAACAACAAGCCCAGGCATGCCCGGGCCGGTTTAGGGAATACATTCAGCGCGAATCAACCTCTTTTGCAGCCTGGGCGTTTAATCGTTCCTTGCGCCTGCGCAGCCAGCTGAAGAATGCATGTACCGGGTGCAAAAACGCAGCCAGTACGCACAGCAGCATGATGGTGAAAATGGCAATCAGCGGGATGCTTTCGTGCGAGAACATGGTGGGGTACTCCTGTAGGCACTATGTTGGAACCCGCAGGCTAGACGCTTAGAGCCATGCTTGCGATGAACGTATGTTCATCCTCGGGCGCTTGAACTGTGCTACGGAGGGCTCACCAAAATGATCAATTCCAGAGCTGCGCAAGCGCCGGCCTCAGCAGAGGCCAGCGCCGTGCGTGAAGTGATTACGCAGGTGTGTTTTCAGCTGCGTTTCGGCAGCTTCCAATTCGGGCGGATGAAATGGCAGGTGTAACCATTCGGTATCCGCTCCAGATAGTCCTGGTGCTCGGGTTCAGCTTCCCAGAAGGGGCCCGCCGGTTCGATTTCAGTGACCACGCGCCCCGGCCACAGCCCGGATGCATCGACGTCGGCCGCGGTGTCTTCAGCAATGTCGCGTTGCTGTTCGTTAAGGTAGTAAATCGCCGAGCGATAACTGGGGCCGAGATCGTTGCCTTGTCGGTTGGGTGTGCTGGGATCGTGGATCTGGAAAAAGAACTCAAGGATTTGCCGGTAGCTGATCACGGCAGGGTCGAAGACGATTTCGATGGCCTCGGCGTGGTTGCCGTGGTTGCGGTACGTGGCATTCGGTACATCGCCACCGCTGTAGCCGACTCGCGTTTGCAGCACGCCGGGATAGCGTCGCAGCAGGTCCTGCATGCCCCAGAAGCAGCCTCCGGCGAGAATCGCGGTTTCGGTCTTTCCGGTCATGATCTTTTTGCCTCTCGGTGACGGTGGATACGGATCTGGTTATGAGGGCGCGTTGGCTATTTGCAAGCTTGACTCAGGGTGAAGGGCTGCTCGAAACGGTGTTTTCAATAAAATGCCCTGACGATAAGGTCAGGGCATTGATGGTTTCGAGCGGTGAACTCGTGGCAATTCGCGCTGAGTGATGGACGAAAACCAAGACATCAAGCGGTTACACAAACGCTTGCCCGAAAAAGCCCCGTGGCAGGCGTTGCGGACCCGCCAGAGCGGTCAAGCGTGCGATCCATTCCGAGCGCCAGTTCGATGCACCGTGATCAGCCTGTGTGTGGCGCGCTACGCGTCGAGCAGCATTGCGCTGGGTTTTGCGCGCATTTTTGTAGGCATCGGTGTTACGGCAGCTGCGGCATTTGACGCGATTGAGTTCCTGGCTCGAGGCAAGGTTGTTGCCTTTGTGACCACAAGCCAGGTGTCCGTCTACTTTGAAATGGATAACCATGGATCAGTCTCCTGGTGACGTGTACAGGTTATGACCTCCCACGACTGCGGGTGTTCGCCGGGTCGGCCAGGCGGTACGCGTTGAGACTGTCGTTTATTGCCATCCGGTCATCTGAAACGAGGCAGTGGCCGCTCGACAGGTTGCAGCGAAGACAGGGTGCTGCGAATCAGCGGCGTATCTTTTTCGATGTCGTTCAGGCGATCACGTATGCGCAGGGCGGTCGGATGGCCGCCTTGATGATCGACCCAGTCGGCAATTTCCTTGCAGGCCGCAGCCAGGCGCGCCTGACGGGAGTCAAGTAGGGTGAGGAGGGTGGTGATGGACTCTTTTTCGGACATGGAGCACCTCCGTTCAGAAAACCGTTGAGAGGCAGCAAAAAGCCCGCAGGCTGCGAGCTCTCTGCCGTTGGGGCGCTGGTCCGTCAGCTGTTTTGAGTATAGACCCCGCCTGTCAATTGCATCAGCCGGCCGATTGTCGCGCCGGTCGCGGCGAGCTGGCCGCATTGAGCCTTTGGCATTCGCGCCGGGCATCTTCTTCAAGATCATAGCCGTCACCGATGAAGCCTCCGGTTCGGGTGTCATTGATCCGAAACCAGCTGCTGGATTCGGCAGGTTCATGCTGACTTTCCCCGGCGCGACGGCCGTGAATGATGATCTTGTTGCAGCGCTTCACGACAAAGATGTCTTCCATGGCGTCACCACAGCAAATAGGTGTCAGATCAACTATAGAAGCCTTGGCCGATCGTGCAAAAAATAGCCAGTCAGTTCGTCGGTTGCAGCCGCCACTCTGTGGCATGTCAATCCAGGCGATGCGTCGGCTTCAACGCCTGTAGAAACTCAGGATCGTGAGAAACCGCGATTGATTGCTCGGCTACCAGTGCGATCAAGACGCGTCCATCATTTGCTCGAGAAACATCGCCAGCGCCACTTCCTCGGCGCGCAAGCCCTTGCGCACCCTCGGGCGTGGCAGTTCGGCCAGTGCACCGAGCAGGAAGCGCTCGACCACGGCCGGATGGATGTAGCACTTGCGGCAAACGGCTGGGGTGTTGCCCAGCTGTTTGGACACGCTCTTGACCATCTCCACCACATGCCGTTTCGCCTCGGCTTCCGACTCCCATTGCAGTTCGCGCAATACCGCCAGGGCCAGCGCGCTGCCGGCCCACGTGCGGTAATCCTTGGCAGTGAAGTCGGCACCGGTAAGGGTTTGCAGGTAGCTGTTGACGTCGTGGGAGCTGACGGTGTGCCGCTCACCATTTTCATCCAGATACTGAAACAGATTCTGCCCCGGGATTTCCAGGCAGCGCTTGATGATGCGCGCCAGGCGACGATCCTTGACGGTGATTTGGTGTTCTATGCCGCTTTTACCGCGAAACTGAAACAGGATCGCGCTGCCGTTGACCTCGACATGCCGGCTGCGCAGGGTGGTCAGGCCATAGGAGCGGTTGTCCCGCGCGTATTGAGTGTTGCCGACACGAATCAGCGTGGCGTCGAGCAGCGTGATGACCGTGGCCATGACCTTGTCGCGACTGAAACCGGGGGCGTCGAGCAGGGTTTCAAGCTGTTTGCGCAACTTCGGCAGCGCCAGGCCGAACTCCCGCAGGCGCGAGTACTTGTCGGCGTCGCGCACCTCGCGCCAGCGCGGGTGATAGCGATACTGCTTGCGGCCACGGGCATCGCGGCCGGTGGCCTGCAAGTGGCCACGCGGATCGGCGCAGATCCACACGTCGGTATAGGCCGGCGGCACTGCCAGCGAATTGATCCGTTTGATCTCATCGGGGTCGTTGATGCGCTGCCCGGCCGGATCGAAGTAGGCGAATTTGCCACGCAGTTTTTTACGGCGGATGCCGGGTTGGGTGTCGTCGACGTAATGCAGGTCGGGCGGTAAGACGTCGGTTAGTACGGTGTCGGGCATGGCGGTGTCCTTGGCGAATCGCTCTGTTACAGCGATTGACCGCGGGCCGTAGCCGTCGTGCCAACCAATTCAGGCCAGCACGGCGACGGCCTTGATCTGCGCCCACAAATGCTGGCCCGGGTGGATGCCGAGCTGATCCCGGGAAAATCGCGTGATCCGTGCCAGCAGCGGTGTGCCGCCGGCATCCAGACGAATCAGCACGTGCGCGGCGTTGTCCGCCGCCAGCTCGCTGACCACGGTCACCGGCAAGCGATTGAGGATGCTGCTGGCTTCGCTGTTGTGCAGGGCCAGACTGATGTCGCGGGCGTGCACCTTGCAGCGCAAGGCTTGACCGACCGCCATCGGCGCGTGCGTCACGCGGATGTTCATGGCCGTGGCCGGCAATTGCAGACTCAGCAGTTGGTACTCGGCATCGTAGGCGCTGACCTGGCCTTCGATGATCACCCCGGCGTCATCGCCCAGTGCCATTGGCAGGTCCAGCCGCGCGAGGGTCTCGCCAATCGGGCCGCTGGCCAGGGCCTTGCCGTCGCTAAGCAACACCAGATGATCGGCCAGCCGCGCCACCTCATCCTGCGCGTGGCTGACATAGAGCACCGGAATGTCCAGTTCATCATGCAGGCGTTGCAGGTACGGCAGGATTTCGTTTTTGCGCTGGCTGTCGAGGGCCGCCAACGGCTCATCCATCAGCAGCAGTTTCGGGCTGGTCAACAGCGCGCGGGCGATACCGACACGCTGGCGTTCGCCGCCGGACAGGTGCTGCGGATGGCGCTCCAGCAGATGGCCGATGCCCAGCAGTTCGGTGGCTTGCGCCATGTCGACCCGGCGCTGGGCCTTGGCAATGCGCTTGAGACCGAACTGCAGATTGGCCTGCACTGACAGGTGCGGGAACAGACTGGCTTCCTGGAACACGTAACCCAGCGCCCGTTTGTACGGCGGGACAAAAATCCGGCGTTCGCTGTCCTGCCAGACTTCGTCGTTGATCTGGATGAAACCTTGCTCGGCGCGCTCAAGCCCGGCGATACAGCGCAGGCAAGTAGTTTTGCCCGACCCGGAATGACCATACAGCGCAGTCACGCCACGCCCCGGCAAATGCAGATCAACATCCAGATTGAAACCCGAATAAGTGATTTTCAGACGTGCATCAATCATCGATCAGCTCCAGCCCGCGCGGGTCTTGCGGCTGGAGTAGAGCGCCAGCAACACCAGAAACGAAAACACCAGCATCGCCCCGGCCAGCCAATGGGCCTGAGCATATTCCATCGCCTCGACATGGTCGTAGATCTGCACCGAGACCACGCGGGTCTTGTCGGGAATGTTGCCGCCGATCATCAGCACTACACCGAATTCACCGACGGTATGCGCGAACCCGAGGATCGCCGCCGTCACGAAACCGGGGCGGGCCAAAGGCAGGATCACGCTGAAGAAAGTGTCCCAGGGATTGGCGCGCAAGGTTGCGGCCACTTCCAGTGGACGGGTGCCGATGGCCGCGAACGCGTTCTGCAACGGTTGCACCACAAACGGCATGGAATAGATCACCGAACCGATCACCAGCCCGGTAAAACTGAAGGTCAGCGTGCCCAGGCCCAGCCATTGCGTGAAGTGGCCGAGAAAGCCATTGGGCCCCATTGCCAGCAGCAGATAGAAGCCGATCACGGTCGGCGGTAGCACGAGGGGCAGGGCGACGATTGCGCCAATGGGGCCGCGTAGCCAGGAACGACTGCGCGCCAGCCACAGGGCAATCGGAGTGCCGACGACCAGCAGGATCGCGGTGGTCAGGGACGCCAGTTTCAGGGTCAGCCAGATCGCCGCGAAGTCGGCACTCGAGAGCGACATTTAGAGCTGGTAACCGTAGGACTTGATCACCGCAGCGGCTTTCGGGCCTTTGAGGTAGTCAACCAGCGCTTTGGCGGCGGCGCTGTCTTTGCCTTTGTTGAGGATTACCGCGTCCTGTTTGATCGGGTCGTGCATGTTCGCTGGAACGACCCACGCCGATCCGCTGGTGACCTTGCCGTCCTTGTAGATTTGCGACAGTGCTACGAAGCCCAGTTCCGCATTACCGGTGGACACGAACTGGTAAGCCTGGGTGATGTTCTGGCCTTCGACGATTTTGGCTTTGGTCGCTTCAGTCAGCTTGAGTTTTTCCAGCACCTGAGTGGCGGCCAGCCCGTACGGTGCGGCTTTCGGATTGGCGATGGACAGGTGCTGGTATTCGTTTTTCTTCAGCACTTCGCCTTTGCCATCGACGTAACCTTCCTTCGCCGACCACAGCGCCAGGGTGCCGATGGCGTAGGTGAAGCGCGAGCCCTTGACGGTATCGCCTTCTTTTTCCAGTTTTTCCGGAGTGGTGTCGTCCGCCGAGAGGAACACTTCGAACGGCGCGCCGTTCTTGATCTGGGTGTAGAACTGGCCGGTGGCCCCGTAGGCGGCGACCAGTTTGTGCCCGGTGTCTTTTTCGAAGTCGGCAGCAATGGCCTGGATCGGCGCGGTAAAGTTGGCGGCAACCGCCACCTGCACCTCATCGGCGTGAGCGGCGCCAAAGGCAAATACCGCCAGCAAAGAAGCCAGGCAAGTGGGGGCAAAACGTGAGGCACGAATGGTCATAACAGCTCCGTTATTGGCGAGTGCAGAGGGCAGTTATTGTTGGAGGTGGACTGCACCGATGCGAAGGGTGAAACGCTATATAGCGAAATATATAGCGAAATGCCGCTAAACAGGAAGTGCTGTTGTATGCAGGATGAGGCTGCGCCGTGCCTCATCCTGGATCGGGTCAGTGTCGGACCAGTTTTATCAGCGCGCCTTGCGCCAGTTCCCGGGTCAGTTCGGCGCTGCTCAGCTCCTTGCCCAACGGAAAAGCCTGACCGGCCCAGAGGTTGCTGAACTGCGCTTCGCTTTTTGCACGCAAGGGCATCAGCGCTCCGCCGGCCAGCGGGAAGGCTGGGGCTTTCGCTGACATCGGGCCGATTTCGCGCATCACCCGATTGAGAATGCCGCGAGCCGGGCGGCCGGTGAACAGGTTGGTAATCGCGGTTTCGCTTTCCTTGGCGGTGCGCAGCGCTTGGTGATGGGAGGCGCTGACTCTCGCTTCCGGGGTGAACAGATACGCGGTACCGACCTGCGCTGCCGATGCACCGAGCATGAATGCCGCGGCCACCCCGCGCGCATCGGCAATGGCGCCGGCAGCGATCACCGGTACTTTCACCGCATCGACAATCTGCGGCACCAGGGCAAAGGTACCGACCTGACTGCTCAGGTCATCGCTGAGAAACATCCCGCGATGACCACCTGCCTCGTAGCCCATGGCGATGATCGCGTCGCAACCGTTTTGTTCAAGCCACACTGCTTCATCGACAGTCGTGGCAGACGAGAGGATTTTCGCACCCGTGGCCTTGACTCGATCCAGCAGGGATTTCTCCGGCAGGCCGAAGTGAAAACTCACGACTTCAGGACGAAACTCTTCCAGCACGGCGCACGCTGCCGCATCGAAGGGTGCCCGGTTGGACACAGGCGTCGGTGCATCGAAATCGACACCCAGTTCGCGGTAGTACGGCTCCAGCAGGTTTTTCCAGTCCCGCGCGCGCTGTTCATCGGCAGCCGGTGGCTGATGGCAGAAGAAATTGACGTTGAACGGCTTGCGAGTGTGCTCGCGAATGGTCTGCAGTTCTTCGCGCAGTTGCTCGATACTCAGCATTGCGGCGGGCATCGAACCCAGGCCGCCGGCGTTGCACACGGCGATCACCATGGCTGAGTTCGTGGCACCGGCCATTGGGCCCTGGATGATCGGCAGCTCGATGCCGAGCAGGTCAAGAATGCGAGTGTCAGGCCATTGGCTCATGGAAGCGGTTCTCCGAACGATGAAACGGGGCAGGGACGGCAGAGCCGGTTTTTTAACAGCAAAACCGGACTCAGGGCCAGCGCGAATTTCCGCGCACGGACAGCCATGCGCCGTCAGCGTCGATGAAAACCACCGCCACCGCCGCCAAATGAACGGTTCATGACTTGCGAGGAGTTGTGAAAGTTGTTGGTGCGCTGGTTGCCGAAGTTGCGCGCTGCAGATTCACGATTGAGGTTTTGCAGCTGGGCAGTGTTGTTGACCGGTGCCGTGCGGGTCGGGCTGCCCTTGACCATTGATTGCCAACCGTTGTCGGTTTTCTTGTAGACGTTACCGTCGTGCCCGGCATAGACGTTGTCGCCAACCCGTGCGGCGCCGCCGTTGCGTCCCTTGACCCCAGCATATTGCGTGGTCTTGTCGGTGTTGGGGTTGTACACCGCGCCACGGTTGGCGGTGACTTGCGTGCCGTTGCGTGCGTTGCCCGCCGTCACTCGGCCGCCGGCAATGGCGCCACCGTTCGGCCCGACCACCTCACCGCTGCGTCCGGCCGCGTAGTTGCCGTTGTACGCATTGTGTACGGCGCCGCGCTGGCCCGCCGCGGCAATCCCGGTGCGCGAGTTATAGGACGAGCCGACCTGACCGGCCCAGCGATTGCCGGTCCAGGCGTTGTAGCCGGCGCCGTAACGACTGACGGTCGCGCGGTCGCCCCACTGACGATAAATGTTGCCGGTGGTGCCGGCCCAGCCACCGGGCCCCCAGGCCACGGCACCGCCGCGATAGCCGTAAGCGGCGCCGCCCCAGGCCAGCGGCGCTGGATACAAGCGCGGCCCCCAGGCATAACCCCAGCCGTAATTGCCCCACCACGGATAAGCGCCCCAGCCCCAACCCATTGCCACGGTGTTGCCGCCCCAGCTCCAGCCGAAGCCGAAACCGAAGGTCCAGCCGGTCCAGGGTGTATAGCGAATCGCGACGCCGAAACCGTAGGTCACGGGCGGCCCATACCAGACACTGCCAACCCACGGCGTGTACGGGTATCCGGTGCCGTAAACCACCACACCCGTGGCCGGATCCAGGTTCGACCCTTGATACCCCGGGGTGTAGCCAACCACCACCGTGTCGCCGCTGGACTCATAGACTTTGACGTAAGTGAGGTAATGCATCGGCGAACTCGGCGGGATTGAATAGATCACCGACGGAACCGAACTGGCGACGACCCACGGTCCGCTGACTGTCGTTGCGCTGAACCAGATGCCGTTCTCCACGGCATACCAGCTGTCGTTGTCGACACGAATGATCGGCGTCGCGCTGTTGACCACATATTGCAGCGACGTGGTGTTGATCGGTTTGAGTTGCGGCTCGCCGTCGAACTGCGGCGCGGTCATTTTCACTGCACTTTTCTTGATCGCCGAGGTTTGCGGAATGGTGGCGGCAATCGCGGCTTCCTTGGCCTGCGGCGTACCGGCGACGGAGGCCTTGACGTTCTCTTTCGGGCTGTCGTCGGGGATGTTGGCGAAGTCGGCAGGCAATTTGTCCGCCGGAGTAAACGTCCACGGCCCGTTCATGTCGGCGGCCCGGAACCAGCGTCCGGAAATCAGCACGTAGCTGTTCTGGTCGCCGATTTCCTTGAAGATGTGCCCTGTGGTGTTGCTCACGTAGAGCAGGCTGGTGCCCTGGATCGGCGACCACTGCGCAGCCCCGTCGGTAACGATCAGCTCGGTGGGGGTGGTGGCGATGAAAATTTTCGGCTGCGGCGGCTTGGCCAGATTTGGCACCTTGTCTTTCGGATCACTCTGCCCGGTCAGCAGATCGACCTGACGGCTCTGGATCGCCGCCTGTTTGGCCCTCTCCAGATCGGCCGGCGGTGTGGTCAGACGCGTGTATTCGCCGCTGAGGTTGTCAGCGACCATCCAGCCATCAAACACATGCAAGTAGTGCTTGCCCTCGGCGTCCTTGAGCAATAACGGGCGGGTGTTGATCACCCGCTGCAACGCGGTGCCCTCGACCGCGCGATACGCCGCGTCGCCGTCAATATAGACAAGCAGGGCGGGGACGTCGGAACTGATGATCGCCGGCGGGGTATTTTCCAGTGGCGCGCTGTCGGCTTTCTGCTCTGCCGACAGCACACCGACGGCGGCCTCGAGCTGATCGAGGGAAATGGTCTTCTTGCGGCTCTGGGCATCCTTTTGCAGTGCCGCGAGCCAGACATCCGCCTGACTGGCATCGGCGGGGAAGTCGGCCTTGATGATCTTGTATTGATCCAGTGCGACCCAGCGCGTGGCTTTGTCGACCAGCGTGTGCGCACTGAACTGGACAATACCGTAGGTGGGTTTGCCGTCGGCGCCGGTGGCTTCGACCGCCGCCCGGGCATTGAGTGTGTAGCCATCCCAGCTGTCGAGTTGCGGCTGGTACACGGTCAGCCTGGCCTTGCCGCTGGTGATCACTTGCGGCCACGTCGGCGCGCTGGGGGCGGCGTCGGCAGCGGCGCGTTTGTCGGCAGTGGCCGGGGCGGCCCACGGGTTGCCGGCGGTCAGCAGGCACAGCATGAGGATTGCAAGCCATGAGCGCGGGTAAGGCATTGTCAGCTCCATCGACAGAGGCCGCTTTCAGCAGGGGGGCAGCGAAAGCACGACCGTCGAAAAAGCATAGTCGCCCGCTCTGGAATCACTGGGCGGATTTGCGAATTGGCGCAAAGTCGGGTGGGGCAATGCGTTGCTTTGTGTTATTTCAAGGCGCGAGGATTTGAATCCATTGAGTGAGAGGCAGCCATGTTCAACGGCATTTTGATCGACAAAGACGACAGCGGTTACCGCGCCAGCCTGCAACAGATCGATGAAGCGCAGTTGCCCGAAGGCGACGTGACGGTGCAGGTGGCGTACAGCACGCTGAACTTCAAGGATGGTCTGGCGATTACCGGCAGCAGCCCGGTGGTACGCCAGTTTCCGATGGTGCCTGGGATCGACCTGGCGGGCACGGTCGAGGTCAGTTCGCATCCTGACTATAAGGTGGGTGATCAGGTGCTGCTCAATGGCTGGGGCGTGGGCGAAAGTCACTGGGGCGGCCTGGCACAAAAGGCGCGCCTCCGTGGCGATTGGCTGATTCCCTTGCCCGAGGCCTTCAGCGCCGCGCAAGCGATGGCCATCGGTACCGCCGGCTACACGGCGATGCTGTGCATTCTGGCGCTGGAGCGTAACGGCGTGACGCCGGATCAGGGTGAAGTGCTGGTGACCGGAGCCAATGGTGGGGTGGGCAGTTTCGCCATCGCCTTGCTCAACAAACTTGGGTATCGCGTGGTGGCGTCCACCGGCCGGGTGTCCGAGCATGAGTACCTGAAGCAACTGGGCGCCAGCGAGATCATCCACCGCGCATCCTTGTCGGAACCGGGCAAACCGCTGGCCAGGGAACGCTGGGCCGGCGTGGTCGACTCGGTCGGCAGCCACACCCTGGCCAATGCCTGTGCCAGCACCCGCGCCGAAGGCACGGTGGCGGCCTGCGGTCTGGCCCAGGGTATGGATTTTCCTGCGTCGGTGGCGCCGTTCATTCTGCGCGGCGTGACCCTGGCCGGCATCAACAGCGTGACCCAACCCAAGGCCCGGCGGATCGAGGCCTGGAAACGTCTGGCCAAGGATCTGGACTTCGCCTTGTTGCCTTTGATCAGCCACGAAATCGCCCTGAGCGAAGCCATCGACGCGGCACCCAAATTGCTCGCCGGACAGCTGCGTGGCAGGGTTGTGGTCGACGTCAATCGCTGACAGAGTGAGCACCATTGCGGCCCTGTGTGGCCGCACTTCTATTACAGGGAGCGGCATTTTCGATGGATTTGAAACGACAGCAAATCGACGCCTTCTCCGTGGCCGGCCTGCGGGTGCGCACGACCAACGCCGCAGAGCACCAGCCCCAGAGCGCAAAGATCGGCCCGATGTGGGGCCGGTTTTTCAGTGAAGAACAGGCCGAGAGTATTCCCGGCAAGATCCCCGGCTCAGCAATTTATGGTGTGTATTCGGCCTATGAATCCGATGCCTCGGGTGCGTTCGATGTCACCGCGGGGGTCGCGGTCAATGCACGACCAAAAGGCTATGAGACCGTACAGATCGAAGCCGGCGAGTATCTGGTGTTCGAGGCGCAGGGCCCATTGCCCGACGCGGTCATTGCGACCTGGGGACGGATCTGGACCTTCTTTGAGGAGAACCCTCAGATTCAGCGCCGTTATGCCACCGACTACGAGGCCTATACCGGCCCCGAGTCCGTGTCGGTCTACATCAGCGTGCGCTAAGGCTGGGTTTCGCGATCCAGCAACTGGCGCTTGCGCTCCACACCCCAGCGATACCCCGAGAGATTGCCATCGCTGCGCACCACGCGATGGCAAGGGATTGCCACGGCCAGACGGTTGGCGCCGCAGGCTTGCGCCACCGCGCGCATGGACGTCGGCGCGCCAATGCGTTGTGCGATTTCGGCGTAACTGGCGGTGCGACCCACCGGGATTTCCCGCAACGCCTGCCACACCCGTTCCTGAAACGCTGTGCCACGCACATCCAGTGGCAAGTCGAGGCCCAGTGCTGGGGCTTCGATGAAGCCCACCACTTTGGCAATCAACTGTTCGAACCCGGCGTCGGCGCCAATCAAGTTGGCCTGACGGAACTGATCCTGCAGATCGCACACCAGTTGATGCGGATCGTCGCCCAACAGGATCGCACACACCCCGCGTTCGCTTTGCGCCACCAGAATCGCGCCAAGTGAGCACTGGCCAACCGCAAAGTGAATGTCGTTGTTGCGCCCTGCAGCGCGATAATCACCGGGCTTCATGCCCAGTAGCTTGTCGGCCGATTCGTAAAAGCGGCTGTTGGAATTGAAGCCTGCGTCGTACAGCGCATCGGTCACCGAGCCGCCATTCGCGAGCCGTTCCCGCACCCGGCGCGAGCGATGCGCCGCCGCGTAACTCTTTGGTGTCAGGCCGGTTGCGGCCTTGAACACCCGATGAAAATGGAAAGGACTGAGGCCGGCGGTTTCGGCGAGTTCATTGAGCGCGGGCACTGTTTCACTCGACTCGATCTGCCGACAGGCCATCGCCACGGTCGCGGCGTGCTGGCTGGCGACGTCAGTCTGATCCTTGCTCGTGCGTTTGCTTGGGCGGTAGCCCGCCGCTTCGGCAGCTTCGGCGCTGTCGAAAAATTCGACATTTTGCGGCTTGGGCAAACGCGAAAGGCTGCTCGGGCGGCAATAGATGCCGGTGGTTTTTACCGCATAGACAAACTGCCCGTCGGCTCGCGGATCCCGCGCGATCACGGCGGCCCAGCGTGGATCGGTTTCAACATTGATGATCGGTGAAAGCTTTTTCATGGCGAGTAGTCCGTTGACCTGTTTGATTCAGGTTAACCAGCTGCAATGTGGGTAACACTCCGGGCCTTGCGGTCAAACTTTTCAGATCACCCGGCGACCCGGAAGGTCAGATTGATTCGCCGCTCGCCCAGACGCGGATGCTGGCCGGGCTTGATCGGCAGCACACCGTGAAAACGCAGGCGATCGACCCCGCCCCAGACCACCATGTCGCCGTGCAACAGAGGAATGCGCTGGCTCTTGTCGCTGCGGACAAAACCACCGAACAGGAACATTGCCGGCAACCCCAATGACAGCGAAACGATCGGCGCCGCGTAGGCATGTTCGTCTTTGTCCTGGTGCAAAGACATCTTGGCGCCGGGGACATATTGGTTGATCAGGCAGGAATCCGCGTGAAATCCGGCAAATCCTGCGCGCTGCGCCGCTCTCTGTGCCAGTTCGAACAGCACTTGGGGCATTGCCGGCCATGGTCTGCCGCTCAGCGGATCCAAGGAGCTGTAGCGATAACCGCTGCGATCGGTGATCCAGCCCAGCGCTCCGCAGCTGCTGGTGCCCACTGACATGCTGAAACCGCCCGGGGTCATCATGTGACGCAATGGCGCTGCGGCGAGAACGCCGTCCAGTGCCGGCAACAGTTGATCGATCATCGGCAGGGCGAACCCGCGCAACACCCACGATTGTTCGCCGATTTGCTCGGCGCGGGGTTGTTGCTCGGGTTCGTGGTCGGCGAACAGGTCGAAGTGGCTTGGTCGCATGCTGCTCATATTGCGTCGTGGAAGATGATGCCCAGAGTATGCCGGTTTCCGCTGTGCAGGCGACTGACGCCATGACGCATGGTCACTCGATAATCGCCGCGTGTGCCGCTGACCGGGCGCTGGTTGACCGCGAATATAACTGCGTCACCCTTTTGCAGGTCCACGACGTGTGGTCGCGACTGCAGGCGTGGACGCTGCTCGGTCAGGACGAACTCTCCACCGGTAAAATCCTGTCCGGGCTCCGACAGAAGAATCGCCACTTGCAGTGGGAAAACCAGTTCTCCGTACAGATCCTGATGCAGGCAGTTGTAGTCCTGCGGGCCGTATTGCAACAGCAATGGCGTCGGCCGCAGCTGGCCGGCATCGTGACAGCGCTGCACAAACCCGGCATGGGTTGCGGGAAAGCGCACGGGCAGATTCATGCGTTCGTACCAGCGGTTGGCCAGCGGCACCAGGCGCGGGTAAAGCGCAGTGCGCAGACGTTCGATGGTTGTCGGCAGGGGATAGCTGAAGTACTTGTATTCCCCGCGACCGAAACCGTGGCGGGCCATGATGACCTGCGAACGAAACGGTTCGGTCTGCGAATACAGGGCGCTCAAGCGCTCGCAGGTTTGCGCCGACAGCAGCGAGCGGACGATGGCATAGCCATATTGATCCAGATGCTGTTCGAGGCACGCCCAATCGAGCGCATCCAGCCGAGACGGGGACATTGACATTCTGACTCCTGAACCCTTTGGTCGAGGCTGTCAGTCTGGGCAAATCCCGGCGGCAGAACACTCCGTCGCTTGCGGTCGAATCCGGGTTGATTGGTTACAGGGCTTTGCTGACGGCGATATCGCTGATCACATCTTCAGTCTGGCCGTGGATGGCATCCAGTGCAGCCTTGGCTTCTTCCACGGTGCCGTTTTGCAGTTGCGCGAACTCGAAGCGGCGTTCACCGTTGAGCTTGTATTTGATGACGTATTTGGTCGTTTGGGCCACGGTCATGCTTACCTTTGCGTTGGGGCAACTCAGCTCAGTTTGGAACTGGAGCGGCGGATGATCTTGATCGAGTGGGTCAGGGTCGGTTTGCGCGTGACGCTGATGGCGCGCCGGCTGACGGTGTCGATGGTGATGTTCCAGAAACCGGTGCTCGGCGCGGTGATGCGCGCAGGAAACGTGTCGAAAGCACCGCCGTGGTAGGTGTGGCGACCGCCGTTCTTGAACGCGCGGAAGTTGGCGTCGTTCATCAAACGGATGTTGCAGGTTTGCGAGCATTGGATGACGACAATGTCGTCTTCGTTGAGGTGCTCGCGCTGGTGAATGAATTTCATGGGCGCCTCCAGAAGGGCTTTTTCTACTAAATCAAAACGATAGCATGTGCGATTGGCGCAGTTTATCAGCCCGAACGGGTTATTATCCCGCCGTCGAGCGCTGCTTTGACAATTAAAAACGGTTATTCGCGATTCGCTGCGGGTTTAATGGAGTAAGCCTCGGAGAAAAATGGCATTACTGCTGTCCGAGGGTCTTTATGGGAGGTATTTGTATGAAGTGGGGTGTGGTGTGTCTGCCGTTGGTGTTGGTCATGGGTGGTTGCGCGAGTGTTTCCGAAATCAATGAAACCTTGCCCACCATGAGCGTGATTTCCGGCAAGAAACCCCATGAGTATGCGCAGTGCCTGGCGGACAAGCTGGCCAACAGTCGCGGCGCACTGCAGATGCAGCCGCACAAGGATGGCGTGCGGGTGATTGTTCCCGGGAAATTTTCCACTGGCGCGGCAGCGGTGTTTGATATCGACGATCGTTCCGGCGGCAGCAGCATCAAGTTGCATGAGCGCATGTCCAATGTGCCGATTCGTCCTCGCGACGTGCAAAACGCCGCCAATGCCTGCATTTCCGGCTGATAGAATAGCGGCCATCAGCACCAGTGCCGCCACAGTCATGCTGTGGCGGCATTTTCATTTTCGGAGTCGCGCATGAAGCGAGAGCAAGTACGGGAACGGCATGCAGAGGGCCTTATCTCTGCCACGCATGTGATTCAGAATCCGGCGAACTCGGGTGAGTGGATCGTGTTTTTCAAGAAGAGCGCCGGTCGCAGCTATTTTCTGGTCGACGATAACGACGAAGTCGAATCCTTCGCCCGGCTCGATGACCTGATTGAGATCGTGCGCGGGCTCGGGATCAAATTCGCCGAGATCCACATGTAGGTCTATTTGCAGACCACCACCACGCTGCGATTCTTGTAGTTGCCGACATCGACTCCCAAGGTCTTGTCGCTGTCCTTGGGTGCAGGCGTGCCGTCGGTACCGACAATGCGATAACCGGTGCCCGCGCAGGAGGCATCGGCTTTTTCGTAGCAGGTGGCCCAGGAGTTGGCTTCCCCGGAGCAGTCGATACTCAAACCCTGTTCGCCGTTGTTCAGGTAGGTGGTTTGCGAGGTGGCACAGCCACCCAGGGCCAATACCGCGATCAGCGGCAGCAATCTGTTCATGTTCATAAGTGTGTCGTCTTCAGCGAGGGAGGGGCTAAACGCTCTGACAGCGCCGGAGTGAAAAGGTTATAGCGATTGGCCACTTGTTTTCATCGGGTTTGCGAGCGGCCACAAAAAAGCCCTGCGCAAGGGCAGGGCTCGGCGCGTGTCGCAACCGGTCAGTCCTGATCTTTGCCACGGCGTTTGGACGACGCAGGGGTGTCAGTGAACACCGACGCCACATCAGTCGCCAGCTGCTCGCTGTCGAAAGGCCCGGCGATGTGTTCGCCATTGGTTGTGGTCAGGTTCCACTTGCCGTCTTTCTTGTCGATCACATACCCATTGATGATTTTTACCGCGGCCATCTATCTGTCTCGTTCGCTGGTTCAAAGGCGCCATGATACCGACAAATCCTCACATTGGGGGATGATGAGCGTAGAGTGATGCGGCGCATTTGCGTGTTTGAGCTACTCTGTTTTCGCGGGTCGAAGTCGCCAACGGAACTATCGGCGAGAATATTTCTCTATGTTGGCATCGGTTAGCCAGTGCGGGGCATTGTAAGGTGCACGCCGCCTGATTAGACTGCGCCGAAACTCGTACACACAGCCCTTTCAAGGACTTATATGATCAAGAAATGCTTGTTCCCAGCAGCCGGTTACGGTACTCGCTTCCTGCCAGCGACTAAAGCCATGCCCAAAGAAATGCTGCCGGTGGTAAACAAGCCACTGATCCAGTACGGCGTTGAAGAAGCTCTGGACGCTGGCCTGACTGAAATCTCGATCGTGACCGGTCGTGGCAAGCGCGCTCTGGAAGACCACTTCGACATCAGCTACGAGCTGGAAAACCAGATCAAGGGCACCGACAAAGAGAAATACCTGGTCGGCATCCGCAAGCTGCTGGACGAGTGCTCGTTCTCCTACACCCGTCAGACCGAAATGAAAGGTCTGGGCCATGCGATCCTCACCGGTCGCCCGCTGATCGGTGACGAACCCTTCGCTGTGGTACTGGCGGACGACCTGTGCGTCAACCTCGAGGGCGACGGCGTACTGACCCAGATGGTCAAGCTGTACAAGCAGTTCCGCTGCTCGATCATCGCCATTCAGGAAGTCGACCCGCAGGAAACCAGCAAGTACGGCGTGATCGCCGGCGAGATGATCCGCGACGACATCTACCGCGTCCACAGCATGGTCGAGAAGCCAAAGCCGGAAGATGCGCCGTCGAACCTGGCGATCATCGGTCGTTACATCCTGACGCCGGACATCTTCGACCTGATCGAGCAGACCGAGCCAGGCAAGGGCGGTGAAATCCAGATCACCGACGCCCTGATGAAGCAAGCCCAGAATGGCTGCGTCATGGCCTACAAGTTCAAGGGCAAGCGTTTTGACTGCGGTGGCGCTGAAGGCTACATCGAAGCGACCAACTTCTGCTTCGAGAACTTCTACAAGACCGGTAAGGCTTACTGATCGCGCCGGATCTGCAACGCGAAGGGTGTGAAAGCACCCAAGCGAATGCACCCACAAACGCCCCGACTTGTTCGGGGCGTTTGCTTTTGTGCTGGAAAAAACCTTGGACCTGGCGGCGCGATTGGCTGACGCCCTGTGGGCGCGCTGGCTGCTTTTTCAAGGGGGAGGGGGCGTGCGAACATGCTGGCCGCTCCGATTTCCCGCAGGCGGCACAGCAGAGCCCCGTAAAAGCAGGCAACCTGACCGCCCAGAACGAAAAAAGCTCCGTATCTTGCGATACGGAGCTTTTTCTTTATGCGTTACTCCGATTGCGATCTCTCGTAACCGGCGCCTTCCAGGCGGTTACTGCTGCACGACATTCGCTGCGGTGGGCTCGACCTTTTTCGGCTTCATCAGGCTGAAGTCGATCAGGGCGCGCTGCTCGCGTTCATACGGGTTGCCAATCATCAGCGGACGCGGTTTGAAGCTGTCGCTGACCAGGCTCTTGCTGCGGTCCAGTTCATCGAAACTCAGACCGGCCATGTCCGCCCAGGTGTGGATCAGATGCGAGCTGCTGTACGGCCGGCTCAGGTCGGCGGCAAAGTTCCAGTCATGGTTCTCGCGCCATTTCGGCGAAGCCCAGGCCATGAACGGGATGGTGTACATCGGTGCCGTCGGTTTGTTCTCGTTACGGCCGAGGGTGTTGTGGCCGACCGAGTCAAACACATCTTCACCGTGGTCGGAGAGATACAGCAGGAAACCATTCGGATCGGACTTGGCGTAGTCCTTGATCAGGCTCGATACCACGAAATCGTTGTACAGCACGGCGTTGTCGTAGCTGTTGTAGGTCGGCACCTGATCGTCACGCACACCGGCCGGCACGCCGGTACGGTCCTGGAACTTGTCGAAGGTCGGCGGATAGCGGTACTGATAGCTCATGTGCGTGCCGAGCAGATGCACGACGATCAACTTGCGCTGCGCCGGGTCGCTCAGCGCCTTGTTGAACGGCTCAATCACGTCACCGTCGTACTGCGCGGCGTTCTGGTTGCGGTTGTTGTTCAGGTACACCTGCTCGTCGGCCTGTTCGGAGAAGGTCGTGAGCATGGTGTTGCGCTTGGTCATGGTCTGCTGGTTGGTGATCCAGAAGGTCTTATAGCCGGCCTGCTTCATCATGCTGACCAGTGACGGCGTGGACAGGTACAAGTCCGGATTCTCTTCGTCGGCGAAGGTCAGCACCTGCTGCAACGCCTCAATGGTGTACGGGCGCGGGGTGATGACGTTGTCGAACACCGCGAGCTGATCCTTGAGCTTGTCCAGTTCCGGCGTGGTCTTGCGGCCATAGCCATACAGGCTCATGCGCTGGCGGTTGGTCGATTCGCCGATCACCAGTACCAGCGTCGACGGTTTATCCGCGTCGGCAGCCTTGAGGTTATGCAGCGGCGGGACCTTGCTTGCACTGTGCAGCATGTCCTGCATGCCGGCCAGAGTGTCGAGGTATCGGTGGTAAGCCACGGCCATTTGCCAAGGCACCGCTGGCTCGATGCGGTCTTCGAACTTCTCGAAGCCGCCGGCGAAACTGCCGGTACGCTGGGTCTGTTTGATCAGCGGGTAGCCGACTACGGCGAAGACGATCGCGATCGCAGCCACGAACGCACGGCCTCGGGGCATGTACACCGGGCGCAGGCGGGTCCACAGGAAATAGGCGAAAGCGGTATGGGCGAGGAACGCCGGGATCATCCACCAGGCAAAGTACTGGGTCATGTACTCGCCGGCTTCCGACACGTTCGACTCGAACATGATGAAGATGACGCTTTGCGAGAACTCCTGCTGATAGATGAAGAAGTAGCCCAGGCTGGCCATGGAGCAGGCCCACAGGACGATACCGATCAGCGCAGCCAGCAATTTGGTACGTTTGGGGAACGCCAGCATCGGGGCGAGCCACAGCGCACTCATCACGAAGGCCTGACGGAAACCGCTGAAACCGGAGGTCCCTGTCAGTTGAATCAACAGTTGGGTGATGCCCGAGAAGTACCAGAAAAAAGCAAAGAGCCAGAGAACCCCGGCCCAGTCGAAACCTGTCGCAGTCGTTTTGCTGCGTTTGAACAATGCCATTCAGCACTCCAGCTCATCGTCACTAACCACCGCCGGAACACTACATCAAACCGACGAACGGAAGCCGCGCGCAAACGCACGGCCAGAATGGGCGCGAGTATCACGAACGTAATGTGAAAACTTCGTTAGTTGCTGATTGTTGGCAGGAGCGGATCATGACGGGAACGACGGGCGCCGTTCCCGAAGCTGGCGGGGCAGGTCAGGCGTGCGGTTGACGCTGGACTACCGGCAGAGGTTTGGGCTGAGCGCCCTGGGTCAGCGAGCGCAGTTGCGCCAGCTCCTGCTTCAATTGGTCGCGCTCGTCCTTCAACTGGCGCAATTCATCGCGACGGATCGTGACATACAGGGTTTGTGGCGGCATTGCTGTGTGTACTGTGCCCATTGCTCACCTCGCAAATGGCGTGTCTCAACTGCAGATTGTCCCGGTGCCGGGCTACTGATCTGCTATCGGCGCCAATTTTGATTTCTTTTGCCCATGAATGGAACTTTTTTATTTTTCATGGTCGGTGTGTCTTCGGCATGATTCGGGGCGTTATCAGTCTGGATCGGGCACAATGCCCGGAAACTTCGGCCCGACGCTCTGGACTAACCTCCATTAGTCGCGTTGGGCTATAACCAATGACACACATTTATTTGTAGTAAGGAGCATCAGCACATGCAACTCGGGATTATTGGACTGGGCCGCATGGGCGGCAATATTGCGCGGCGTCTGATGCTCAACGGTCACACCACCGTTGTTTACGACCGCAATACCGCCTTTGTCGACACCCTGGCCGCCGAGGGCGCCACAGGCGTTGCCGATCTGCCTGCGCTGGTCGCCGGCCTGGCCAAGCCACGTGCCGTGTGGGTCATGCTGCCGGCCGGTGCGCCGACCGAAGACACCATCAACACCCTGAGCGATTTGCTGGAAGCCGGCGACACCATCATCGATGGCGGCAACACCAACTATAAGGATGACATTCGCCGGGCCAAGACCCTCGCCGAAAAAGGCCTGCACTACATCGACGTTGGCACCTCCGGCGGCGTCTGGGGCCTGGAGCGCGGTTACTGCATGATGATCGGCGGTGATGCCGAGACCGTGAACCGTCTCGACCCGCTGTTCGCCGCTCTGGCGCCGGGCATGGGCGAGATTCCACGCACCAAGGACCGCAAGTCCGAGGATCACCGCGCCGAACACGGCTACATCCACGCCGGTCCCGCTGGTGCCGGGCACTTCGTGAAGATGATTCACAACGGCATCGAGTACGGCATGATGGCTGCCTTCGCCGAGGGCTTCGACATCCTCAAGACCAAATCCAGCGAACGCCTGCCGGAAGATCAGCGTTTCGACCTGAACGTGGCCGACATCGCTGAAGTCTGGCGTCGTGGCAGCGTCGTTTCCTCCTGGCTGCTCGACCTGACCGCCGACGCGCTGGCCAGCGATCCGAAGCTCGACGGGTTCTCCGGTTCGGTGGCGGACAGCGGCGAAGGTCAATGGACCATCGAAGCGGCCATGGAACAAGCGGTGCCGGTACCGGTGCTGTCCAACTCGCTGTTCTCGCGCTACCGCTCGCGCGGCCAGGGCACGTTTGGCGACAAGATTCTCTCGGCCCAGCGCTTCGGCTTCGGCGGCCACGTGGAGACACCGAAGAAATGACCCATACGATCCGCAGAAAATCCAAGGCAGAACCCGCACCACCGACCACGCTGTTTCTGTTCGGTGCCCACGGCGACCTGGTCAAGCGCTTGCTGATGCCGGCGCTGTACAACCTCAGTCGCGACGGCTTGCTTGACGAAAATCTGCGGATCGTCGGCGTTGATCACAACGCCATTACCGATGAGGCCTTCGCGCAAAAACTCGAAGACTTCATCCGTACCGAAGTGGCGGCGAAGGTCGGCAAGGGCGATCAGATGCTTGATCCGGCCTTGTGGGCCAAGCTCGCCAAAGGTATCAGCTACGTCCAGGGCGATTTCCTGGACGACAGCACTTATTCCGCGCTGGCGGCAAAAATCGCCGACAGCGGCACGGGCAACGCGGTGTTCTACCTGGCCACCGCGCCACGTTTTTTCAGTGAAGTGGTGCGCCGTCTCGGCGCCGCCAAACTGCTCGAAGAAACCCCCGAAGCGTTCAGAAGGGTGGTGATCGAGAAACCGTTCGGTTCCGACCTGCACACTGCCGAAGCCTTGAACGCCTGCCTGCTCAAGGTCATGTCCGAGAAACAGATCTATCGGATCGACCATTATCTGGGCAAGGAAACCGTGCAGAACATTCTGGTCAGCCGGTTCTCCAACAGCTTGTTCGAAGCGTTCTGGAACAACCATTACATCGACCACGTGCAAATCACCGCCGCGGAAACCGTCGGCGTTGAAACCCGTGGCAGTTTTTACGAGCACACCGGTGCGCTGCGCGACATGGTGCCCAACCATCTGTTCCAGTTGTTGGCGATGGTTGCCATGGAGCCGCCGGCCGCGTTTGGCGCTGACGCTGTGCGCGGTGAAAAGGCCAAAGTGGTCGGCGCGATCCGCCCGTGGAGCGTCGAAGAGGCGCGGGCCAATTCGGTACGCGGTCAGTACAGCGCCGGCGAAGTCGATGGCAAAGCGTTGAATGGCTATCGCCAGGAAGCCAACGTGTCGCCTGACAGCAACACCGAAACCTATGTCGCGCTGAAAGTCATGATCGACAACTGGCGCTGGGTGGGCGTGCCGTTCTACCTGCGCACCGGCAAGCGCATGAGCGTGCGCGATACCGAAATCGTCATCTGCTTCAAACCGGCGCCGTATGCGCAGTTCCGCGACACCGAAGTCGATGAACTGCAGCCGACTTATCTGCGTATCCAGATCCAGCCCAACGAAGGCATGTGGTTCGACCTGCTGGCAAAACGGCCGGGACCGGCGTTGAACATGGCCAACATCGAGCTGGGGTTCGCGTACAAGGATTTCTTCGAAATGCAGCCGTCCACCGGTTACGAAACGCTGATCTACGACTGCCTGACCGGCGACCAGACGCTGTTCCAGCGCGCCGACAACATCGAGAACGGCTGGCGCGCGGTGCAACCGTTCCTTGATGCCTGGCAGCAGGACGCGAGCGTGCAGACTTACGCCGCCGGGGAAGACGGTCCACAAGCCGCCAACGATCTGCTGACTCGCGATGGTCGCGTCTGGCATGGTCTGGGATGAGTGAGTCGATCCGTTTTTTATTGAGTGACATGGACGGCACGCTGTTGCTGCCCGATCACAGCCTGAGTCAGCGCACCATCGATGCGGTGCGTTCGCTGCGCGAGGCGGGCGTGTTGTTCAGCCTGGCCACCGGGCGCCCGCCCAAGGCCATGCTGCAGCAGATCGAAGCCTTGGGGGTCGATCTGCCGACCGCCGCCTTCAATGGCGGCACCATCGTCAATCCGGACGGCAGCGTGTTGGTGGCGCATTACCTGCCGGTACCGACGGCGTTGATTGCCCTGGCGTTGTTCGCCGATCAGCCGGAAGTGGAAATCTGGGTGTTCAGCGGTGGCGACTGGCTGCTCAAGGATCCGCACGGGCCGATGGTGCCGCGCGAACAGCACGGCCTCGGTTATCCGCCGGTGGTGGTCGAGAGTTTCGAGCCGTTTCTGGAGCGCATCGACAAGATCGTCGCGACCAGCAACAACACGGATTTGCTGATTGAACTTGAGGCGCGCCTGCTGCCCAAGGTCAACGGCATGGCTCAGGTGTCGCGTTCGCAGCCGGTTTATCTGGACGTGACGGCGCTGGAGGCCAACAAGGGCACCGCGCTGTCGACGATTGCTGCGCATCTGGGCATCCCGCTGGTGCAGACGGCGGCGATTGGCGATGGCGGTAACGACCCGGCGATGTTCCATTGCGCGGGATTGTCGATAGCCATGGGGCAGGCGGAGGAGGCGGTCAAGCGGCAGGCTGATGTGGTGACTGCGCCAAACACCGAAGATGGCGTAGCCCTGGCGATCGAGAAGTACATCCTCCCGTAACACTTGTAGGAACTGCTGCAGACTGCGATCTTTTGATCTTGTTTTTTTATGCAGCAAGATCAACAGATCGCAGCCTGCGGCAGCTCCTGCATGAGGTTGTTGTCAGAGCCAGTAGCTGACGGCATACCAACCCAGCAGGCCCATCACCACGGTGTAGGGCAGCGCCATCCACACCATGCGCCCGTACGAGAGTCGCACCAGCGGGGCAATCGCCGAGGTCAGCAGGAACAGGAACGCAGCCTGACCGTTTGGCGTCGCCACGCTCGGCAGGTTGGTGCCGGTGTTGATCGCAATGGCCAGCGTCTCGAAATGCTCGCGGCTCATGTGCCCGGACAGGAAGGCCTGTTTCACTTCGGTGATGTAGATCGTGGCGACGAACACGTTATCGCTGATCGCCGAGAGCAGACCGTTGGCAATGAACAGCATGCCCGGCTGTTGATCCGCCGGCAGTGCCAGCACCCATCGGATCAACGGGGCAAACAGCTGTTGATCATGAATCACTGCCACCACGGCAAAGAACACCACCAGCAACGCGGTGAACGGCATGGCGTCCTTGAATGCGTTGCCCAGGCGGTGTTCGTCGGTGATGCCGGTAAACGCGGTGATCAACACGATCACCATCAGGCCGATCAAGCCGACTTCGGCAACGTGAAACGCCAGGCAGCCAATCAGAATCAACGCAGCAGTGCCTTGCACCAGCAGCGCGGCACGCTGACGTGGAGTGCGTTCGGCGTCATCTTCGGCGGCGTAATTGGCCAGCACAGCACGCACGTTGTCCGGCAACAGGGTGCCGTAGCCAAACCAGCGCAGTTTTTCCAGCAGTACGCAGGTTGCCAGCCCCGCCACCAGCACCGGCAACGAGACCGGTGCGACTTTCTGGAAGAACGCCGCGAAGTGCCACCCCATCTCATGGCCGATCAACAGGTTCTGCGGTTCGCCCACCAAGGTGCAGACGCCGCCAAGTGCGGTGCCCACAGCGCCATGCATCAGCAGGCTGCGCAGAAACGCCCGAAACTGTTCCAGGTCGTCATGGTGCAGCACCGGCAAGTGTCGGTCGTCGCTGAATTCACTGTCCTGACGCGGATCGTTGCCCGAGGCCACACGGTGGTAAACCGAATAGAAGCCGACGGCGGCGCTGATGATCACCGCCGTCACGGTCAGGGCATCGAGAAACGCCGACAGAAACGCCGAGAGGAAGCAGAACATCAGCGCCAGAATCGCCTTGGAGCGTACGCCCAGCAGCAGCCGCGAGAACAGAAACAGCAGCAGATCCTTCATGAAGTAAATGCCTGCGACCATGAACATCAGCAGCAGGATCACCGGGAAGTTGTGCACCAACTCATCGTATAGCGCCTGCGGCGTGGTCATCTTCAGCAGCAGGGCTTCAATCAACAACAAGCCGCCGGGCATCAACGGATAGCACTTGAGGGCCATGGCCAGAGTGAAAATGAATTCGATCACCAGCAGCCAGCCAGCGGCGACCGGGCCGACGGTAAATAGCACCACGGCATTGAGGATCAGGAACCCGACGATGCACGCCTTGTACCAGCGGGGCGAATGCCCGAGGAAATTATGCGCGAAGGCCTGGGCCAGTGAACCGGACATCGGTTGCTCCTTGTATTAAGAAGCGCGCAAAGTGCCGCAAGTGACTGGCAAGTTCAAGTCTCGGGGGATTATTGATTCAGATAGCGGGCAACCATGGCCCGGTAGTTGCCGTCCAGAGAATAGCCGCCGACCAGGATGTGTCCGTCGGCCTGCACCGCCAGTGAGTTGGCGATATCCAGGCTGCGTCCCAGTCGCGTGCGCAACCAGCCGTGGCCGTTACCGAACTCGCGGTCGAGTTGACCGTCGGCCAGATAGCGCGCGACGATGAAATCGGCCTCGATACCGCCAATCGTCGCGCCCACCGCGATGATGCGGCCATCGGTCATGCACTGCGCCGCGCTCCACTGGCAGCCACTGGGGCCGATCTCCAGCAGATGCGGGTGGCCGGCATTGTTGCGCAACTCCGGGCGACCGTTGGGGTGCAGGCTCAGCGCCATGCAGCGGATCGGGTCGCGGCTGCTGCCAAAGCAGTGCAGGTGTTCCATCGAATGCAGCACCTGACTGACCATCGCGCTTTGTCCGTGGGCCTTGAAGGCGAGGAAACCGTCCACCGCGAAGCGCTCATCCAGACGTCCGTCAGGTAGATAACGTGCCACCAGACCTTCCTGAGGAAAGTCGATGGCGCCGGCAACGATGATGCGCCCATCCTCTTGCAGCAGCAGGCTGTTGAGCCAGGTGTTGAGCAGCAGGTGACGGATCATCACGAATCCACGGCCATTGAAGCCGGGATCGAGGGTGCCGTTTGGAGTCAGACGAATCAGCATGCCGGCATGGTCGGCCAATTCGAAGTGGTGATTGGCGATCAACAGAATGTGCCCGTCGTCCTGCACCGCGAAGTCGCATGCTTCGGCCCCCGGCACGCCGGGCGGAAGCCAGCTATCCCGAGAGCCGACGGACAGGTCACCCGGCAGGCGCACGACTTGTCGACCATTGTCGCCAAACGATGGGTCGGGCAAGCCGTCAGCCGTGAATCGGGCGAAGGCGGGCAGGGTGCGGTGAGCGTTCTCATAATGCAGACCGGCCAGCAGAATGCGTCCGTCTGGCAACACTTGCACCTTTGCGCCCATGGCTTCGAATCCGGGGGCGAATTCGCCGATCACACTGCCTTGAGCGCCGAAGCCGAGATCGGCAGAACCGTCGGGAAGCATTCGCGCCAGCCCAAAACGGCTGCCATCGGCAGTGCCAATCTTGGCAGCCACCAACACCCGGCCTTGTGAATCCAGAGCCAGGCCTTGAGTCATGCTCGACACGCTGCCGGCGAAATACACTTGAGCAATGCCGAAGTGGGCAAAATCTCTGTCGAGTTGCCCGGCGTTAGTCTTTGGCGGCGGGAGCGCAATGGCGTTCTCGGGGGACATGCATGCTTCTCCTTGCAAGTTGACCAGGTCCGAATCGGGCGGGTAACTGCATGAGCGAAACATTCAATCCCTGAATACGCCGAAGTACAACTGACATAACTAACAGGTGGAGGGTCGCACTGTGCCAGAACAGTGTCTTTTTGAACCAAATGAAAGCCTGCCAAGCAGTGTCGCCTGACGCTTTAAGGAAAGTTGTACAAAAGTACTGGAGATAAACAGCAATAGATCAATAAAAAGAGCGGGGCGGACGACTGGAAGTCGTCCGCATTACCTTCTGATCAGTGCGGCATCGACCACGATTGCAACAGGTAACCTTCTTCGCTGAGTTCGGCGCGTGCCTGCTGCAGCAGTTGTTCCAGTTGCGCCGGATCGGAGTAAGCGCTGCTTGGAATCTGCTTGCGGCCGATGTGCGAGTTGGTACGGTCGATGACGGTCAGGTTCAGTTCGCCGTTGCCGTCTTGTGGGGCCCAGGCCACGCACTGGAAAGGTTTAAATGCGTGGTTGGCAATCAAAAGAGCTTCGTTGATACGGAGCGGGGCGGTCATGGGGTCTTCTCTCTGTCGTGCCCAATCAAGTGATGTGCCGTCGGTTGGGCTTACCGTTCGGCTGGTTACTTGTACTGATGCACGCAACCCCGAAGCAGGTCACACACGAAACGGAGAAATTTCAACTTTATTGCTTATGCTCAAGATTTCGACAGTTTTTGAAAGCCTGGCGAAAGAGAGCAACTCGATAGCTAACTAATAACCCGGCTTCTTATAACTCTTTAGCTTGTACGCCTATAAGCAATCGATACAAGCCCCTGTCAATTTCTTGCTAATGTTACAGTCGGGTCTGCCAAATGACTGTTTTTACAATAATTTCCTTAAATTTGGCGCCAAGGAACAGTCATGATCGAAGCGCCAGCGTTACGACGTTTATTGGTAGTCGACCCCTGTGACGACTGCCACCGCCTGTTACCCGGATTGCGCGCGGTCGGCTGGGATGTCGACAGCTGTACCTTGGAAAATGCCGCCGATCGGCCATGCGACGTCGGCCTGCTCAGACTGCAACCTTTTCACCTCGAGCGCCCGGAAGCCGTCAAGGAACTGATCAGCCGCAGCGGCACCGAGTGGATCGCGGTGTTGAATCAGGAGGTCCTGCGGTTGCAGAACGTTGGCGACTTCGTCTGCGAATGGTTTTTCGATTTCCATACATTGCCGTTCGATGTCTCGCGGGTCCAGGTGACCCTTGGGCGCGCGTTCGGCATGGCGCGCTTGCGTGGACAAGGCACGATTCATGTCGATCAGCCGGAACACGAGTTGCTCGGCGACAGCAAGCCGATCCGCGAACTGCGAAAACTGTTGAGCAAACTGGCGCCGACCGAGTCCCCGGTACTGATTCGCGGTGAAAGCGGTACCGGCAAAGAACTGGTTGCGCGCACGCTGCACCGCCAGTCCCAGCGCCACAGCAAGCCGTTTGTGGCGATCAATTGCGGGGCGATTCCCGAACACTTGATTCAGTCCGAACTGTTTGGCCACGAAAAAGGTGCCTTTACCGGTGCCCATCAGCGCAAGGTCGGGCGCATCGAAGCGGCCAACGGTGGCACGCTGTTTCTCGATGAAATCGGTGATTTGCCGCTGGAGTTGCAGGCCAACCTCCTGCGTTTCCTGCAGGAGAAACACATTGAGCGTGTCGGTGGCAGCCAGCCGATTCCGGTGGATGTGCGCGTCCTCGCGGCCACCCACGTCGACCTGGAAGCCGCCATCGAGAAAAAACGTTTTCGCGAAGACCTGTATTACCGTCTCAATGTGCTGCAAGTGGTGACCGCGCCATTACGCGAGCGACACGGTGATCTGTCGATGCTGGCCAACCACTTTTCTCATTTCTACAGTCATGAAACCGGCCGCCGTCCACGCAGCTTCAGCGAGGATGCGTTGATCGCCATGGGCAAGCACGACTGGCCGGGTAACGTGCGCGAGCTGGCCAATCGCGTGCGACGGGGTCTGGTGCTGGCGGAGGGGCGGCAAATTGAAGCCCGGGATCTGGGGTTGATCAGTCAGCACTCAATCGCCACGCCGATGGGCACGCTTGAAGACTACAAGACCCGGGCCGAACGCCAGGCCTTGTGCGATGTATTGAACCGGCACAGCGACAACCTCAGCGTCGCAGCGAAAGTGCTTGGGGTCTCCCGGCCAACGTTTTATCGCCTGCTGCACAAACATCAGATTCGCTAGAAACCAAAGATCAAAAGATCGCAGCCTGCGGCAGCTCCTACAGTTGTAATCCCTGTAGGAGCTGCCGCAGGCTGCGATCTTTCGCGTTAGAAGTAGTACGGGAATTTCAGGCTGAAGGAGAAGTCCGGGGCATCCGGGGTCATGCCGATCGACAGGTTGGGTACGATGGTCAGGTTGTCCGTGGCGGCAATGGTCATGCCGACGTTGAAGTAACCCGCGTTGGCGTCACTGGACACCACCGATTGCCAATCCCCGCCATCGGGTTTGAGTTTGCTGCGGCGTTGCACCAGATCAGACATCGAAAACGACATACTCATCTTTTCGTTGAGTGCAAACGCGATACCGGCGCCGATCTGGAAGCTGTCGCCAATGCTGACCTTGCCTGGCGTTTTCTGATTGACGGTGGCACTGATGTCGTCGAACGACTCCTCCAGGTTGTGGGTGTAGGACAGGCTGCCGAACAACACGGCCGGGTCGAACGTCTTGACCAGCGAAACCCCGGGGGTGATCGACCAGACGCCGTTACCGGTGGGCAAGGTATCAGGCACGAACAGGTTGGAGTTGGCATCGGTCTGGCGCAATTTGATCCCGAACGGATCCTTGCCGGTTGGCGCCTTGACTCGCAGGGTGACCACGGCGTCCGGGGTGTTGACCGACTCGTCGAGGAACTTGTAGGCGATACCGAAGTTGACGTCGCCGATGGTTGGATCACGCGAAACATCCTGTTCCGTCGTGACGTTCGACGCACCACCGTTGCCGCCGCCGGACTGGTAGGTCGACTCGCGGTAGACCACCGGTACGTTGACGTCGAACTGCCAGCGGTTGTCGAAGTTGTAGCGGCCGGTCAGGTCCAGCGTCCAGGTGTCGGCCTTGATCCGGTCGAGGTTGATGTTGCCCAGAAAGATCGAGTCCAGTGCGAGGAAGCCGTTGAGAATCAGCTGCCGGGTGTCGTAACGCGAGTAGGTCACACCGGTTTCAAAGCTGAACTTGCCACCACCGAAGAAGCCGCTGGCCTCGTCGTAGAGGTTGGACACACTCTGTGCCGGTTGCGAATCGTCGGCCAGCGACTGGCCGTAAGACGCGCCACTACCCCCTGCTGCGCCCCCCGACGCTGCTGCCGCCCCAGTCCCGGGCGCGCCGGTGCTGGTAGCGACTCTTGGATTGCCTTTCATGTCAGACGGCGACTTGGCCAGCCGTTTGGGTTGCGGCGCTGCCGGTTGATCTTCAACCTGACGGACCCTTTGTTCGAGCACCGCCAGGGCCTTTTGTTGTACTTCGTATCGTTGCTTCAGCTCCAGAAGTTCCTGTTTCAGGGTCTCCACATCTGCGTCGGGTGCTGCTTGCAGCATCGCCGCAGGTAGAAGAGTACTCAGACATACAGCGGCACGCAGTGATACTGATCGATACATGAATAAGCCGTCCCTTTAAGCCCAATGATCGAGACTCAGCGTAGTTCAATATCCGATATTGCGTAGTGCCCTGAGTTGAGTCAGGTTGCAGTCCAGTGCGCCGGGGCTGATGCCGTTATTATTAAGTACAACATTGAGTTGGGTCATGTTGTTGACCACGTTGGCGCTGCCCAGCAGGCGTGTGTTCTGCAGCAGGCCGCCCTGGGCGATTTGTTGCAGGGCAGTGCCCTGATTTCCCGAGGCCTGGATCGCCATTTGCACGCCACTGCTGCTGGCCGAAACGGCGACGTTGCCAGCGGCATTGCTGGCACCGATGGTTTGCCCGGCGATCAGGGCCTGGCCTTGTGCAGGGGCCAGTGGAGGAGGGGTGTTGGCCTCTTTTACGTTGATCGCCACGTTGTTGTTGGCGGTGTTGCCGTCGCCGGCGGCGCGTACGCTTTGGGTTACGCCCTGGCTGCTGTTGAGTGCCGCACCACCAATCACATTGCCAGTACCCGGCGTCGGGGTGCTGCCGTTGCCCTGTTCCTTGATGGTCGAGACATAAAATTCCGGTTTGATCGTGGCGGCCTGGATTTGCATCGACGTCGCAGCGCCGATCAGATCACCGCTGGCGTTGCGCCAGGTACTGCTCATGACAATGCCGAAGCTGATGATCCGCCCCGGCATGACGTAACGACCTCGAAGCTGTGACAGCTCCTGATCCTGGATTTCGATAGGTTTGAACCCTGCATTGGCATAGCCTGACGCGCTCGCTGCCAGGCAGGCGGCGGCCAGCCAGTATGAGGTTTTCATCTGCTGCTCCCGGGACATCCAGCCCCATTCTTTATAATCGGCGATTAAAAGAAGTCGCTCTGTATGAACCCGAAGTCCATCAATTCAGCATCTTTGACAGGGTTGAAGTTATCCAGCTTGTTCTTGGCCGTCAGCGGGGTCGGTGGTGAGCGCAATGCATTGGTTTTGTCATAACCGGGGCCGACGATGGCGAAGACGATGCCGTTCCAACCTTTGACAAAGTCATCATGGGTGTAGCGTTTGTGGCCTAAGACGGGATCTCCGATGTAAACCCAATCCTTGTCCGAACGCTGCAGTACCACGAAATGCTTGTAGCCGCGAATTTCCAACAGTACCACCACCGGGATTGTGACTGCGTCGAGCTTCTCCGGTGGAATCTTGTAACCCCTGGCGCGCATGCCGATGCTTTCTACGTAGCGCTTCATGTCCAGCATGGAAAAACCCTGAGTGCGAACAAGGTCCTGGTCGGCGTTGACCAGCATGCCTTTGATGATGTGCTCCTCATCGACGTCGAGCCAATAGGCCTGGCGCAATACCGTGGCCAGTGCGGCGGCGCCGCAGCTGAAATCGGTTTTCTGTTCGACAATGTCGGCAAACTTGCGCTCACGGATACTTTGCACGTTTTTGTAGACGAGTACGCCGCCGGGCAGGGCAGCGACGGGCATCTGGGCAGCCTGGGTCAGGCCGGACAGGCAAAGCAGGGCGATAAAGGCAGTCTTACGCATGATCGATACGCCTTTGCGGACTGAGGAAAAGCCCCGTTTCCGGGGCTTTCGTTTCGATCGCGATTACATGCAGGCTTTGCAACCTGCAGCGATGGACAGCGAGTTGCTTTGTTGGTTGCCCACACCGGAGGCGTTGTTGAAGCCACCGTTGCCCGACCAGTTGTTGCCTACGTTGGTCATGCTGGCAGTGTTGGTGACAGGGTTTTTCCAGCCGTCTGGGGTCAGCACTTGTTGAGTGGTCACACCCGCCAGGCCGAAGGCACCGACAGCTTCGAAGGTAGCTTTTTGATCTTTGCTACCGCCATTGCCGCCATGGCCTCTGTCGTCATTGCCGTAACCGCCACCGCCGTGGCTGTCACCCTTGATGGTAGCTTCGCCCACGGCGCCGAACACGCCGACGGCGGCGACGGTGCCAGTGAGGGTATCTTTCTTGAAGGTCTGAGTGCCGTTGTTGCCGACTTGCAGACCGGTAGTGCTTTGGTTGGCAGCGGCAGCGGCTTGCGCTACACGGCCACCGGACACAGCGATTGCCAGGTTGTTTTTCTGTTGGTTGAAGTTGCCGGCAGCGTTGTTCACGCCAATATTACCCGAGCCACTGTTGCCGACATTGTTCATGTTAGCGTTGTTGGTGGCGGAGTAGTTGCTAACGGCGTTGTTGCTGTTGACTTGAGTGGCGCTGGAAGCGGACACCGCAGAGCCGAAGATGAAGCTTTCGTCGGCAGTTGCCAGTGCAGCGGCGTTGTCTTGCTGGTTGCCGTCACCGGCCACGTTGTTTGCGCCGACGTTACCGTTGGCGCCGTTGAGCGAGCCGCTGATGCCGGCGTTGTTTTGAGTGCCCTGGTTCAGGACGGTGTTGTCGGCATTGTTCTGCACGTCGAGTACTGCGGCACCGGCACCTGCGCCGATTTGCAGCAGTTCTTCCAGGGTAGGGCCTTTTGGTGGAGGAGGGTTGTGACCGTGACCACCATTGTTACCATGATCATTACCGCCTGCTTGAGCCGCCATTGCCATTACTGCTGCAAGTGCGAAAACCAGTGGTTTGAGAGCCATTGTAGTTTTCATGGTGTTTCTCCATCGTGCTTATTAGTTGGTTAAGTGTTGGTACTTTCTAATTGCACTGCTTTTGTTGTTTGGGTCAGTCAGCGACCCGGATGCTCAGGGTGTTAGCCATACGGTTCCCCACCCCGGCACTCTGGTTCACCTGGATTACCCCTCGGCTGCCGGTGAAGGCCTGATCACTTGTCGTGACCTGGCGACTGCCGGGTGAGGTACCAGTTGCTCCTGAGCTCGGTAAAAGCGCCACGTTCTGTTGCGACAGGGCGCTGTCGTCAACGCTTTGCGGGGCAGCACTGATGCTGACGCGCGTCACGTTGGCCATCTGGTTGTTGGCCCCGGCACCCTGGTTCACGCCCAGGATTCCGTTGCCATTACTGAAAGAGGTGCCGCCAATGGTGGCGCTGGCGTTCATCGACGGGTTGGCTGGGGTATCCAGCTTTTGCCTGACGATGGTTGTGGCGCTAGCGTTGGTGCCGATGGCGATCGCTTTGGTATTGGTCTGTTGCATCTGGTCGCCAGCGGCCTGGTTGACGTTGAAGTTGCCGCGGTACTGCACACCGGTGTCCTGAATGTCGGCGTTGTTGACTGACCCGGGCTCGGCGGCCATGGCGCTGGCGCAGCCGAAGAGAGCAAGCAGCAGCAGGGAACGATTCATCTCATTGACCTCCAGCCATGCGGGTCAGCGGTGCCAGACCGGTACTCAACGAGCGATTGATCGTGTTGGAGATCGTGCCGCCACCGCCGCCGCCATGACCGGCACTCATGCCTGGCAGGCCGTTGGGGTTGGTGAGCACATTCATGCCGGGCATGTCCGAGTTCGGCGTGATCATGTTGCTGCGGATCGAAGCGCCACTGGCGACACTGGCGAACTCACCGTCACTGAGTTCGGTGCTGGTCATTGCTTGATGGATTCGATCGGAAGGGTTGGCATTGACCGTGGTGGGATAGGGGTCTTTGCCACCGCTGCGTCCGATTGGAATGGGCTGGACATCGCGGTTGAGAACGATCACGCCATTGCCTTCGGCCTGAACGTTGAAACTGATGAAAGTGCTGGCGGCTGATCCAATCAGCAGAAGGCAGGTCAGGCCTTTATTGAAATTCCCCACGGCGGCAATTCCTTCTTCAGTGGGCTGGCTCTTGTCAGCGTTGGGAAGGAGAGAGCGAAAGCTGTGCCGCTTTTGAGTTGTTGTTGATTTTCAACGGGTTGGCGATGGGCCGCGCAGGGTTGATACAAAAGCTGTTTCAACGCTGAAACAGTCGTGCAGACGCCCACGGGTTGCATGGCGGCGCAAAGCTCTGGGACAAGGGTTTGCCGGGGACTGTTTCACTGGCGAAACAGATGTCCTGACAAAATGATGAAGGCCACTGAACTGGCCTCTTTGCGCGCAGGGAGGTGTTTCAGGAATGGACACTTTCGTCCTGAACGGAGCTATTCGATGGATCCATCAGCCAATAACCGGGCGACGGCTTCAAAGGTCTGAACGCGGCGTTGATCCCAATCGCCCTGAATGATCTGCAACGGCTGCTTGTGCTGTTCCAGCCAGTCGCGGGTGGCCTGAAAGAACGCCTGGCGTGCGCTCAGTTGGGGCTGACAACGTTGGCCGTCATCCGTCCAGTCGATCTGCTCCGGCGACAACAGCAGGTGCAAGTCGTAATGCCGCGCCAGCAGCTGGGGCTCCAGCCATGTCGGGCAGTCGCCGAACAGGGTCTGGCTCCACAGGATGTTGCTCAGCAAATGGGTGTCGAGAATCAGCAACTGCGGTTGCTGCGTCCGCGCCTGATCTTCCCACTGCAACTGCCCGCGAGCGATAGCGGGGATGTCGTCGAGGCAGGTATCACGAGGGTTTTGCTCGATGAACCAGCGTACGTATTCGTCCACCCGCAGGCCGCCGAAGTGCTCCTGTAGGCCAGCGGCCAGCCAGCTCTTGCCGGTGGATTCCGGGCCGGTGAGGACAACCACCTTCATCGCTGCAACGCCGGATCGGCGCGCCATTCCCGCCAGCCCTGCACCGCAATCAGGGTGAACAGGGCATACAGCGCGGCGGTAAGGTACAAGCCCTTATAAAGAAACAGACCGACGAAAATCACATCCAGCACGAACCACAGCGCCCAGCATTGCAGGCGTTTCTGCGCCATCCAGAGTTGTGCGACGAGGCTGAAAGCAGTCAGTGCGGCATCAAGCCATGGCTGTGCGGCGTCGGTCCAGTGCGCCATGGCCGCGCCCAGCAGCAGGCTGCCCAGTGCGCCCACACTCAGACCGAGCAGGATCGAGCGCCGATCCAGACGCGTGACGTCGCGTCCGTCATGCATTGTCCCGGCGCGGGTCCATTGCCACCAGCCGTAGACTTGCAGCGCGGCGTAAATCACTTGCAGCAACATGTCCGAGTACAGCTTCACGTCATAGAAAATCCAGCTGTACAGCAACACCATGACCAGGCCGATCGGCCAGCACCATGGATTCTGTTTGACCGTCAGCCACACGGCAATCACACCGAGGGCGGCGGCAAACAGTTCAAGCCCGGACATGGGGGTTCCTTGAGGGAGTTGAGGAGGGAGCGGATTGTACCCAAAAACCTGTGGGAGCGAGCCTTGCCGATTTTGACGGGGCACCTGGCCCACCTGTGGGAGCGAGCTTGCTCGCGAAAGCGTTTTATCAGTAACGACTCTATCGACTGACACCAAGCCTTCGCGAGCAAGCTCGCTCCCACAGAGGGGGTTAGGTCAGACGCGGAACTGGCGCAGAAGCTGGTTCAGCTGTTCACTCAATTGCCCCAGCTTCACGCTCGCCGCACTTGACTGCTCCGCCGCCAGCGCAGTGCTGTGAGAAAGGCCGGCCGCCTGTGTGACGTTCTGGTTGATGTCCTCGACCACATGCGCCTGTTGCAGCGTGGCGCTGGCAATCGAGGCGTTCAGACCGTTGAGATTACGCAGCGCCTGGCCGATGGCATTCAGGCTCGCGCCGGCCAGTCCCGCCTGCTCGATGGTCAGTTGCGAGGCCTTGCTGCTGTCACCGATGACCTTCACGGCCGCTTCGGAATGGTTCTGCAGGCGCTCGATCATGGTCTGGATTTCCGCCGTCGACTTTTGCGTGCGCTGCGCCAGCAGTCGCACTTCATCGGCCACCACCGCAAAGCCCCGGCCTTGTTCACCGGCACGGGCCGCTTCGATGGCCGCGTTGAGGGCCAGCAGGTTGGTCTGCTCGGCAATCGAGCGGATCACCTCCAGCACACTGCCGATCTGCGTGCTTTCGGCGGCGAGGGTGCGGATCACTTCGACCGCCTGGTCAATGGTGCCGGACAGTCTGTCGATCTGTTGCAGGCTGCCGTCGATGTTGATCTGGCCCTGCTGCGCCTGGGCTTCGGCATCGCGCATTTCAGCGGCAGCATGCTCGGCATTCTTCGCCACATCCTGCACGCCGTAGGTGACTTCGTTGATCGCGGTCGCCACCAGCTCCATCTGCTGCGATTGCTGCTGGCTGCGCTGCTGGGCCTGGTTCGCGTCGTTGCCCAGTTCACTGGACGACTGGCCGAGCGCACTGGCCGAAACCTGCAAATCACCGATGACCCGGCGCAACTTGGCGGTGAAGGCGTTGAAGTGATGCGCCAGTTGCGTGACTTCGTCCTGGCCGTGGGTGTCGAGGCTGCGGGTCAGATCGCTTTCGCCGCTGGCGATGTTGGCCATGGCGTTCACGGTTTCCTGCAACGGTCGGACGATGCTGCGGGCAATCAAAATCACCAGCAAGGCCATGATCACGGCGATCACCAAACCAATCACCGAAGCCTTGATCAACTGACCGCGGAATTCGCTCTGCACATCATCGACGTAAACGCCCGAACCGAGCACCCAGCCCCACGGCTCGAACAATTTTACATAGGAGGTTTTCGCCACCGGTTCGCTGGCACCGGGCTTGGGCCAGCGGTAATCGACCATGCCTGCGCCTTTGCTTTTGGCGATCGCGACCATCTCGTTGAACACCGCGAAACCGTCCGGGTCGCGGATCGCCGAGAGGTTCTGGCCTTCGAGCTTGGGGTTGGTCGGGTGCATGACCATCACGGGGATGAGGTCGTTGATCCAGAAATAGTCGCTCTGGTCGTAGCGCAGGCCGCGAATGGCGGTCAGTGCCTGCTTCTGTGCGGCGTCGCGGGTGAGGGTGCCGGCGGTTTCCAGGTCGTGGTAGTAGCTCAGCAAGCCGCTCGCGGTCTGCACCACGTGCTGGGTTTTCTGCGCCTTGGCGTGGTAGAGGTCATCGTGGATCTGCTTGAGCATCAACACACCCAAGGTCAACAACATGACCACGGCCACAATCAAAATGAGCCACAAGCGTCGGCTGATCGACACACTGCGCAAGCTGTTCATAACGCTGCCACTCCGATTTCTTTTTCTTGTAATAAATCAACGCCAGCATCCAACCACGTTTGAGTGGTCGGGCATACGCGACCCAAGTCGTATAACGCCGCAGCACTATTAAGGCTTGTCTGTTAGGATTTCGGCCCCGCGCGCGAAAACCTGAATCCAAGTTGATATTTCACGGAATTTTGACCGTTTCGTGTGGATGCTGTGCGCGCGGAATCGGTACAGCAATAAACAGCTACGCTGATCGCAGTGAACGTAAAAATATTATCGGGGCATGCCAGCGTGCATCGCTCTTTGGGGGACTGATGGATCTTTGGATCGCCTTGCAGGCACTGATTCTTGGAGTTGTAGAGGGGCTGACGGAGTTTTTGCCCATTTCCAGTACCGGACACCAGATCATTGTTGCCGACTTGCTCGACTTCGGCGGCGAACGGGCCATGGCGTTCAACATCATTATTCAGCTCGGCGCGATCCTCGCGGTGGTCTGGGAGTTTCGTCGCAAGATTCTCGATGTGGTGATTGGCTTGCCGACCCAGCCGAGTGCGCGACGGTTCACTGCCAACCTGCTGATCGCGTTTCTGCCGGCGGTGGTGTTGGGGGTGATTTTTGCCGACCTGATTCACCAGTACCTGTTCAACCCGATCACCGTCGCGACCGCACTGGTGGTGGGCGGCGTGATCATGTTGTGGGCAGAGCGCCGCCAGCATGAAGTGCACGCCGAAAGCGTGGACGAGATCACTTGGAAAGATGCGCTGAAGGTCGGGTTCGCCCAATGTCTGGCGATGATTCCCGGCACCTCGCGTTCCGGTTCGACGATTATCGGTGGTCTGCTGTTTGGACTGTCGCGCAAGACCGCGACCGAGTTCTCGTTCTTCCTGGCGATGCCGACCATGGTCGGTGCGGCGGTGTACTCCGGTTACAAGTATCGCCACCTGTTCGTGCCAGCTGACTTTCCGGTATTCGCCATCGGCTTCATCACGGCGTTTATCTTCGCCATGATTGCCGTGCGCGGTCTGCTCAAGTTTATCGCCAGCCACAGCTACGCGGCGTTCGCCTGGTACCGGATCGTCTTCGGTCTGGTGATTCTGGCGACCTGGCAGTTCGGCTGGGTGGACTGGTCGGCGGCCAAACCATGAGTGATTCCCGCGCACGCCGCCCGGATGGACGCCCGTCGGGCGGCGGCATTCAGCATCTGAAACTGAAACTGGCAGTGCTGCTGATCGTCTGCGCGCTGCCGCTGTTCGGCTCGCTGTCGATGTGGCTGCGCGGCATCTCGTTGGTGCCGTTGACGGCTTATGGGGTTGTCAGTGTGCTGGCGTTTTTCATGTACTGGGCAGACAAGCGCAAGGCCCGCGCCGATGCCTGGCGCACGCCGGAGAACATCCTGCATGCGCTGGAACTGGCCGGCGGCTGGCCCGGTGCGCTGATTGCCCAGCAAGTGTTCCGGCACAAGACGCGCAAGGTGTCGTTCCAGATTCTGTTCTGGGTGATTGTGGCGCTGCATCAGGTGTTCTGGATCGACCAGTTGTTTCTGGGTTCGAACCTGCTGTCACTCTTCTGAATCACCGCAAATCCCCCTGTAGGAGCTGCCGCAGGCTGCGATCTTTTGACTTTGATCTTGAAAAAGCAAGATCAAAGGATCGCAGCCTGCGGCAACTCCTACAGGGATCGGGTTCAGAGCAGTAATCCGATTTGAGTTTTTTTGGGCAATTTGCCCACCACCAACTGATGCGAACGCGTCAGCAATCCCTGCAGTTCCTCGGCGCCCAGCGGGTAGGGCGGGTGCATGATGATCCACTGTGCCCGCGCCAGATACGGCGCCGGGTGAATACCCGGGCGGTCGCAATGGCCGAGAAACAGATCCTTGTCGACCTTGAAAGCCAGTGAATCCCCGCGCAGCCCCTGCAAGGCAAACATCTTGTTGCCGGCAATCGAGAACACCCGCACGCCGCCCCATTTGTAATCCTCCCGCGCGCCCGGCAAGGCCAGGCAGAAGGCGGCGACATCCGCTTCGTTCATCTTTCCCTTGCTCATAACAGCCGCTCCCCGCACGCATTGAACGATTCGACCAGATGGTCGATCCACGCCCGCACCGCCGGCATCACCCCGCGCCGATGCGGATACACCGCCTGCAACCAGCCACCGGGCAACGACCACTCGGGCAACAGTTGCACCAGCGCGCCGCTTTCAAGGTCGGCTTCGCAATACATCATCGGCAGCAGGGTAAAGCCCTGGCCGGCGAGTACGCAGGCTTTGCGCACGATAAAGTCATCGATGCCCAGGCGCGCTTCCATATTCAGCTCGATGCTATTGCCTTGCTGATCAAGCAAACGCACGTGCACCATGCGGTCGGCTTCCAGCGCGCCAAGTACCGGCAGGTTTTTCAGATCCTGCGGGTGGGCAATGGTCTTGCCTTCGACAAAGGCCGGGCTGGCCACCACCACCATTTGCGCCTGACGCAGACGGCGGGTGACCAGCAATGGATCCTCATCGCCGAGTTCACGTACGCGCAGCGCCACGTCGAAGCCCTCGGCGACCAGATCCACGCGGCGGTTGAGCAGCACCACCTCCAGCTGCACCTGGGGGAATTTGCCCAGAAATTCGCTGATTACCCATGGCAACATTTCTCGCGCCAGCCCGGTCGGACACGATACCCGCAAGCGCCCGCGCGGCTCACTGGACATGCTGGCAACGGCTTCGTCGGCCATCTCCGCTTCCAGCAACATCGCCTGACAGTGACGCAAGTAGCGCTCGCCAACAGCCGTCAGGTTCAACTGGCGCGTAGTGCGTTGCAGGAGGCGGGCGCCCAAGCGTTCTTCGAGCTCGGCAATGCGCCGCGACAACCGCGACTTGGGAATGCCCAGTAAGCGGCCGGCTGCCGCAAAGCCACCGGCCTCGACCACCTTGGCGAAATAGTACAGATCGTTGAGGTCCTGCATGAAAAGCCCACCGTTCTATCAGTGGGACGAACTATCGCATTGTCGGCGGCTAATCAGCTATTGGTTTCTTCCGTAGGATTGTCTCCATTCCGTCGCCGCCGGCGATTCTTTCCAGGAGATTCCACATGAAACTGCTGCACATCGATTCGAGCATTCTGGGCGACAACTCCGCTTCCCGTCAGCTGAGCAGCCAGGTCGTCAAAGCCTGGCAAGCCGCAGAACCTGCGGCCGTGGTGACCTACCGCGACCTGGCCGCCGACGCCATCAGCCACTTCTCGTCGACCACTCTGGTGGCTGCCGGTACCACCGCTGAACTGCGCGACGCCGCGCAACAGCACGAAGCCGAATTGAGCGCTTCGACCCTGGCCGAATTCATCGCGGCCGACGCCATCGTCATCGCCGCGCCGATGTACAACTTCACCGTGCCGACCCAGCTCAAGGCCTGGATCGACCGCGTCGCCGTTGCCGGCCAGACTTTCCGCTACACCGAAGCCGGCCCTGAAGGCCTGTGCGGTGGCAAGAAAGTGGTGATCGTCTCCACCTCCGGTGGCATCCATGCCGGTCAGGCGAGCGGCATCGCCCACGAAGAATATTTGAAGCTGGTTCTCGGTTTCCTCGGCATCACCGACATCGAAATCGTCCGTGCCGAAGGTCTGGCCTACGGTGATGAAGTGCGCAACAACGCAATGAGCGCCGCTCAGGCGAAGATCGCCGAGCAACTGTTCGCCGCTGCGTAAGCATTGCGTAAAGACCAGCTGCCGTTCAGGTAGCGCCTCAAAAAACTCTGTATTCTGGTTCTGCAAGGGCCAGGTGCGGAGTTTTTTGTTTCAGACTGTTGCATAATCTGGCCCGGGTTATGCAGTCAAACGATCAACGTCTGAGTGCAACGCCACGCCGGATCACCGAACCTCAGGGTTACGGGCGTGTCGGAACACAAAGGATCTTTCGATTGAGTAACACAGGGTGGGCCATCCGATGATGCGTCTTTGTGCAACGTTACTGATTTGCCTGCTTGGCAGCCTCGGTTCAGTGCATGCCGCGCCCGGGCGACACCCTGTCTGGAGTGTCGGTTACCACGAGATGACATTCCTCGATCCGCTGGATCTGCAACCGATGCGCGCCATCGCCTTCTATCCCTCCAGCGACCGCGAGCACAGCAGCCTGCTTGAGGGCTACACCGTCGAGGCGGGCGCCGACACCAAGGTCGCGATCGGCCGCTTCCCGATGCTGATGCTGTCCCACGGCAACACTGGCACGCCGCTGGCGCTGCATGACCTTGCCACCTCGCTGGCACGCAAGGGCTTTGTGGTGGTCGCGGTGATTCATCCCGGCGACAACTCCAAAGACCACAGCCGCCTCGGTACCCTGAGCAATCTGTATGGGCGGCCAATCCAGATTTCCGAAGCGATCACCGCCACCCTCGGCGACCCGATGCTCTCGCCGTTCGTCAACGCCGATCAGGTTGGGGTGATCGGCTATTCGGCCGGTGGCGAAACCGCGTTGATTCTCTCTGGCGCGCAGCCGGATCTGGATCGCCTGCGCCGTTACTGTCAGGAGCGCCCGGACGACCGTGACGCCTGCAACACTCAGGGCGAACTGATCGTCGATCGTGATGACTTGCAACCGGTGGCTGATCCGCGCGTGCATGCGCTGTTGCTGATGGCGCCGCTGAGCCTCAAATTTGGTCGTCACACCCTCGCAGACGTGCATGTGCCGGTGCTGCTGTACAGCGGCGATGGCGACAAACTGGTGGCGTTCGACAAAAACGCCGCGGCGCTGGCGCGCAAACTGCCAACCGCGCCGGACTTCAAGTTATTGGCCGGGGCAGGGCATTTTGTGTTCATGGCGCCGTGCAACGAAGAGCAGATCCGCGCCATGCCGGCGCTGTGCACCGACGCTGATGGCGTGGATCGCGAAGACATCCACCGCAACCTGATTTCCGAGGCCGGACAGTTTTTCTCGCGCACGCTGGGCAGGCCGAGCCGGGCGGGGATGCAGACCGCGGACCAATAAAGATCAAAGATCAAAAGATCGCAGCCTTCGGCAGCTCCTACAGTAGATTTTTGTAGGAGCTGCCGAAGGCTCGGGCCGCGATCGGACGACCTTTTGATTTCGTTTTTCAGCTCATCGCCCGGCGCTTGAGCAACAAGGTCAACCCCAGCCCGAGCACCGACAACAGCGCCGCACTGAAGAAAATCCACGCATATCCCAGGTTCAACGCCACCGCGCCCATCAACGGCCCGGCAATCGCCAGTGCCAGATCAAAGAACACTGCATAAGCCCCCAGCCCCGAGCCACGGCTGGAACTGGGCACCTGCTTGATCGCCTCGACCCCCAGCGCCGGATACACCAGCGACAGGCCAAACCCGGCCAGACCCGCGCCGATCAAGGCGAACGCGGTCGACGGTGCCAGCCACAGCAGCACCAGGCCTAGGGTTTCGATGCTCATGCAGGCGATCGCTGAATTGAACCCGCCAAAACGGCTGATCGCCGAAATGAACAGTAACCGCGACAGGATGAAGCACACGCCGAATACCGTCAGGCAATACGCGGCGCCGCTCCAGCCACGGTTGAGGTAATAAAGGGTGATGAAGGTGGTCAGCGTGCCGTAACCGATCGACGCCAGACTCAAACTGGCCCCATACGGTGCGATGCGCCCGAATACTGCCCAAAAAGACAGCCGTTCGCCGCGCACCACCGGTACCGAGGGTTTATTACGGATGATCACCAGAGCGGCCGCCGCCAGTACCGAGAGGGCGATGCCCAGGCTGGTAAAGCCGTAGTCGGCAACCATCACCACGCCCAGTGGTGCGCCAATCGCAATCGCGCCGTAGGAGGCAATGCCGTTCCAGCCGATCGACCTTGCCGTGTGCTCCACGCCGACCTGGCCCATGCACCAGCTGATGGTGCCGACGCCGATCAAACCCTGTGCAACGCCGAGCAGCAGCCGACCGATGATCAGGATAATCAGGCTCGGCACCGGGAAGTCCTGCAGCAGCGTCGAAATCAGCGTCAGCAGCCCGCTGAGCACAATCCCCGACAAGCCATAAACAATCGCCCGTTTGGTGCCCAGCGTGTCCGACATGCGTCCGGCCATCGGTCGACTGAGCAAAGTCGCCAGATATTGCGAGCCGATGACCAGTCCGGCAACGATCGCGCTGAATCCCAGTTGCTCGTGAACATAGCCGGGTAACACTGCAATCGGCAGGCCGATGCACAGGAAAGCGACAAAGGTATAGAAAACGATGGAGACGATCTGCAGGGTGATCGCCAGGGAGCTTTGCAAAGGCTGTTGCTGCGCAGGCATGTGGACTCGTTCGCGGGCGGCGGTGGGAGAGTCGGCATCATGGCTGGGTGCTGAAATAAAAGGAAGCAGGCTAACTAATTTACTTGGAGCCGGTGGTGTTTTTGAGGGGCTCTTCGCGAGCTGGCTCGCTCCCACGGTAATCGCGTTCCAAATGTGGGAGCGAGCCTGCTCGCGAAGGGCTTCGCAGCACAAAATCACGATCCCTTGAAATGCAAAAAGCCCTGTCACACCGACAGGGCTTTCGCTTGAAGCTTGGAGCGGGAAGCTCGCCGCTATCTTTAGAACACCACACCCTGACTACGCAGGTAGTCATCATAAGTGCCGCTGAAGTCAGTCACGCCGTTCGGGCTCAGCTCGATGATGCGCGTGGCCAGAGACGATACGAACTCACGGTCGTGGCTGACGAAGATCAGCGTACCCGGGTAGTTTTCCAGCGCCAGGTTCAGCGCCTCGATCGATTCCATGTCGAGGTGGTTGGTCGGTTCGTCCATCACCAGCACGTTCGGCTTTTGCAGGATCAATTTGCCGAACAGCATACGACCTTGCTCACCGCCGGAGATGACCTTGACCGACTTGAGAATCTCGTCGTTGGAGAACAGCATGCGACCCAGGGTGCCACGAATCACCTGCTCGCCCTGCGTCCACTGACCCATCCAGTCGAACAGGCTGACATCGTCTTCGAAGTCGTGGGCGTGATCCTGAGCGTAGTAGCCCAGCTCCGCGCTCTCGGTCCATTTCACAGAACCGGCGTCGGGCGTCAGCTCGCCCATCAGGGTGCGCAACAGTGTGGTCTTGCCGATACCGTTCGGGCCGATGATCGCCACGCGCTCGCCGGCTTCAACGGTGAAGCTGAAGTTCTTGAACAAAGTTTTGCCGTCGAAGCCCTTGGACATCTGCTCGATGGTCACGGCCTGGCGGTGCAGCTTTTTAGTCTGTTCGAAACGGATGAACGGGCTGACACGGCTCGATGGCTTGACCTCGGCCAGCTGGATCTTGTCGATCTGCTTGGCGCGGGAAGTGGCCTGTTTGGCTTTCGAGGCGTTGGCCGAGAAGCGGCTGACGAACGTCTGCAGTTCGGCAATCTGGGCTTTCTTCTTGGCGTTGTCCGACAGCAGTTGCTCGCGGGACTGGGTCGCGGCCGTCATGTACTCGTCATAGTTGCCCGGGAACAGACGCAGTTCGCCGTAGTCCAGGTCAGCCATGTGGGTGCACACGCTGTTAAGGAAGTGACGGTCGTGGGAAATGATGATCATGGTGCTGTTACGCACGGTGAGAATCGATTCCAGCCAGCGAATGGTGTTGATGTCCAGGTGGTTGGTCGGTTCGTCGAGCAACAGCACTTCCGGATCGGAGAACAGTGCCTGAGCCAGCAAGACCCGCAGCTTCCAGCCTGGCGCCACTTCAGACATCGGGCCGAAATGCTGTTCCAGTGGAATACCCAGACCCAGCAGCAGTTCACCGGCACGGGATTCGGCGGTGTAGCCGTCCATCTCGGCGAACTCGGTTTCCAGCTCGGCCACGGCCATACCGTCTTCTTCGCTCATTTCCGGCAGCGAGTAGATACGATCGCGTTCGGCCTTGACCTTCCACAACTCTTCGTGACCCATGATCACGGTGTCGATCACGGTGAATTCTTCGTAGGCAAACTGATCCTGACGCAATTTACCCAGGCGAACGTTCGGCTCGAGCATGACCTGACCGCCGGACGGCTCGAGATCGCCACCGAGGATTTTCATGAAGGTCGACTTGCCGCAACCGTTGGCGCCGATCAGACCGTAGCGGTTGCCGCCGTTGAATTTGACCGAAACGTTTTCGAAGAGCGGCTTGGCGCCGAACTGCATCGTGATGTTAGCTGTGGAGATCAATTGCTTTACCTATCAATGGGTTGCGAGCCGCACATTTGGCGCTTGGGCCATTTCTGGGGCATTTTGGAGCGTTTTTTTCCCTACCCGGTCAGTGTTGGCGGTAGCCAGCAGGCGAGGGGTGAGAGCAGCAACTGGACACGGCGTCCAGGCTGTTGGGCATTAAAGGCGGGATTCATGCCAGACATTGCGCGCATTGTCGCATAAGTCATGCGGCAGTTGTATGGCGGAGGCTGACGAACCGGCAGACTGCCTGCATCGGGGAGCGTGAAATGCGCGTTCACGCCGTGGTCTATCGAATTCACGAGTGTCGATGCGGGCTCCCAACAATCATGGGAAGAACTAAAACGCCTGATGTCGTCTACATTTCATCGAGGAGTTTCCGATGAGAGGACGGTCATGTTTAAAAAACGCTTACTGGTTGCGTCTGTTACTTGTCTGGCCTTGGCGGTGAGTTCTGTAACGGCATTGGCCGATCCCGGAAATGGCAATGGCAACGGCAAAGGGAACGGCAAGGGCGGCCCGCAGAACAGCCAGGGACATGGCAATCAAGGGGGCAAAAACAAAGGATCCAGTTCGGGCAACTGGGATCATGCACCTGTGGTCGATCGAAGCGGTGTGCTGACCGTGCTCAACGGCTACAGAGACTACTGGAGCCCTGGTCCGGCGTTGCCTCCCGGTATTCAAAAGAATCTGGCGCGCGGCAAACCGCTGCCGCCGGGCATCGCCAAAAAACTGGATGGACGTCTGGCGGGGCGACTGCCTCATTACGACGGATATGAGTGGCAGCAGGCGGGCACCGACTTGATTCTGGTGGCCATTGCGAGCGGGCTTATCTACGAAGTGCTGAATGGCGCTTTCGATTAGTCTGATGGCAGGTCAATGAACCTGATTTTTTGAATCTGTTCACCTAAGGTAAAAGCAATACATTCTCACCCACCTTATATATAAGGCGATTGGCTTCCGCTGATCGCTTGTGGGTGAATCAGATCTAAATGAATGCATCTCAGATGGCAGTAAAACCAACCCCTGTGGATGCCGTCATGCGTTTTAAAAAGAAAAATCTGGTTGCCGTCATGTCCTGCGTAATGATGTTTGCTGCTGCGCCGTTACTGCCTGCTCAACTGTCCATCATGGCCTCTGCCCACGCCAAAGATGGTGGTGGTGGTGGTGGTGGTGGTGGTGGTGGTGGTGGCGCCGGTGGCGCTGGCGGTGGAGGCAGTCACGGCGGCGGTGCCGGCAGCGCTGGCCATAGCGGCGACAGTGCCGGGCACTCAGGCAGCGTCTCCAGCAATGGCCGCGCTGAAGGCCAGGAAACGGATCATGACGGCAGGGCCGTACGGGATCATGGCGTCAGTGGCCAACATATTGGACGCGACCACAATACCGACCGCGGGCACGGCCTGGCGACTTCAGGTGTAGCGCATTCCAAGGACACCAAGGGGTTGTCGAAAGCCACGGCGGTCTCCGCCACGACGCCAGGCGATCACAATACCAAGGGATTGAGCAAGGCGAGCCTTTCCACCGATAAATAAGCCCTTACTCGCAACCCGCCAGGTGTCATGCTCGGTTGAGCTCCAACCTGGCGGGTTTCGCTTCACCCTTTCAAACTCATTTCTCATTGCCCGCGGACCATTTTCAAGTCAGGTGCGGATTACATCTGGCTTGGTACGCAGCGGCTGAAACGTACACGTCAAAGCTCAGCGCAAACGCTGCGGCGCTTCCCGGAATAACCGCTGTTTTGCTCTGCGTCAGCACTCATGCGCCTGCACGAGCGTACTGTCGCGTCTGCAGTTTGGCAGATTCAGCCGACAGTTTTTCACAGATCAGGTTCACCATTGGTTACAAAGTATGGCTAAAATGCCATCCGATTACCCAATAGCCGCTCACGGCATGGGCTCAAGGAAGTGCCACCGGGACAGTATTTGTATTCATGCCACTGCATCAGACCCTGGGCCTTTGGCCGGCAGGCGCGCAGTTTGTTCACTTTTGACGTGTGACGATTTCCGTGAAACTCATCATTGCCGCTATTTATGTCATTTCCATTGCATACGTTCACCTTCGTGGTCGTGTGCGTCACAAACTGGGCCGTCAGTTGAGCGACCACTCGACGTTTCTGGCGCCGATCAACTGCTTTCTGTACCTGTTTTCAAAGAAACCAAACAAGCCCTATCTCGATCCGTCCGAGTTTCCGGACCTGAGCCCGTTGCAGGCGCATTGGGAAGAAATTCGCCAGGAAGGGCAAGACCTGCTGCGTGCCGGTGAGATCAAACGCTCGAATCAGTACGACGATGTGGGTTTCAACTCGTTCTTCAAAAGTGGCTGGAAGCGTTTCTACCTCAAGTGGTACGGCGAGAGTCATCCGTCGGCGATGAAACTGTGCCCGCGCACCACAGAACTGGTGCAGAGCATCGGTTCGATCAAGGCCGCGATGTTTGCCGAACTGCCACCGGGTTCGAAACTGGTTCGTCACCGTGACCCGTATGCGGGCTCCTATCGCTACCACTTGGGCCTGGATACGCCGAACGACGCGGGTTGCTACATCAACGTCGACGGTGATAGCTACCACTGGCGCGACGGTGAAGCGGTGATGTTCGATGAGACTTACATCCATTACGCCGAAAATACCACCGACAAAAACCGCATCATCCTGTTCTGCGACATCGAGCGTCCGATGAAATATCGCTGGGCGGCAGCGTTCAATAGATGGTTCAGTCGCACCGTGATGTCGGCGGCAGGCGCGCCTAACGATGCGGGCGACCGTACCGGCGGGATCAACCGTCTGTTTACCAAGATCTACAAAGTGCGACTGCGTGGCAAAGAGCTGAAAAAGCGCAATCGCGCGCGTTATTACATGGAAAAGTGGGCGATCTTTGGCGGTTTGCTGGCGATCTTCATTCTGATCTGACTGTTGTGTCGCGCCTGTTTGTCATTGCCGAAGACTGGTTTCCACAGGGGAATGCATTCCGAACCGTGGGAGCCAGCCTGCTGGCGATGACTGTCTCAAAAGCATCCTGTCAGTTACCTGACAGGTGTTGAATATTCATTCCCCAGAGGCTTTTTTGGTTTTCCTTGCCGGCGTGGACTTCGTGGGTTTCTCCGGTTTAGCCTTGGACTTGGCCGGCGCTTTCCCACCCAGACTGCGTTTAAGCAGCTCGGTCAAGTCGATCACATCCGCAGACTTGCGCTCCGCTTCGCCACCCACGGTTTCGACATCCTCGATCTTGCCTTCGTGGGCCTTTTTCTCGACCAGGGCCATGATCTTGTCTTCAAACTCGTCCTTGTAGTCCTCCGGGCTCCAGTCGCCGCTCATGTCCTGCACCAGACGTTTAGCCATGTCCAACTCGCCCTTGGCCAGTTGCGGCTTGGTCACCTCGCTGCCCAGTTCCAGTTCGTCGAGGCCGCGCACCTCCTGCGGCCAGCGCAGTTTCACCAGCACCAGCGCCGATTCCAGCGGCATCAGCGCCGCCAGATATTGGCGAGTGTGCAGAACGACGCGGGCAAGTGCGACCTTGTTGGTTTTGCTCAATGTTTCGCGCAGCAGGGCGTAGACCTTGCCGCCGCGTTTGTCCGGGGCAAGGTAATAAGGCGTGTCGATGTTCTGCAGTGGAATCTGCTCGGCATCGACGAAGGAGAAAATGTCGATGGTCTGCGTGGACACCGGGTGCGCCGAGCGGATTTCTTCCTCGCTGAGCACCACATAGCGGCCCTTCTCATAGGCCACACCTTTGACGATGTGCTGTTTGGTGACTTCCTTGCCGGTGACTTTGTTTACCCGTTTATAACCCACCGGATCCATGCTGCGGCTGTCGAGCCAGTCAAAGTCGACGCCGTGCGAAGACGTTGCCGACACCAGCGCAACGGGGATATGCACCAGTCCGAAACTGATTGCGCCTTTCCAGATTGCCCGAGCCATGGTGAGTCCTCCGCGAATGATGTTCAGGTGACCTGCAGCCGGCGGCGAAAGTTTCCAGCGTTTGCCGGAGACAGCAGTGCTGTCGGTCAAGCCGTGTTACATCTTGTTTAAGGGCGATGGGTTAACAAATCCGAACCCGGGGCGTAGCGTGGACTCGAAGGCTCTATCACCTGTGCATCGAGAGGCCATCCCATGAACCGAGTATTGCCCGGCATGATCGTTCTGCTCCTTGGGGCAGGTCTTGCACATGCCGAGGTCACGGCACCGTCCGCGCCGCTGTTGCTGGCACAAAGTCCCACCGGCAACAGCAACAATCCCTACAACAGCCCGATTCGCCGCGCCAATCCCAACAGCATGCAGGGCACCCAGCCCAGTACGCCGGTGATTCGCGGGCCGAATACAGTGCCGGTGCCCAGTACGCCCACCGTTGGCAATGGCGGCATCGGCAATGGTCAGCAGCAACGCTCGGTACCGAGTACACCACCCAAATTCATTCCCAACCCACCGCCGCGTGATGGAGACAGCAACCGTTGAACATCAGGCCTGAGCGCCTGTCAGCCTTCGAAACGAATAAAAGGAATCGTGCATGTTGCGTAAAACCCTTCTAGCCACGCTGTGCGCCGGCGCGTTGATCAGCGTGCCAGCCTTCGCCGCGCCCCCCAAAGAGCTGCAGAGCGAGCAGGGCGCCCTTGAAGTCACCACGATTACTCAAGGCCTGGAGCATCCGTGGGCGCTGGCGTTTCTGCCCGATCGTCAGGGCATGCTGGTGACCGAGCGTCCGGGGAACCTGCGGGTGATTACCGCTGATGGCAAGCGTTCCGAGCCCGTCAGCGGCGTGCCCAAGGTCTGGGCCAAAGGCCAGGGCGGTTTGCTCGACGTGGTGCTGTCGCCGGACTTCAAACAGCATCGATTGGTCTACCTGTCCTACGCCGAGGGCGGGGGCGCCGGGGATAAGGCCGGGACGGCGGTGGGGCGAGGCCGGCTGTCGGACGATTTGAAGACGATTAGCGATTTCAAGGTGATTTTCCGTCAGGAGCCGAAGCTCTCGACCGGTAACCATTTCGGTTCACGTCTGGTGTTTGACCGCGATGGCTATCTGTTCATCACCCTCGGCGAAAACAATGATCGGCCGACCGCGCAGGATCTCGACAAACTGCAGGGCAAGGTCGTGCGGATTTTCCCCGACGGCAAGGTGCCGGATGACAACCCGTTCGTGGGCCAGTCCGGCGTACGTCCGGAAATCTGGTCCTACGGCCACCGCAACCCGCAGGGCGCGGCGCTCAATCCGTGGAACGGTACTCTCTGGGAGAACGAACACGGTCCCCGTGGCGGCGATGAGGTGAACATCATCGAGCGTGGGAAAAACTACGGCTGGCCGCTGGCGACCCACGGCGTCAACTATTCCCTGCAACCAATACCCGAAGCCAAGGGCAAAAGTGTCGAAGGTGCGGTTGACCCGCACCATGTCTGGGAGAAATCACCGGGTGTTTCCGGCATGGCGTTCTATGACGCTGATCGCTTCAAGCCGTGGCAGCAAAATTTGTTCATCGGCGCGCTGGTCAGTCAGGAGCTGATCCGCTTGCAGTTCGATGGGGACAAGGTGGTGCACGAGGAGCGGCTATTGGGCGAACTTAAACAGCGGATTCGTGATGTGCGGCAGGGGCCGGATGGCTATCTGTACGTGCTGACGGATGAGCAGGACGGTGCGCTGTACAAGATTGGCCTGAAGTGACTTCACTTCTAATTTTCACTGATGTCCTGTGGCGAGGGAGCTTGCTCCCGCTGGGTTGCGCAGCAGCCCTAAGCTCTTATGAGCACTACGAACTAATGCGGGAGCAAGCTCCCTCGCCAAAAAAAAACCTCTAGGGCCTGACGATAGTTGGCGTAGCGCGGGCATACAAAACCACCGCCGCGCGCAATTTCCCACGCCCAAACCGACTCATCTTCTCAAACTCGCCATGGCTGACCGGCACATGCTGGCAGTCCATCGGTTGACGATGCTGGCTGTGGTCGACATCCGGATCGTGCAGATACACAAAGTCTTTATCGCAATCGGTGACCACCACCCAATGCGGGGACTTGGAACGGGTCAGGCGATAGCTGCTGATCAGCACCAGAGGCTGTCCGCCAGCCTGCAGCAGGCGCGGTAAATCCAGATGGTTGCCAATTTTGCGCTCGATATCGGTCTCGTGCATTTGTGCGCTGAACTCCTCATGCACCAGGCGCATGACGTCTTTTTTATGCTCATCGCGCACGCCATCGAGAAACAATGGCCCGGCCATGCTGAGCTGCAAACGCACTTGGAAACCTCGACGCCAAGCGGCCAGTGCCAAGCCCTGAGGACTGCAGCCACCATGGCCGGACGTCATGAACACCGTGGTCGCCTCACGCCAGATCTGCAATTCTTCACGTCGCTCCAGTGAGCGCGCCGACTGCAACGCGCCCATGGCCATCAATAGACAGGCCGGGCCACAAGTGAAATCGGTGGTTTGCAGGTAATAGGGCACCTTGATATTGCGCGAATCACGGTGCTGAACAATGCGCTTTTCCAGGCGCAGCGCATCGGCGTGGTCCTCGTAGTAATCGTGAATCAACGCAAAGCGCCGATAGCCGTTGCGCTCGTAAAGCGCGATGGCGCTGGGGTTGTCGATGCGCACCTCAAGACGCAGGTACGCGCAGTCATGCTCCACGGCGCAGGCCTCGATACGTTGCAGCAGTTGTTTTCCCAGCCCAGTACCGCGAGCTTCGCCGGCAATGGCGATGGAATACAGGCGCGCCAGTGATGTGCCGCGATGAAACAGCACCAGGGCGTAGCCGAGCAATCGACCGTCAAGTTCGGCGACCAGCAGTTGCGCATGGGCGCGGGTGATCATCCATTGAAAGCTGCGACTGGTGAGCCGGTCGCTGGTGAAACATTGCATTTCCAGAGCCAGCAGCGCTGGCAAATCTTCAACTACCGCCAAACGAAAAACAGCACTCATATGACCACCGTAAAAGTTGCGTAACGAAACGGGACTTTCGAAAAACTTCGTGCTTAATAGAAATGGTCTTGTTCTCCAACGGATCAATCTCTATGTCAGCGGTACAGGGTCATTGGCGCGAAGTATCCGAGCAAAGTTTGCCGGCGGCAACTTTTTTAAATTCAGCCATCAGAACTTCCAGTCAAGTGTTGATCATCGTCGAACGCAAGGAAGATTGGGCCTCGTACTTCCCCAGCGAGGACATCGTCACCGCTCAGGAATACCTCGAGCAAACCCGTGACAACGAGCCGGGCAAGCGCGTGCAGGTGATCAATCTGTGCCGCAGCTACAAGTATCTGGGGCACGGTTACTACTGCTCGCTGCTGGCAGAAGCCCGCGGCCACAAGGTGATTCCATCGGTGCGCACCATCAGCGAACTGACGAAAAAATCGCTTTACGGTCTGGCACTGGACGATCTCGATAAAACTCTGGAAAAAGCCCTCACTCATCATCTGTACAGCGATACCGAAGGTTTCACCCTGACGCTTTACTTCGGAAAAACGCATATCGAGCCACTACAGGATCTGGCTCGACAATTGTTTGAAGTGTTTCCGTGCCCGATTCTGTTAGTTGAGTTTCGGCGAACTAACGGTTGGCACATCGAAGGCATTAAGTCCGGTGCCCTGCATAAGTTGCGCGACGATCAGGAAGATCAGTTCGCCAATGCGCTGGACGGTTTCAGCCGTAAAGTCTGGCGAGCACCACGCTCGCCGCAAGTGGCGCGTTACGACCTGGCGATCCTGCACGATCCGCAGGAGGCCTTGCCGCCATCCAACGCCAAGGCACTGGAGAATTTCGTCCGGGTCGGCAAGCGTATGGGCATCGACGTCGAGCTGATCGAGCGCAAGGACTATGCGCGGATCGCTGAGTACGACGGCTTGTTGATTCGCGAGACCACCAGCGTCGACAACCATACCTACCGCTTTGCCAAGAAGGCTGAAAGCGAAGGCCTGGTGGTGATGGACGACCCGACGTCGATCCTGCGCTGCACCAACAAGGTCTACCTGACCGACCTGCTCAACAGCCATCAATTGGGCATGCCCGCCACGGAAATTCTCTACAAGGAGCGACCGGAAGATTTCGAACGGGTCGGTGAACGCCTCGGTTTTCCGCTGGTGTTGAAGATCCCCGACGGCTGTTTTTCTCGCGGAGTGATCAAAGTCGAAAGTCAGCAGGCGCTGCTGGAGGCCACCGCCGAACTGTTCGAACACTCGGTGTTGCTGTTGGCTCAGGAGTTTTTCTACACCGAGTACGACTGGCGGATCGGCGTGCTCAACCGCAAGCCGATCTTCGCCTGCCAATACTTCATGTCCAAGGGCCACTGGCAAATCTACAACCACAAAGCCAAGGGCCAGGACGTCAACGGCGAGTGCCGTACCCTGGCCGTGCACGAGGCGCCGCGAGCGGTGGTGGAACTGGCGGTGAAGACCGCCAACCTGATTGGCGATGGCCTCTACGGCGTGGACTTGAAACAGGCCGGCGACAAAGTGGTGGTGATCGAGGTCAACGACAACCCGAACCTCGACGCCGGCATCGAGGATGCCTATTTGCAGGACGATCTGTATTCACTGGTGCTGGAGGAGTTTGTGCGACGATTGGAGCTCAAACGTCGCGGCCAGGCCTGGTGAAGCGCCGATGATCAGCAGTTTCGCACTGACTCATGGCGCGTTGCAGCGGGTCGAGCGGCTGGACGCCGAGGTGATGCTGTTCAGCAACCCGGATGCGGCCGAGCGCGATTTGCTCCACAGCCACTACAAGGTCGACGAACACGCGTTGGCCTCGGCGCTGGACCCGGACGAAGTCTCGCGAATCGAGTTTCACCCTGATCATTTGTTTCTGATCTGGAAGCGCCCGGAAAACTATTCCGGCGGTGGCAGCCTGGCGTTTGAAGTGTCGTCCTGCGGCCTGCTGTTTGCGCCCGGTCAATTGCTGGTGATCGCCACCGACGACACGCCGCTGCACGGCATCGGCACGCGCCAGCCGCTCAATGCGCCGCTGGATGTGTTGCTCGATCTGCTGTTCAACAACATCCACCATTACCTCGGCCATCTGAAGGTGATCAAACTGGTCGCCCGCGAGCTGCAACAGAAGTTCAACGCCTCGATGCAGAACCAGCATCTGGTGCAGATGTTCAACCTCAGCGAAAGCCTGATCTATTACATCAATGCCTTGCACAGCAACGGCGCGGTGTTGACGCGTCTGCGCAATCATGCGGAAAAACAGCATTTCGGCAGCGAGGCGATCGGACTGATCGACGACCTGATCATCGAAAACAACCAGTGTTACAAGCAAGCGGAGATCTACTCCACGGTGTTCTCCGGGTTGATCGATGCGCGCGGCAACTTGATGAACAACAGCATGAACAATCTGCTGCGCAAACTGACGTTGATCAACGTGGTGTTTCTGCCGTTGAACCTGATTGCGAGCATTGGCGGGATGTCGGAATTCAGCATGATGACGGCGGGCACGCCGTGGTGGATTTCCTACCCGGTGTTTCTGCTGGTGATGTTGTTGGGGGCCGGGGGGATGTTGTTTGGGTTGCGGCGGTTGGCCAAGTGATCCGTGGTGACTTGGTCGACGCCAGCCTATAACGCCAGTGTCAAATAAGCCATTGACTCGCCGCTCGCCGCCGGGCTAACTTCAGGCCCATGACTTCCACCGTATTGCGCTGCCAGCCAAGCATTATTACCGCCATTCCTCATTTGGCGGGCTAGCTCACGACTGCAGCACCCAACCCGCCCTAGAGGCGGGTTTTCATTTTCTGTCTCCTGGGTTTTACCAACGAAGGCTCCCTGTAGGAGCTGCCGAAGGCTGCGGTCTTTTGATCTTGCTTTGGATTTGAGAAAAACAAAGTCAAAAGATCGCAGCCTTCGGCAGCTCCTGCACAGAGCGCCCGGAGATGACGATGAAATACAGCCCTGACCAGCAAACCCTGCTTGAACAGTACGTGAAAAAGATCCTCGCCGCGCCGGTCTACGACATCGCCGTGCGTACGCCGTTGCAAGCGGCGCCAGCGCTGTCCGAGGCGTTGGGCAATCGGGTTCTGCTCAAGCGCGAGGACCTGCAGCCAACGTTCTCCTTCAAGATCCGTGGCGCCTACAACAAACTGGTGCAATTGAGCGATGCGCAGAAAGCACGCGGGGTGATCACCGCTTCGGCGGGCAACCATGCGCAGGGCGTGGCGCTGGCGGCGCGTGAACTGGGGGTCGCGGCGACCATCGTCATGCCCTCGACCACGCCCGAACTCAAGGTGCTTGGGGTGCGAAGTCGGGGTGCCGAGGCGCTGCTGCACGGCGAGAGTTTTCCGTTTGCCCTGGCCCATGCGCTGCAACTGGCCGAGCAGACCGGGTGCACCTTCGTCTCGCCGTTTGACGACCCGGAGGTGATCGCCGGCCAGGGCACGGTGGCCATGGAAATCCTCCGTCAGCATCAGGGACCGCTGGATGCGATCTTCGTCCCGGTGGGCGGTGGTGGCCTGATCGCCGGCATCGCGGCGTACGTCAAATACCTGCGGCCGGAGGTACGGATCATCGGTGTCGAATCGGAGCACTCGGCCTGCCTTAAGGCGGCGCTGCACGCGGATGCGCGGGTGGTGCTGCCCAGTGTCGGTACGTTCGCCGATGGTGTGGCCGTGGCGCAGATCGGCGCTTATGGATTTGAGGTGTGCCGGTTTTGCGTGGACGAGGTGGTCACCGTCAGCAATGACGAGCTGTGCGCGGCGATCAAGAATATCTACGACGATACCCGCTCGATCACCGAGCCTTCCGGGGCATTGGCGGTGGCCGGCATCAAGCAATACGTGGCGCGCAGCGGTGTTCGCGAGCAGACCTTCGTCGCGGTCGACTCCGGCGCCAACATCAACTTCGACAGCCTGCGCCACGTCGCCGAGCGCGCCGCGATGTGCGGCGTCCCGGCGTGATACCGCTCAGGGCAGCAACGGGCGCAGGAAACTGCGCTCGTAGCTGACGATGAATTTCTTCTGCACCAGTGATTCCACCAGCGCCGTGCTTTCCGGGTCGGTCAGCGCGATGTGCCGGTAGCTTTCGTAATCGGCCAGCGAAGGAAAGCTGAACAGGCAATAGGCGATGTTGCTCGCGCCCTCGGAGGGCAGGAAGTAGCCGTGATGGGTGCCGCCCAAGCGCTCGACGATGCCCAGCCAAGCCTTGGCATAGGCTTCGAACTCGGTCAGTTGGTACGGATCGATCACGTATCGCACATGGCAAGTAATCAAGTTTGGCGCTCCTGTTTCAGGTCATTCCGCGATGGCGGTACCGACCTTGTCCGAAGCCGACCAGATGCGGTAACGCACTTCGACGTCCTTGGGCGCGTAAATCACCAGCGGCAGCTTGCTGTTGTAACGCAGCATGAAGCCATCACCGACGACCGGGACAAAGGCGCGCTTTTTCTGGCTGCCGGGCGGACAAGCCATCAGCGTACTCATCGGCCCGATGACTTTTTCCAGCCGGTAGAACGGGTAGCCCCAACCTTCGAGATTTTTCTCGTCCAGAACACCACCCAGACGTTGGCGATTGCAGTCGACTTCCAGGGTCTTGCCGGCAAGGACTTCAACCTGGAAGTTCTCTTCCTGATCCTGTTTGGGCAGGTAGATGACTTGGCGGGTGAAGCCGTTTTCCGCCTTGGGATACGGCGCGACGTCTTCGAGTTTGGCCGCGTGGGCGAGGGTGGACAGGCCGGCAATGAGCAGACCGATTGTCGCGCGAGCGCGTAAAGAACCCATGAAAGCCTCCTGGCGGGTGTAGGGTGGATGTCGGGCATTCTCACTGTCATCAGCGATGAATGCAAACCGGCGTCGACTTGCAAATTGCAGTGCGCAGAAGGCCCGATCTTGCATTTTGCAACTGGCCAACTGCTGGCCACCGCGCCAAGTGCTTGATTTCATGAGGGTCGAAATGACCCGATGAAAGGCACGTTTTATGCGTCGCTTTGGTGCAGCGCACCGGCTTCGGGCGCCTACACTCCAATGGGCATTTCGCAGTACAACCGTTTGCCGCACCAGGGAATCAGCGGGGACACACCCGTGCAGGGGCAGCAAAAGCGGTCAACGTGAAGAGTTGATTGGCAGTTTCATCAATAAGGAGAGGTTCACCATGTTTCTGTCTGCCTTGGAACTACGCAATATCATTGAAAGCAGTTTTCTGCCTAAACGCTGCCAGTGCACGCTGTCACCAGACCTGTCGATGACCGTCAAGGTCTTCGGCGACCACCAGACTGACCAGGTTGATCTGCACGTCAGCGGTATCGACGCCAGCCACCTCAACGGCTGTCGCGAGATCAATGAACTGATTGCCGGCCTGCGTTCGGATCTGGCGCAACAAACCACACTACAGCATTACAGTCCTCGCTCCAGAGCGCTTTAACTCACCGTTTCACCCAGTTCGACCGTCACGCGCCGGGCCTGCACAAAGCCGAGGCCCAGCGCGAACTCGACCAGCACCGCGAGCAGAATCCCGGGGCCGGCATGGCCGTTAAGCCATTCGCCAAACCCCAGCACCGCCAGACCAAAACAACCGACGATAAACCCGTTGCTCAGGGCATTGCGACCCAGCGACGGCGGCGCGCTGCGCACCAGATAAAACATCACCCCCAACGCCGCAAACAGCACCGCACTGCGCCGCGCGACAAAGCCGACCGAGCTCGAATACTCAATGCTCCAGATCGCCAGCAACACCTCCGGGAAAAAGCCCCAGACCAGCGCGAGTACAAAACACAACGAAGCGGTGATGATCGACAGTGTGCGAAACGACAACTGCATGGCGAGTCCTTGCGGCAGTAAGAAGGGACCCCGAGCATAACCCGCGAAGCCTTCATCGCCTACCGCAAAGCCGCAAATCAGAGCCTTCTGTCAGTTCTGCTCGCTGCAGGCGTCAGACATTTTCCGGTAGGTGATTTCCGCAGGCTTGCCGGCATTGTCGATGTACTTCATATCAGCGCTCACGACCTTGCATTGGCGCGTGGGCTGCTCGGTCATGGAGATCACTTTGTTCACATGCAACGGCATGCCGTACTGGTAGGGAACGGACTTGGTCGTAGCGGTGGTGTCATTGGCCTGGGCCAGCCCGGCGAATGCGCTGCAGGCGAGGGCGGAGGTGAGCAATAGCGTGCGAATGTTCATGAATCAGACTCCCGTGCGACGGAATGAGCGTTCGGCGCCATACGGCCGAACCTGCCGCACTCGGCGTCAACCAGGGGCTGAGGTGTGCGGTTCAGTACAGTCTTGGACTGCGGCGTTAAGCGATGGTTAACCTGGCTGAACGCCGGCTGTCTGGCGGAGGGAGGATTTCTCGGGGATGCGGTGCCGATTCCTACAAGGGGTGATGCCTTGTCTGCTTTCGGCGGCGGGAGCGGGGCGGGTATGGTTTGGCGTCGCTGCAAAATCAGCGGCTCGGGTTTGGTCACCTGAAAATACTCACACATGTGTGCCATCATTCGCACCGCGGAAATCTATGTCTTCGTAGTGCATCGCTGTGGCGGCTGTGTGCAGGACGCCTTCGGGCGAGCTGATTGGGTATTCAGTTGACCAAACTTGCATACAGTCCGCCTCCCATCGTTTGGTCACGGTGTCGGCGGGTTACCTTACCCAGCAAGAGATAACTCTGATGCCGATATTAAATCCGTTACCCAATCGTTATCACCCTCTAAACAGCGGCTGTACCGACAGCGCGCCAATGGTCATCGACACCCAAGCCAACCCCCAAGACATCCTCGAGTCCGCCGTCCAGCGCATCCGCGCCTGCAGCGACCTGCTCGAAACCCTGCACTGCATGTGCTTCCGCCATGGCGATGTTCAGGACATTCCACACATTACCCATGCGCTGTATCTGCTGGCGCAGGACGGCAATGATTTGCTGCAGGTGGCACAGCAGCAGATGCTGGATTGGAAGGCGCCGGTTTGATGCCTTGAATGAGAACGGGAGTAGGATTGCGAGTGGGCGGCCCCCACGCCATCTACTCCTCCCGTTTGAACGTTAAGCTAGGTTTTCAACGACTTAGTTTGTCCGGGTAGAACGAAAGTGGTGCGTGAGTCGCCTTCCATTCTTTTGCAAATTTTTACCTTCTGCAATTTGCTCAGCTGTCATCTTTGCTTCAATTTTCGGTAGCTTACTCTCCACTCTTTCTTGTAAGCCTCCACCGCCGTCTAGCTCCTTCAAGGTGTAAACGAGGGCATAACCTTTAACGACATCGAATGGGAATCCATACGTGTCTGGCTCATGAGCAAGATCAGAACCGTAACCATAAACTGTTGTGGCGTAGCTTGCTAAAGCTGCTTGCTCATTCCAATGACGGAAGCCTTCAATGTCACCTTTTTCATAAAGAAGGGCTCCGTATTCCATCATGGAGGGCGGGTACCCACTCTCAGCTGAAGCTTTGAATAATTTTTCAACCGCTTCCGAGCGTTTCCATGGAAGGAAAAAACCGTCTCCCTGATTGTAGCTTTTAGCTAATAAATACTGTGAGATTTGGTGATTTTTTGCGGCTGCTTTTTCTAGCCAAGTTGTATCGAGCGTTAATTCATACATTATGTACATGGCTTCAGCATTTCCATCTTCAGCCTTAGGCTTAGCGATGCTAGATGCTTGATTCAACCAGTCCGACGGTATTTTGTCTGTGGCAGGGCAGTCTTCTGATAATTTACATAGATCATTTTTTACTCGCCCAAGCTGGATCATTGCGTAAAGATCCCCTTGGTCAGCTGCCATTTCATACCACTTTTTAGCTTCAGGATTCATGTAGCTATTTTTTTGCCGTAATGACTCAGCAAGATAATATTGTGCCTCATGGTCTCCAGCCTCTGCTGCTATTCTCAGTAGAGGAGTTGCAGAGATAGTTTTAAGCTGATTGTAAAGAATTATACCGCTGGACTTAATTGCAAGTTCGGAGTCAGTGAGTGCCAATGTAGCAGGGGCAAAAGTGACTAGCAAAAATCCTGCGATAGAAAGTTTCATCATGCTCAGCGGCTAAGTTTGTCAGGAAAGAAAGAAAGGGGAGGGTGCGACGCAGCCCACTCTTTAGAAAACTTTTTGGCTGCTTCAATTTGTTCAGCGGTCATTTTTGCGGCGATTCGAGGTAGCGTGTATTCAACGTTTTCCTTCATGCCACCACCCCCGTCTAGCTCGGACAGCCAGTATATAAGTGCATAGCCTTTGATTAGGTCGAGGGGATATCCGAATGTATCAGGCTCATGTGCTAAATCTGCACCATATCCGAAAACAGTAGTTGCGTACCCTGTAAGTGCTGTCTTTTCAACCCAGCTACGATATCCTTCTACATCGCCTCGTTCATACAAAAGAGCAGCATAATTCATCATCGCCTTAGGGTAGCCACCTTCAGCCGAAAGCTTAAACCACTTTTCAACTGCTTCGCTTCGCTTCCAGGGCAGAAAAAAGCCGTCACCTTGCTTGATGGAGACTGCCATCCAGTACTGTGCAAGTGCATTTCCCGCAGATGCGGATTTTTCCAACCAAGCATCCTCTAGCGTAATCTCATACATTATGTACATCGCTTCCGCGTCGCCAGTATCTGCTTTTTCTTTCGCTATTTTTTTTGCCTGATTTAACCACTCTATTGCCGGCTTCTGCGAAGCAGAGCAGTCGTTAGAGATTTCGCACATGTCATGCTCAATGCGGCCCAATTGGATCATGGCATAGAGATCATCCTGGCCTGCTGACGCTTCATACCATTTCTTGGCGTCCTCGTTCATATAATGATTTTTCTTACGAAGAGCTTCTGCTAAATAATATTGAGCTTCGTGGTCGCCGGCTTCTGCTGCTGTTGTTAAAAATGGGATTGCAGAAGTGGCTTTGTATTGGTTGTATAGATTTATGCCTTGTTGTTTTGCGGAGTCTTGGTTTGGCGTTATCTGGGTATTTGCTTGGCAGCCAAGTGGCAGCAGTAGTAATAAAGTGAAAATTATTCTGGTTGTCATGAGTATTCTGCGTGACATCTTATTTTGCTCCTTCAGGATCTCGGGTCGGAGCTGTATGGGTTGCTGAAAGGAGGCTATAAAAATAAGGATTGTAAGTTGGCAGAAATGCAGGCAGCCTACAATCCATAAGTATGTCGACAAGTCTATAAATAATCTGAATTAATTGCCAAGCTTGTCTGGAAAAAAAGAAAGTGGTGGATGAGTGGCTTTCCAGTCCTTTGCCACTTTTAGTGACTCTTCAATTTGTTTTTGTGTCATTTTTTCGCGTATTTCTTCACTTTTTCTCTCAACATATCTCCCGATTCCGCCACTGTCCTCAAGCTCTTTAAGAAGCGTGAATAGCGCATAACCTTTGACCAAATCTAGTGGGTAGCCTATTTTGTCTGGTGTATGCGCTATGTAGGCGCCGTAATTGCTTATGGCGGCTTGATCGCCAGTCGCTGCTGCAATTTCAAGCCAGTGGCGCATGCCTATGACATCTCCTTCTTCGAATAAAACTTGTAGATAATCCATCATTGCTTTTGGGTATCCGCCCTCAGATGAAAGTAGTAGCCATTTTTTGACAGAGGCCTCGCGTTTTCCAGGAATCAAGAAAAAACCTTCACCTTGGCGTTCGCTTACAGCCATCCAATATTGTGCAGTCGGATATCCTGCATTTGCGGATTTCTCTAGCCATTCACGATTAAGAGTGATCTCATACATCAGATACATGGATTCAGGATCACCTTGTTGTGCTCTTGGCAAAACTAGCTCATTAGCTAATTCAAACCATTCTGCTTGTGTTTTTTTTGATCGTGAGCAGTTGCGTATTTCCTGGCAGGTTTCACTTTTGAATCGCCCCAGTTGGATAATTGCATATACATTGTTATTTTCTGCTGCGGACTCATACCAGTGAAGTGCCTCTGGAGTCATGTAGCTGTTGCGCTTTCGAATAGCCTCGCCCAAGTAATATTGCGAGGTTGTATTTCCAGATTTTGCTTCTTTTTCTAATTCGGGAAAAGCTGCGTCAATTTTTAGTTGGTTATATAGGACTGCGCCCGGCGAGACTACTTGCTCTTGCTGTTTCAATGGGCTGGCTTCACAGATGGTAAAAAGTGAAGCTGCTAGGAGAAATGCTAACGCTTTCATCAAAATCAGCGGCTTAATTTGTCTGGAAAAAAAGAGAGTGGTGGATGTGAATTCTTCCATTGAGCAGCAAAATTCTCTGCTTCCTTTATTTGATCGGGAGTCATTTTCTCTGCTATTTCAGGCAGCACTTCCTCCACATATGACTGCATGCTTCCGCCTTCATTAAGCTCTTTGAGAAGAGATGTAAGTGCATATCCCTTTACTAAGTCAAGTTCAAAGCCGAACCGTTCAGGGGCATGAGCTAAATAAGCGCCATAGCTAGTAACTCCACTTTCATATCCTTTTTCGGCGGCAACTTTTATCCAGTGTCGTGCGACCTCAAGATCACCGCCGCTTTCATGTATATAGGCTGCATACTCCATCATTGCTCGCGGATTTCCGCCTTCGGCAGATGCTTTAAACCAGTTTCCGACCGATTCTTTTCGCTTCCATGGGAGAAAGAATCCTTCTCCCTGTCTGGTGCTGATTGCCATCCAAAATTGAGCGGTAGGATTTCCGGAGTTTGCAGATTTTTCTAACCATGTATGATCTAGAGTTGCTTCATACATAATGTACATGGCTTCAGAATCACCATGCTCGGCTTTGGGTTTTGCCAAAGAAACTGCGCTAAGCAGCCACTCTTGAGGTGTTTTTTCTGAGTTTTGGCAGTTTTTCATCGTTACGCAAAGGTCATCGGAACTTCGACCGAGTTGTATCATTGCGTATAAGTTCCCTTGAGTCGCCGAAGCTTCATACCACTTGTGAGCCTCCAGGGTCATATATTGATTTCTTTTTCTAAGCGATTCCCCAAGATAATATTGAGCGTCTTGGTCGCCTGCTTTGGATGCGATGTCTAAGTAGGGGAGTGCCGATGAAATTTTAAGCTGGTTGTAAAGAGTGATGCCATTTTTTTTTGCTAAGATTTGTTCGGTCGTCATTTCTGCAAATGCATTTAATGACCATGCAAAGGTAGCAATGGTCAAGATGATTCTTAAGCGCTTCATGTTATTACCCTGTTTAACGGGACTGCCCAACGAAAGTCGATCTCTGAGACGGTGTGTATGTTTTTCCATAGTAATTGCTGCGCCGGCAGGACCCATCTAAATTTGCACCGAGTTTGCTTGCATGGCTCTTGTATCGATCTCGCATTCTGTCGTTTGCGGGGCTGACTAGGCTCAAAACAGGTTCTTTCATAAATATATCTAAGATCAGGCGACTGTTGCAGTACTCTTGGTTGGAGTTTACAGCTTGCACGCCAAAACCATTCATGCTGGAACACGCTAATTCAAATTGAGTCTGCGCTTGAGAGATATTGTTTTTTTCTTCAGCGTTCTTCACGATCCAACTTAGAATGCGTTCGATCGCTCTTTGTTGAAGGAGGTGAGATTGAACTTCGTCATACTCTCGCTTGCCGTTGGTAAGGGATGCATTGGAGTTATCTGATACTGAAAATGATTTTGGTGCGCTTGTAAGGGTCATTAATAATGGGCCGAGAGCACTTGGAATCGCGTTCACAAACCATTCTTCGAGTTCGCTTTGGTTGCCATATTCGATAATCGCATCTGCAATTGGACCACCTTTACCACCGCGGGTCATAGCCTCATACAGGTTCATGACGATATCCCAACCCATCATATATGCCATAGGCACGTTCAGGCCGGTAGCCCCGAGGGCGTTGAGAGCAGAAGCATATTCGCTTGCTTCAGGATCCATCCACTCGACCTTTCTGCCTTTCGCTTTATGCAGTTCTTTTCGATATAGGTTAAGGATATCAACCACCGCCTCATAACCAATTTCAAACTTAAAGCTGCCATTAGCACCAGGGCCTAGCACTACCGCGGCCTTCAGATTGAGAATAAAGCGGCCCTTATCCACAGAAATCTGCGCCGTTCCCTGGAATCCTGCACCCAGCGCAACCCCCACAGACCCACTCAGCTTGGCAAGGGTTAGCCATGGATTGGCTTTTTTCGCGTCTTTATCGCTGCCGATACCCATCGTAGGTGCGGTGCGCAGTGCGACCAGTTCTTTAGGTGGTGCCCAGTTTAGTGCGCCGGTGAGTTCGATGGCGGCTTGCAAGCCTCCAAAAACATTGAAAGTCGCTTTCGCTCCGTTTTCGATCTGGACATTGGCGGCACGCCCGGTCAGCACTTGGTCTGTGCTTTTGGTGCTGGCAACGGTGCCGGATTTGGACTTGTGTTCAAGATCGGGAGTAGGGCTGTTGTCACCGTTGTCGGCCTTGGCTTTCTTGGCCGCATCGTGATCTGCACGTTCTTCTTTGGCTGATGCGTCTTCACGCTGTGCGCGTTTGACCGGGCTGAGGGAGGCGCCGTATTTGACGTTGCCGAGGATCGGGCTCAACTCGACGGTGCCCGCCAGTAGCAGCGATGCCCCGGCGTACCCCCAAGCTTTCACGCCAAAGTGGAAGGAGAACCGGCCGAAGCTCATTTTCTGCGGCACGCCGTCCAAAGAATAATCCAGCGTTATATCTTTAGCGCTCGCTTTGGCAGGCATGTCGATTTTCATCAACTGTACTTCGCCGCGTGCCAGGTCCAGGCTCAGACCTACGTTGGCCGACATCTGAAAGCCTTCGGCCGCGGACATTTTGGGGCCTTCCAGCTTTACTTCGCCGTGAATGCTTGGCTGGGGAGGAGTCAGGCAGCGAACGAATTGCGCCTGAGGGCTGTTATCGAAGAGTCGGATTTTTCCGCGAACGCTTTTCCGGAAGACCAACTGCTGAAGGTGCTTGCCCCAACTGGTCAATGCTGCACTGTTCTCCAGTTCAGTGACGGTGTAGCCCTGTTTTTTCAAATAAGCGTAGAAATCGTTGGCTTTAAACCAGCCCTTTTCATCAAAACAGTCACCTACTTGGTCGCTGAACTTGACTGCTCCCTGCGCAAGGAGCCATTCGCGGAATGAGCTGGTTTCACTGTTTTTATCAGAATCTTCTGTCGCGTCGGTCGGTGGGCTTTTCATGACCTTTTTTAACGAGCCGCCTAAACTTTTTCCATCCTCCTTCAGGATTTTTTTAGCATCTTTCAGGTTTGTCATGCTGAACCAGCCCAAAGGCGTACCCTTGGCGTCCGAAAGGCTGACCTCACGAAGAGGAAACCCGGGTTTAACCATGCGGTCGACTGGTTTAGGCTGGAACTCTTCTGGCTCCCAGATGAGATGACGCCCAGGCTTGGTTGCATTGACATTACTTTGGGCTGTTGCCTGAAGGTCGTCCTTGATTTTTTGCAGCCGATCCCACTCGGCTCGCTCTACGTCAACCAAGCCCGCTGGCGCTTGGGCATTTTGACCGGTCGCCTCGATCCAGCGTTTGTATTTTTCCTGAAGCTGAGCCGTGACTTCTGCCTGCTTCTTCTCTGTGTCCAGATACAACTTGAATTGCGCGATGCCCGATGGAAGGCCGTCACTGATAAGCGCGAACTCCGGAAGTGCGATACCGTACTCCGAAACTTTGATAATGGACTCGGTGTAAGCATGGTAATTCAGTGCGTCGGCGTTCTTGATCAGCGTGTAGACATACCCAGACATGTCCGCTGTACAGTCGCTCATACCGCTGCATATGCTTTCGTAACTTTTTTTCTGCTCAGCTAGCGCCTTTGCAACGTCTTCAAGGGGTACTTGTTTGAAGTCTTTATTGCTGAGTATTTTTTTTCGCGCTTCAAGATATGCTTGCACGCGCGCGCGGGCTTCAATTGCCTCCTTGGAGTACAGCGATCCACTTTCGTAGGAGTAGCCCTGAAGCTTCGCCGCTTTTATCGCTTCCTTTTTCAGCTCAAGCCACTCAGTCCGCCGTTTGTGGAAATCTACAAACTCTTTGCGAATACTTTGCTGGGTAGCTATGTCCGCATTCAAACGGTCAATGCGCGATTGTGCAGTGTCTTCCTGCGGAGCTTGAGCAGGTGCGGCTACCGGCTTGTTTCGATTGGCTTCGTTTTGTCTCTTCTTAGCGGTTGCGGGATCGATTTCGATCTCATCTCCCATCGCCTCGAACTCTTCCATACGCGTGCGCTGAGCGCCCGTGAGGAAATTGCTCAACTTTGGTTCGAGGAAGTATTCAAGTAGACCTGACTCCTGCAGCCCGTTGAGGCGTGCATCACGCGCCTTGTTCGGTGCGATCATTTTTTCCAGCGCAAACATCGACTCTTTAATGGCGGACTTTGCCCGCTCAGGGAGTAGCCAGAACTCTTGTTCCTCTGTCGCATAAATGGCGCTCGCAAAAGTCTTGGAGCAGGGTGGGGCGTGAGGCTTGAAGGTCTTTGAGGAACCATCGGGAGAGTCCTTGACCGGATCCAGCTCAACCAGATCCTCGGCGGAACACTGTGTTGCAGCATTTGGAGCCGTCTCGGCAGGCGCTTTAGGCGCAGCGGGCGCCGAAGCAGCGGGTGTGGCTGAGGCGGCTTGCACGCTTTTAGGGACGCTCAGGTTCCATCCGACTTTGACGTTGTTCGGATTGGTGATGAAGGGGTTGAGTTGGCGAAGTTGCGCCACGGTGCTGTTGTAGCGCGAGGCAATCTGGCTTAGGGTTTCGCCGGGCATGACGGCGTGATTCGTGATTTCCATGGTGATTCCGTTCTGTTGTCGCGTCGCCGTTAACGTTGGGCGACAGCGGCTGATTCCAGGAGCCGATCTACTTTGATAAACGACTCGTCCTTTGATTGCAGGATTGCCATGATCTCGGGCTGTGTTTCAAACAGTGGGCCGTTCACGGCATGACCAAGCTTGAGCAGGTGATCACCTTCATAGATGTTGCTCTTGAGCAGCAGGTCGAGGTTATCGGCGATATCGTTCAGACGATCATCACTTGGCTCTTCAAAAGCGGTGTATTCCTCGTCTACCCAATACACCCAGCCGAGGCGAGCTTGAACTTGCGCGGCTGCCTCCGGAAGGTTGAATGGTGCGTTGTCACCGGGCCATGTCGATTCTTTGTTGGCTACCCAGGCTAACCATGGACCACGCTGCTCGCCGAAGTTCTTTGGTGCGGGGGAGTAAACGGCGTTCCAGCAACCCAGTAACTGATCAAAGGTTTTATCGGCGGTGTAGGCCAATGCTGCCCACAGGCTCGGTTTGTGGAAACTCAACAAACTCTGCCCCCCAGAACCGTCGTTGGCTCTGAGGAGCCAGCGTGCGTGAGCCAAGGCTTTTTCCGGGTCAGGTGTTGAGATCGCAATTCCCGAAAACTGTTCCTCACAAAGTTTTGTCGCTTCTGCAGCCAGTTTGCTGCCTCTGGGGGCGACCAACCACAATGGGCCCTCAGGGATCTCTGCGAAGTCGGTACCGAAGAACAGCTTTTGAGAAACAACGGGATCACCGACTCGATAGAGCCGACTCAAGGCTTGCGGCTGGAGGCCCTGATCGATGATGAAGCACAGCGATTCGCTTGCAGCGGGCAGATCCGAGAAGTTGTAACGAGGCTCTGCCAGCAGAGCGCTCAGCGCTTTTACATGCATGTGCAATCCTTACGGCTGCAAGCGCCGTTACTCTGTTTGCCGCACAACGGTGTGATGCCTGATTCATTGAGACGAGCGGGTAGTGGTGCTTTGCCCGCCTTATCCGCATCCGCCACCTTCATCGGCCCCGGCAGCAACGGCGCGGCCGGCGTACCTACACCCGGTGCACCGCCGGTATTGACCTTCACCTCGGCGCCGCTGATGGTCACGCCACCGGCGTCAACCTTGACGAAGCTGCCACCGGCTTTGGCGGTCAGTTCCATTGCGCCTTCGACGACGACTTTCTGGCCGGCGTAGTAATGGATTTCGCTGCCGGCTTCGACGAATTGCGCCGTGCCCACTTTGAGGTGCTGGGTGACTGCAACGGTCAGGTGATCATCTGCGCGCATTTCACTGACGCGATTCAAATGGGTGATGCGGTGCTCTTCGACTTTGAATTCGCTGTAGGTGTTGGCCTCAACCGTGTCATGCCGCTCATTGCCCACGCGGATCTTCTGGTCGTGCTCGATGTTCTCGTCCCAATCGCGCTGGGCATGGATGTAGATTTGCTCGACACCCTTTTTGTCTTCAATCCGAAACTCGTTGTAGCCCTTGCCGCCCGGGGAACTGAGGGTTTTGAAGGTGCTGCGGGTTTTGTTCGCCGGCAGGTCGTAGGGGACGACGTTTTCCTTGTGGTACAGGCAGCCGGTGACGAGTGGCTGGTCGGGGTCGCCTTCGAGGAAGGTGACGAGGACTTCCATGCCGATGCGCGGGATGGCGATGCCGCCGTAGGCCGCGCCGGCCCAGCCGCTGGCGACGCGTAGCCAGCAGGTGGTTTTGTCGTCGGACTGGCCGTCGCGGTCCCAGTGGAACTGGACCTTGATGCGGCCGTACTGGTCGCAGTGGATTTCTTCGCCGGCCGGGCCGGTGACGACCGCGGTCTGGCTGCCGAGGACTTTGGGTTTCGGGTGTTCGAGGGCAGGGCGGTAGTGCGCGTCCCACGGGGTGGCGAGGAAGCTGTTGCGGTAGCCCTGGTGGAAATCGCTTTTGTTGTCGGTGACGTCGCTGGTGACGTTTTCACCGAGCACCTGCGGTTGTTTACCTTCGTGGAAGACTTCCAGCAGCAGCCACAAGTCGTTCCATTCAGCGCGCGGGTGTTCGGCCAGGGTCAGGAAGTGGCCGCTGGTCAGGGTCGGTTCGTCACCTTTGCCTTCGGCGAGTTTGTAGTCGCTGCGATGGCGTTCAAGGGCGCGGGTCGAGAGGAATTTGCCGCGCTCGCGGGTGGTGAAGCGGCCGGGGTAGTCATAGTCCTCAAGGTCCGGGGCGAACTCGGATTTGACCGCGCCTTCGGGCAGGATCTTCGGTTTTTCGAAGTCGTAGTCGCGGCGGCTGACGCGGGTGGTGCGGGTTTCCAGGCGCAGGTTGAAGCGCTTGATCACCGGTTTGTCAGCGCTCATGCCGGAGTCTTGCTGATAACTCACGGCCTTGAGTTTGCGGAACACCGTCTGATCGTCGCCGAACACCAGTTTGTGCCCGCTGCTGCTGTGCTGGAAGTGGAAGTGAATGCCTTCCTCTTCGCACAGGCGCTGGATGAAATGCAGGTCGGACTCGTCGTACTGCACGCAGTAATCGCGCGGCGGGTACTCGGCGTTGAGCTGGAAGCTGTAGGCGTCGGCGAGGATGCCGCGATCTTCGAGGACCTGGGCGATGATTTTCGGCACCGTGAGGTTCTGGAAAATCTGCTGGTCATGGTTGTGCCGCAGATAGGCCAGTTGCGGCACCAGGCTGATGCTGTAACGGGTCAGGGTCTTGCCGGAATCGCCTTGTTCGATGCGATACACCAGACCATGAATCTTGCCTTCGCCGGTGGCGCCGAAGGTCAGGATGCCGGGCTTGTGCAGCAGCTCTTCGAGTTTGAGGTCGGGGCGGGCGCTGACCAGTTCGAGGTCGAAACGGAAAGGCTCGTTGAGGGCTTCGCGACCGGTGAAGCTGAGCACTTGCAGGTCGGCGGAGGCGCCTTCGAGGGTAAGGGTAATGTGGGTAGCGTTGGCGTCCAGCATGCCTTGAATTCCGTCCATTGAATAAGCAGGTGACGGATGATGGAGGATTAGACCGCCTCGTTCAAGGCGCAAATGCCGTAGGCGCGGGAGCTGCGACGTATAGGAAAAACCCTTAGATCGGCGTTTCGAGCCAGTGAAACCGCGGGTTGCGCCGTTCTGAAGGAGCCGGCAATGCGTGGTTCAGAGCGGTTCAGTGCTTGAGAATCGCCAGTCAGTTTCAGACTAAAGTCGCCTTCAGGCCGTCAAAGCCATCTGCCATCATTGTCGCTCACCCCTGCGTGTCCACTTCTTCCCGGCTGTTTCTGACCCGGGACGGGAGCTATTTTTCTGGCTGACTGCGCCCTGGCGCAAACGCTGTACTGTTGGAGTTTTTCATGCGTCCCCCATTCCCTCTCATCACCCCGCGCCAGTCGTTTGGCTTCGGAGCCGCTTTGCTGTGCGCCGGTTTTGCCGCGCAGGTTCAGGCCAGCGGTTTTCTCGAAGACACCACGGCGAAAATCGAATCGCGCACAGTGTATTTCAACCGCGATTTCCGTGATGGGCACACCTCAAGCGACCAGGGCGCTTCCAAGCGTGAAGAGTCGGCGCAAGGCTTTATTCTCAATCTGCAATCGGGTTACACCGAGGGCACGGTCGGCTTCGGTATCGATGCGCTGGGCATGCTCGGCTTTCAGCTCGACTCCAGCCCTGATCGCAGCAACAGCGGCTTGCTGCCGTCCAGCGGCGAGAACCCGCGCGGCTCGAAGGGCCAGTACGCGAAGATGGGCCTGACCGCCAAGGTCAAGGTCTCGGACACGGTGTTGAAGTACGGCGCGCTGCTGCCGGATCTGCCACTGCTCAAGTACAACGACGGCCGCCTGCTGCCGACCATGTTCAACGGTGCGATGCTGACCTCTAAAGAAGTGAAGGATCTGACCTTCATGGCCGCGCGTCTGGACAAGTACACGGCACGGGATTCCACTGATTCGCAAGACATCCGCGTGCACTGCAAGAACAAGCGCTACGCCTGTAACACCACCGCCGACCATTTCGACATGTACGGCTTCGACTACAAGATCAATGATCGCCTGACCGCGCAGTATCACTACGCGGAACTGGAAGACATCTATCGCCAGCACTTTGTGGGGATGTTGGCTAACCAGCCGCTGGGTGACGGTGTGCTGAAGGCCGATGTGCGTTTGCTGAAAAGCGCCGACAGCGGTGATGCCAAGGCCGGCTCCATCGACAACCGCGCGTTGAGCGGCATGCTCTCCTACGGCATCAGCGGCCACACCTTCAGTGCCGGTTGGCAGCGCATGAACGGCGACAACTCGATGCCGTACCTCGATGGCAGCAATCCGTATCTGGTCAACTACGTGCAGGTCAACGACTTCGCGGCGGCGCAGGAGCGCTCCTGGCAGCTGCGTTACGACTATGACTTCAAGGCCATCGGCATCAACGGCCTGAGCTTCCTGACCCGTTATGTCAACGGTGACCACATCAAAGTCCCGGGCAGCGATCAGGAAGGCAAAGAGTGGGAACGCGACAGCGAGTTGAAGTACGTGATCCAGACGGGCACGTTCAAGAATGTCAGCCTGCGCCTGCGCAATGCGACTTACCGCACCAATTATGAGAAATTTGCGCGGGATGTGGATGAGACCCGGTTGATTGTGAGTTACAACTTCTCCGTCCTGTAAACCTCACCCCCTGTAGGCGTTGCCGAAGGCTGCGATCTTTTGATCTTGATTGTAAAAAACAAAATCAAAGATCGCAGCCTGCGGCAGCTCCTACAGGGGGACTGCGGCGGCCTACAACCAATGCCAGAACCGGCTCCAGAAGCCGCGATTCAGATCCTCTTTGCACCCGGCATACTGCCGCGCATACACATCGGAACGTGCCTGCACCTTGCGCGCAGTCGGCATCAACCAGGCTTTGCTGGCGTAGGTCTTGTTGCGGAAACCGCCCCAGCCTTCGTGGTAGTTCAGGTACTGGTTATAGGCATCGTATTTGTACACGCCGTTGATCGAGGTGGTCTTGTCCATGTACCAGCCGACGAAGTCGATGGCGTCGTCAAAGTCTTCGCGGTCAGCCCAATTGCGCCCGGTGCTCTTCTGGTAATCGGCCCAGACCTCATCCTTGGCCTGGGCATAGCCGGCGGCCGTCGACACCCGGCCCCACGGAATCACCCACAACAGGTATTTGCGCGGCGTCTTGGCGTCGTAGCGGTAGCCGGACTCCTGATACATGATCGCGAAGGGCACCTGGATCGGCACGCCCCAGCGCTTTTGCGTGACTTGCGCCGCGTCGTACCAGTCGCTTTTTTCGCGGAAGATTTCGCAGATGTCTTCCGGCGAACGCGGCGGCGAGGTGCCGCAGCCGCTGAGTAATCCCGCCAGTATCAAAAGTCCCGCCGTCCGCCCCGACATCAAACCGTCATCCCCATGCGCGCAAAAAGGCCGACAGTCTACGCGCTCAGCTCAACTGGTGACGATAGGGCAAGTCCGGACCGGTCTTGCTGCACGTCAGGGCGGCCGCCTGTACGGCAAACTTGAGCATCGCGTCGATCTGTTCGCGATTGAGTTCCCGAACCCCTTCGACCGAATCCAGTGCTTGCTCGGTCAACCAGGTAATCAGCGCTGCTTGAAAGGTATCGCCTGCGCCGACGGTATCGGCGATTTGCACCGAGCATGCTGGTACTGACCACGAGCCATGGGCGCGGCTGAACACCGTTGCGCCTTCGCCGCCACGGGTCAGGAACACCAACTGGCAGCGATGCTGCAGCCAGCCTTCGATCACGCGCTGCGGGTCCTGCTCGGGATACAACAGGCTCAGGTCTTCGTCGCTGACCTTGATCATGTCGGCCAGTTGCACCAGGGTCGCCACGCGTTCGCGCCAGAGGTCGATGTTCGGTTCCGGGTTGAGGCGCACGTTGGGATCGAGGGTGATCAGGCGCTTGCCGCTTTCGCGCTGCACCAGGGTCAGCAGGGTGTCGGCGATCGGCTGTACCACCAGCGAGAACGAGCCGATGTGCAGGCCACGCACGTCATCTCCGAGTTGCGGCAGATGGGCGAGGCTTAATTGGCGATCAGCACAGCCCTCGCCGCGAAAACTGTAATGCGGCGAACCGTTGGCACCGACCGCGACCATCGCCAGCGTGGTTGGCGCGGCGAAGTCGATCAGGTAGTCCGCCCGCACGCCTTCATCCCGCAGCACTTGCTGCAACCGTCGGCCGAGATAGTCGGTGGACAGCCCGGCAAACAGCGCCGAATCCACACCCAAACGGCGCAAGCCGACCGCGACGTTGAACGGCGAGCCGCCGGCAATCGCCTTGAAATTGACCTTCGAAGCCAGACCGCTGGCATCGTCTTCGCTGAAAAAATCGAACAGGGCTTCGCCACACACCAAGTACATGATTGTTTGCTCTTTATAGGGTTGCGACATGCTGTTGATAGCGTTCATAGGCCTGCTGGAACGCCGCGACATGGGCGGCAACCGGCAGGGTTTCACTGTGCAGATCGAGCTTTACGCAGCGCTGGCACAGATCGGCCAAAGAGTCCTCGTGGCCGTTCGACCAGGACTTGCACCACGCCGCCTGAATCGCCGCGCCGAGGGCTGCGGCTTCGCTGTGTTCGGTGCAGATCACCGGGGTGTTCATGATGTCGGCGACGATCTGCCGCCACACTGCACTTTTCGAGCCGCCGCCGATCAGGCAAATGCTGCGGCTTTGTAAACCATTGTGGCGCAACAGATCCAGTCCATAACGCAAACCGAAGGTCGTGCCCTCGACCACGGCGCGACATAGATTGGCCTGGGTCAGGTTGCTCAGGGTCAAGCCGTGCAGGCTGCCGGTGGCATGGGGCAGGGCGGGGACGCGTTCGCCGTTGAGGAACGGCAGCATGCTCACGCCTTCCGCGCCAATGGGCGCCTGGGCCACGAGTTGATTGAACTGCTCCAGGTCGAGGTTGAACAGCTCGCGGATCGCACCGGTGGCGTTGGTCAGGTTCATGGTGCAGATCAGCGGCAGCCAGCCGCCGCTGGACGAGCAGAACGTGGCGACCGAAGCATCCGCGCTGACCTGCGGCGCCTCGGCGTAGGCGTACACCGTGCCGGAGGAACCGAGGCTCATGGTGATCGCCCCGGGTTGAATGTTGCCGGTACCGATGGCGCCCATCATGTTGTCGCCACCGCCGCTGGCGACCACTGCGTTCGGGTTGAGGCCCAACTGCTCGGCAATCGCTGGCAGCAGTGTGCCCACCGCCTGATGCGCGTCGATCAGCTCCGGTAACGCGGCTTGCAGGCGACCGGTGGGGTCAATGTCACGCAGCAACTGCAAGTCCCACTGGCGGCTGCGCACGTTGAAATAGCCGGTGCCGGAAGCGTCGCCGTACTCGCTGCAGGCGCGCCCGGTGAGCCAGAAATTCAGGTAATCGTGGGGCAGCAGGATGCGTGCGATGCGCGAGAACACCTCAGGATGCTGTTCTTTAGTCCAGAGTAATTTCGAAACGGTGTAGCCCGGGGCGATGACCACGCCGAGGCGCTCAAGCGAGCCTTTTTCGCCGCCGAGGTGTTTGAGCAGACGATCGTTTTCATCCGTGGTTTCGGTGTCGCACCACAGTTTGGCCGGGCGCAGCACCTGGCCCTGATCGTCGAGCAGCACCAGGCCGTGTTGCTGGCCGGAGACACCAATGCCGAGGATCGCCTGACCGTCGACACTGGCTGCGAGCAGGGCGCGGCGGGAGGCGAGGGCGAAGGCGTCGAGCCACTGTCGGGTGTCCTGCTCGCGGCGACCATTGGCGCCGCTGATCATCGTGTGCGTGGCGGCGCCTTCGCCGAGCACTTGACCGCTGGCCGCATCGAGGATGATCGCCTTGGTGCCCTGGGTGCCGCAGTCGATGCCGAGGAAGAGTTGTCGGGTGGTCACAGTGAGGTCCTCAGGGTGTCAGGTGAGTCAAGGTGAAGCCAATCGCTGGCAAGCCAGCTCCCACAGGTTCTCGGGTGTACGCAAAATTCATCAACGATTGAAAATCCTGTGGGAGCTGGCTTGCCAGCGATGGCGTCGGTGGTTTCACCGCATCACTCAGCCAGCACCCGCTCCAACGTGCTCGTCACACCCCCCTCACGCAAGCTGTTGCAGCACCACTCAAACGCCGCCACAAATGCTGCCGAACGTGGAATCGCCGTGCCGAAAATCTCCTCGACCGCCAACAAGCGCTGAGTGATCAACGCATCATCCGCCACCAGCCCCTGACAGAATTCCGCCCGTGGATCAGGAATCGAATAAGTGTCGCCATTTTCATCCACGCCCTTCAGATACAACGCCCAGGCAGCCACCACCAACGCTGCGCGCCTGGTTTCCTGGCCATCGGCAATCAAGCGATTGATCGTCGGAATGGTGAACTTGGGAAACTTCGATGAACCGTCCGAACACACCCGTTCCAGTTGATCGGCAATCGCCTGATTGGAAAAGCGCGCCACCAATGTGTCTTTGTAGTCGGTCAGGTCGATGCCCGGCACCGGCGCCAGTTGCGGGGTGACGTCGAGGTCCATGTAGGCGCGCATGTAACGTACGAACAGCGGGTCGTTCATGGTCTCGTGGACGAAGCGATAGCCCTTCAAAAAACCCAGGTAAGTCAGGGCCAGGTGGCTGCCGTTGAGCAGCTTGATCTTCATCTCTTCGTAGGGTGAAACGTCATCGGTGAACTGCACGCCGACCTGTTCCCAGGCCGGGCGACCGTTGACGAATTTGTCTTCCAGCACCCATTGCACGAACGGTTCGCAGACCACCGGCCAGGCATCGTCGACGCCGTGTTTGTCGGCCAGTTGCAGGCGATGCGCGGTGCTGGTCATCGGTGTGATGCGATCGACCATGGCGTTGGGGAAACTGACGTTCTGCGCGATCCAGTCACGCAGCCCCGGGTCACGCAGGGTGGCGAAGGCCAGCAACGCCTTGCGGGTCACCGCGCCGTTGTGCGGCAGGTTATCGCAGGACATGATCGTGAACGCCGGTGTGCTCGTGTCACGGCGCTTTTCCAGTGCTGCACAGAGGAAGCCGAACACGGTTTTTGGCGCCAGCGGATGGGCCAGATCGTGCTGGATCTGTGGCAGGTGCGCCATGAACTCGCCGTTGCTGTCGTCGATGCAATAACCGCCCTCGGTGATGGTCAGCGAGACGATGCGGATTTGCGGATCGGCGAGTTTGTCGATCAGCGCCTGCGCGCCGTCTTCGGCCAGAAGCATGTCGCGAATCGCACCGATCACCCGCACTTCGGTGTCGTCGCTGTCGCCGAGTTCGAACAGGGTGAACAGGTAATCCTGCTCTTTGAGATCGTCGCGGGCACGGCGGTCTTCTGTGCGCAGGCCGACGCCGCAGATTGCCCACTCCAGCGCCTGACCGGTATTCATCAGTGCATCGGTGTAATACGCCTGATGCGCGCGATGGAAGCCGCCGACGCCAATGTGCGCGATGCCCTGGCGGGTGTCGCTGAGGCTGTAGGCCGGCAGTTGCACCTCGGGGGCGAGGCGCTGCAGATTTTGCTTATTGAGTTTCATCGGACAAGTCTCGAGGTTCAAGCCGCGGCGCGCAGCGGGCGGGTCAGCGCCACGCCATTGGCGTCGAACAGGTGGCAATGGCTGGCGTCCAGGTGCAGGTTCAGTTGCTCGCCGTAGCGGCTCGCCAAGTCACCGCGCACACGCATCGTCAGGGCTTCGCCGGCGTTGGTGGTGACGTGGCAGAAGGTGTCGCTGCCCAGGCGTTCGCTGACGTCGGCGGTGACTTGCAGGGTGCAGTCGCCCGGTTGCGCCAGCTCCAGATGTTCCGGGCGAATGCCCAGGGTCACGGCGCTGCCGACGCTCAGATTGGCGGCGTTGAACGGCAGGGTGATGCGTGTACCGGCGTCCAGCGAGACTTCGCAGCTCTGGCCGTCGATGCGGGCGATCTTGCCCTTGAGGAAGCCCATTTTCGGCGTGCCGAGGAACCCGGCGACGAACACGTTGGCCGGGTTGTGATAGAGGTCCAGCGGCGAGCCGACCTGCTCGATCTTGCCGCCATTGAGCACCACCACCTTGTCGGCCATGGTCATCGCTTCGACCTGATCGTGGGTCACGTAGATCATGGTCGCCTGCAGGTCCTTGTGCAGACGCAGCAGCTCCAGACGCATCTGCACGCGCAGGGCGGCGTCGAGGTTGGACAGCGGTTCGTCGAACAGAAAGATCTTCGGATTGCGCACGATGGCGCGGCCGATGGCGACCCGTTGCCGTTGGCCGCCGGAGAGCTGTTTCGGCTTGCGCTCGAGCATCGGTCCGAGCTCGAGAATGCGCGCCGCTTCGCCGACTTTTTTCTCGACTTCGGCTTTTGGCACACCGGCCAGATCGAGGGCGAACGACATGTTCTTTTTCACGGTCATGTGCGGGTACAGTGCGTAGGTCTGGAACACCATCGCCAGATCGCGCTTGGCCGGACTGACTTCGGTGATGTCGCGGCCATCGAGTTCGATGGTGCCGCCGCTGACTTCTTCCAGCCCGGCGATCAGCCGCAGCAGGGTGGATTTGCCGCAGCCGGACGGGCCGACGAAGACCACGAATTCCTTGTCGTTCACCTCAAGGTCGATACCCTTGATGATGGAGAAACCTTCGAAGCCTTTTTGCAGATTCTTGATTTTCAGGTTGGCCATGGTGATGGGCCTCCGCATTGTTGTTTTTTTTAAGATCAAAAGATCGCAGCCTGCGGCAGCTCCTACACAGTGCCCCTGTAGGAGCTGCCGCAGGCTGCGATCTTTTGCTTTTAAATCTTCATTTCACGGCACCGAATGAGAGGCCGCGCACCAGTTGCTTCTGGCTGATCCAGCCGAAGATCAGGATCGGCGCACAGGCCAGGGTCGAGACCGCTGACAACTTGGCCCAGAACAAGCCTTCGGGGCTGGAGTACGAGGCGATCAATGCGGTCAGTGGCGCGGCTTTCGACGAGGTCAGGTTCAGCGACCAGAAGGCCTCGTTCCAGCACAGGATCAGCGACAGCAGCACGGTGGACGCGAGGCCGCCCTTGGCGATCGGCAGCAGCACGCGGACCATCTCCTGCCACAGCGTGGCGCCGTCAAGGCGGGCGGCTTCGAGGATGTCTTTGGGGATGTCCTTGAAGTAGGTGTAAACCATCCAGACCACGATCGGCAGGTTGATCAGCGTGTAGATCACGATCAGCGCGATGCGCGTATCAAGCAGGCCGAAACTCTTGGCCAGCAGGTAGATCGGCATCAGCACACCCACCGGCGGCAGCATCTTGGTCGAGAGCATCCACAGCAGCGTGCCTTTGGTGCGCTGGGTTTCGTAGAACGCCATCGAGTAGGCAGCCGGCACCGCGATCAGCAGGCACAGCGCCGTGGCACTGAACGAGATCACCACCGAGTTCCAGGCAAAACTGAAGTAGTCGCTGCGCTCGTTGATGTGCAGGTAGTTCTCCAGCGTCGGCGTGAAGATGAATTGCGGCGGCGTGGCGAACGCGTCGATTTCGGTCTTGAAACTGGTCATCACCATCCAGAAGATCGGGAAGAAAATCACGATCGCGATGGCCCAGGCCAGGGTGCCGAGCAGCAGGCTTTGCAGCCGGCGGGATTGTTGAAGGGTCATGGCAGGCCTCAGGCTTTGTCAGTCAGGTTTTTGCCGATCATCCGCACCAGAATGATCGCGGCGATGTTGGCGATGACCACGGCAATCAAGCCGCCGGCCGAGGCCATGCCGACGTCGAACTGCACCAGCGCCTGGTTGTAGATCAGGTAGGCGAGGTTGGTCGAGGCGTAGCCGGGGCCGCCGTTGGTGGTGGTGAAAATCTCGGCGAACACCGACAGCAGGAAGATCGTTTCGATCATCACCACCACGGCAATCGGCCGCGCCAGGTGCGGCAGGGTCAGGTGCCAGAAGATCGCGACGGGGCCGGCGCCATCCAGACGCGCGGCCTCCTTCTGTTCCTGGTCGAGGGACTGCATGGCGGTCATCAGGATCAGGATCGCGAAGGGCAGCCATTGCCACGAAACAATGATGATGATTGACAGCAGCGGGTAGTGCGCCAGCCAGTCCACCGGCTCGGCGCCGAACAGCCGCCAGACGTAAGCGAGAATCCCCGAGACCGGATGGAAAATCAGGTTTTTCCAGATCAGCGCGCCGACCGTGGGCATGATGAAGAACGGCGAGATCAGCATCACCCGCACGATGCCGCGACCGAGAAACTCGCTGGCCTCGAGCAAAGCGCTGATCAACACGCCGAACACCACGCTGATCAGCAGCACGCTGCCCACCAGCAACAGGGTATTGGTGGCGCCGGGCAGGAAACCGGAGTCGGTCAGGAAGTAGGTGAAGTTCTCCAGCCCGACGAATTCGTTCACCCCCGGATCGAGCAGGTTGTAGCGAATCATCGAGAAGTAGAGGGTCATGCCCAACGGCACGATCATCCACAGCAGCAACAGGGCCACCGAAGGGCTGACCAGAAACCAGCCGGGATTGCGTACGCGGACTTTGCGCTGGGGTTGCGCCAGGTCGAGGTGGGCTTTGGCAGTTGAAGTATTCATGGTGATCACAACCGTTTGGGTGCAGATACATGTTCAGGAAAGACAACCGTCCTGACATCGACGCGAATCCTGTGGGAGCTGGCTTGCCAGCGATGAGGCAGGCACATCCGACATTGATGTTGGCTGCTCAATCGCCATCGCTGGCAAGCCAGCTCCCACAGGTCAAGTAGTGGTTACTTGGGATAACCCGCGCGCTTCATCTCGCGTTCGGTGGTTTGCTGCGCGGCGGCCAAGGCCTGATCCACCGTGGTCTGGCCGATCAGCGCCGCCGAGAACAGCTTGCCGACCTGGGTGCCCACGCCCTGGAATTCAGGAATGGTCACCAGCTGAATGCCGATATACGGCACCGGTTTCAGCGTCGGTTTGCTCGGATCTGCCGCTTTCAACGATTCCAGCGTGACCTTGGCGAACGGCGCCGCGCTCATGTAAGCATCGCTGTAGGTCGAGGCGCGGGTGCCCGGTGGTACGTTGGCGATGCCGTCGGTCTTGGCCACCAGCTCGCCGTATTCCTTGGAGGTCGCCCACGCACTGAAGGCCTTGGCGGCGTCCTTGGCCTTGGAGCTGGTCGGAATCGCCAGTGCCCACGAATACAGCCACGCCGAACCTTTGTCAGTGACCTGATGCGGGGCGAAGGTGAAGCCGACGTGATCGGCGACCTTGCTCTGGGTCTTGTCGGTGACGAACGAACCGGCGACAGACGCATCCACCCACATCGCGCACTTGCCACTGTTGAACAGCGCGAGGTTCTCGTTGAAACCGTTGCTGGAAGCGCCCGGCGGGCCGGATTTCTTCATGGTGTCGACGTAGAAGTTCAGCGCGTTTTTCCACTCCGGTCCATTGAATTCCGGCTGCCATTTCTCATCGAACCAGCGCGCACCGTAGGCATTGGCGACGGTAGTGATCAGCGCCATGTTCTCGCCCCAGCCGGCCTTGCCGCGCAAGCAGATGCCGTATTGCTCTTTGTCCTTGTTGGTGAGTTTTTCGGCGAAGCCGGCGATCTGTTCCCAGGTCGGACGCTCGGGCATGGTCAGACCGGCGTCCTTGAACAGGTCGGTGCGGTAGTAGGTGATCGAGCTTTCGGCGTAGAACGGCAAAGCGTACAGCGAGCCCTTGACCGAGAGCCCTTCGCGCACTGACGGGAACACGTCGTCGAGGGCGTAACTGGCCGGCAGGTCCTTCATCGGTTCCAGCCAGCCTTTGGCGCCCCAGAGTGCGGCTTCGTACATGCCAATGGTCAACACATCGAACTGCCCGCCCTGGGTGGCGATGTCGGTGGTCAGGCGTTGGCGCAACACGTTTTCTTCCAGCACCACCCAATTGAGCTTGATCTCCGGATGCTCGGCCTCGAAGGTTTTCGAGAGTTTTTGCATGCGGATCATGTCGCTGTTGTTGACGGTGGCGATGGTCAGGGTCTGGGCGCCAAGGCTGACGCTGCTGAGGGTCATGCAAGTGAGGGCAAGCAGAGCTTTTGCAGTGGGTTGCATCGTGCACTCCTTTTCTACGTCCGTTGGGAAGCAGAAGGACAGTTATTGTTTTTGTGTCTTCCTGTGCAGGAAGAATGTGTGCTGATTACAGCCCTCTATCGACGGACTGACAAATCATCCATCGCACTTGAACCGATACTTTTTTGCACTGGCAAAAAAGATCGCAGCCTGCGGCAGCTCCTACAGGGATCGGTGTAGGAGCTGCCGCAGGCTGCGATCTTTTGATGTGGCTGTTATGCGTGATTCTGTTCCGTCAGGCGCTGCACCGCGAGGCGTCGATAGTGTGAAGGCGTCATGCCCTTGAGTTGCTGGAAGCGCCGATTGAAGTTGGAAATATTGTTGAACCCCGACTCGAAACACACCTCGGTCACTGGCTTGTCGCCGTCGGCCAGCAGTTCGCAGGATTTGCTGATGCGCAGGCGATTGACGAACTCGATGAAGTTGCGCCCGGTGGCCTGTTTGAATACGCGACTGAAGTAGGTCGGCTTCATCCCCAGATGCTCGGCGACTTCTTCCAGCGTCAGCTCCCGGGCGTAATGGTCGAAGATGAAATCGACGGCGCGGTTGGTGCGGTCGATATTGTGCTCGTCGGCCAGTTGCGTGTTGGTGGCGCCGGACAGCAACTGATAGTCGTCTGTCGCCGCCAGCAACTCCATCAGAATGAAAAAATGCCCCAGACGAGTGATACCGCGCGTATCGGCAATTCGCTGCATCAGCGTCATGGCCTGGCGGATCGTGTCTTTGTCGCGAAACTCGATGCCGTATTGCGCGCGCTCCAGCAGCGGCGCCAGAGTCTTGAGTTCGGCAAATACCTGGTGCCCGCTGTCGAACAACTCATCGGTGAAGTTCACCAGCATGTCGCGCTTTTCCACCACTTCGTCTTCGGCCACCTGGCTGATCCAGTTGTGCGGCAGATTGGGCCCGGTAAGGAACAGCGTTTGCGGATAAAAGTTGCCGATGTAGTCGCCGATGAAGACCTTGCCGGAACTGGCGACGATCAGGTGCAGTTCGTATTCCTTGTGAAAATGCCAACGCACTAAAGGGCAGGGAAAACCATGCTGACGGTAGATGATGGACAACCCGTTGTGATCGTCCATCAGCTCGTAGGAGGGATCAGTGATTCTGGTTGCCCGAGTCATGTCCGATACGTTCTGTTGTTATGTCCGGATGCTCATCATGCACGCGCGTCACGGACAGTGCCAGCACCTCAGCCCCGAGCCTTGACCAGGCCTTTGGCATGGTTGATCTGCTGGCAATATTCCGCGAGCCGCGTGGCACCGACGAAATCGGCATTGATAATGCTGCACTTTGGCGCCCAGCCCGAGTCCGGGCCAAACCATTGATTGAGTTCGCGGGTGATCCGCTTTACGCCGGCCAGTTCGCCATAGCTGGTGGCCGATAATGACCAGAGGCTGCCGGACGGCGGCGGATTGGCCAGTGTTCGTGTGATGTGTTGCTTGAGTTGCTCGGCAGAGGTGATATCTGAACCGCTCCACTCATGACGGATTTGCGGCCAGTACAGGGGCGACCTGAAATCCGGATGCGAGTCGCTTGCCAACACCACTCGTTGTATCGGACTGATCTTTTTAAGTTGTTCAATGGTCAGCTGGCTGTTGTTTCTGGGAATAAGCCGCGAACCCAGCTCCGTGGTGATGACTTCGTGCAAGCCCTTGTAATCGAATGGTTGATTATTGATGGCCTTGAGTTCATGTATGTCCAATACGATGAACTCGTTCGGGTTGTCAGTCAGGAAGACCTTGAGACTTTTTACAAGTTCGCTCAAGGCACGCCCCCGGAACAGTTTCATGCCATGAAACGTATGGAACTTCTTGATGCCCAGCCAGTGTTCATCGGCATGCAGACGCACGTCGAAAACGCGCACGCCTTCATTAAGTTGCTGAATGAACGGGCCATCCTGGCAGACAAACCAGTTTTTCGCCGGCTGCACATACGCCGGGTACGAAAAGTCGTAATCCAGCCCGGCGTTATGGGCTCCAGGCCAGACCACTTCACCCAGCGTCAGTTGGTCGATACCGGGTGCGGACGCTATCCAGTTTTTTAAAGGGTAGTTGCTCATGATGCATTCCGTTGCAGATAAAGTTTTATTCCGACCAGTCACATTACTCGGTCAGTTCGGAAGTTATTCTTTGATGCAGTCGGAAAAAGTACAAGTCAGCACTCTTTGCAAAGTGTTGGTACTGGGTTTTCGCGATTTTGGCTTATCAACTTTTCTGATTTTTGGCTTCGATCCACTGCGCCATGTATTGGGTACTTTTGTGCAAGTGGTGACGCAGCATGCTGCCAGTAAAGTTGGCGCGCCTTAATGCCGACAAGTTGTCGCGGCAATAGTGCAAGCGAGCGATCAGCGCAGGGCCATGATCAGTCTGCCGATAACGCGCGTCCAACAATGCGACGCCGGCCTGTTGTGCGGCGGTCCAGCGGTGTTGGTCTTCGTGCAGGGCGACCGCGGCATCGGCCAGGGCCTGTGCCGACAGCGCTACTTCACCCGGCCATGACAGCGCACCGCCCATGCCTTCGGCACCGATGGGCGTGGTGACATTGGGCGTACCGCAGAGCATCGCATCGACGAGCTTGCCCTTGATCCCGGCGCCAAAGCGCAAAGGCGCCAGGCAAACCCGCGCTTGCGCCATCACTTGCAGTGCATCTTCTGCCCAGTTCATCACATGAAACCCCTGCGCCGCATTGTGCAGGGCTGTGGCCTTGGGCGGCGTATAGGCACCGTAGATATGCAGTTGGGCACTGGGCAATTGCTGGCGGATCAGCGGCCAGACGGCGGTCTTCATCCACAGCACGGCGTCCCAGTTGGGCGCGTGACGGAAGTTGCCAATACTCAGAAAGTGCGCGCGCTCTTCAAAGGGAATGAACGAACCGCGCGGCGGTTCGAGCATCAGCGGGCACCAGTGCAGCAGGTCGCCAGGGACTTGAAACTGTTCGACCAGCAACTGGATTTCCACTTCGGAAATCATCAGATTCAGATCGCAGCGGTACAACGCGGCGATTTCCCGTTTGGCCAGGTCCGTATCGGCCATCAACTCGAACTCCTCGCGCAGCGCCGGCGCGAACAGAGCGCTGAAGTCCTGATTGTCCGGGTCGTCTTTCAAATGCTCCTTGAGCCGTTGGTGGCGGGCGTGGCGCAGGCTCTGCAGGTCGGAAGTCTCCAGCACCCGCAAGGCATTCGGGCATTGCTTTTCGACGCGCCAGCCGAACTGCTCTTCCATCATGAATTGGTCGAACAGCACGATATCCGGGGCCAGTTTACGGATGAAAACATCGAAGCTGCTGTTGTTGAGTTCGATCGGCACCTCACGGATGCCCAGCGCGGTCAGGTCAGCCTTGTGCTCGCCCGGGCCGGCCGGGCTGCTGAAGGTGATGTCCCAGCCTTGCTGCAGGAATGTATCGAGGATCTGCATCACGTGCCCGCTGGCTGCCGAAGAGCGCGGTTCGGGCCAGACGTAACCGATGACCAGAACTTTCGTGGCGGGAGATGCAGTCATTGACAAGTGTTCCTTGCAGGCAGGCGGCTAAAAATGGCGCGCAATTAGACCACATCTGCAGCCGCTGCCGGATCAAGGCCAATCACTGGCCCAGGATGCCCTTGACCTTGTCACGCAATTGATCGATGGAGAACGGTTTGCCAATTACGTGCATGCCGGCAGGTACGTCGATGTTTTCGGCGTAACCGCTGGCGAACAGGACGGGCAGGGTGGCGCGGAGTTCACGTGCCTTGCCGGCCAGTTCACTGCCTGTCATGCCCGGCAGGCCGTAATCGGTCATCATCAAGTCGATACCCTTGCTCTGATCCCCGAGAATATTCAGCGCAGACTCACCGTCGTCCGCCTCCAGCACACTGAACTCCAGTTCCTCCAGCACATCGACGATGAGCATGCGTACGATGTCGTCGTCTTCTACTACAAGGATGGTGGGCGCTGGGGTGGACATATTGGGGCTCTCAAAAAAGGAAATCGGAATGGCGGCCGGTCGAAAATGCCGGGCTCTTGCATGAGTAAGTGGCGCATGGCCACAAGTTCCCGATTCAACGGAAAAAAGATTAGCTGCTCTTCGCGGCGCAAGGATAACGGTTGGTGCTCGGTAAGCGCAGGAAAATGTAGGAAATTGCTGCCAAAGCAGTCAGAAAAATGGATCCATACGACGGTTTTGGGGCAAACTCCCGGGTTTCGACAGTTCGACAAGGCCGCCCCATGCCCACTCCGTCTTCGATTGATGAAACACGGTTTCGCAAACTCCTGACGCGCAACATCGGATTGCCGCTGGGCGTTGGCGCACTCAGCGCCGTGTTCTTTGTATCCCTGATTACTTATCTGCTGTCGGTGATCCAGTGGGTGGAGCACACCGATCGCGTCATCAATAACGCCAACGAAGCGGTGAAACTCACGGTTGATCTGGAAACCGGCATGCGCGGCTTCCTGCTCAGTGGCGATGAGCATTTCCTCGACCCGTACGAGACCGCCAAGCCGCGGATCAACGTGGCCCTCAACACCTTGCTCGAACTGACCGCCGACAACCCGGTGCAGACCGATCGTCTGCGTCGTTTGCAGGCGCTGCAGACCGAGTGGGCCAACTACGCACAATCGATGATCGATCTGCAGCGCTCCAGCGGTGATTACCGGGGCGCGGTCAAGGCCGGGCGCGGCAAGCGCTTGACCGACGAGATCCGCAAGCAATTCGAAGACGTGATCGACATGGAGCAGCAGTTGCGCACCACGCGCAACGAAGAGGTGCGGCGCACCACAATCTGGAGCATCACCCTGTACCTGCTGTTTATCGCCGGGATCAGCGGTTTGCTGGCGTATGTCGGTCGCCGTGATCTGGTTCGTCTGTCTGACAGCTACAGCGCCACTCTCGCCGCGCAACAGGCCAGCGCCGAGCGGCTGGAACGCCAGGCATGGATGCGCAGCGGCCAGACCGAGCTGGCGGAGCAGGTGCTGGGACAACTGACGCTGAACCTGCTGGGGCGCAATATTCTGCAGTTCTGCGCGCAATACCTCGGCACGGCGGTGGCGGCGCTGTACGTGCGTGAAGAACACGGCGGCCTCAAGCGCGTGGCGTCCTACGGGTTCTCCCGCGAGCAGGAAGAAAAGGATCAGCAGATCTACAGCGGCGAAGGCATCGTCGGCCAGGTGGCCCAGCAGGGGCAACTGATTCGGCTGGATTCGGTTCCGGCCGACTACTTCAAGGTCAGCTCCGGCCTGGGCGCGGGCCTGCCGCGCAGTGTGCTGGTGGTGCCGACCAGTGATGACGACCGGGTCAACGGCGTGATCGAGCTGGGCTTCTTGCGTCCGCTCACCGACCGCGATATCGATTTGCTGGAACTGATTGCCGGCAACATCGGCACCTCGATCGAAGCGGCGCGTTATCGCCAGCGTCTGCAGGAAGTGCTGGCCGAAACCCAGCAGCTCAACGAAGAGTTGCAAGTGCAGCAGGAAGAGCTGAAAACCGCCAACGAAGAGCTGGAAGAACAGTCGCGGATTCTCAAGGAATCCCAGGCGCATCTGGAAACCCAGCAAGTCGAGCTCGAACAGACCAATGAGCAGTTGGCCGAACAGGCGCAAACCCTGGCCGAGCAGCGCGACGCCATGGACCAGAAGAACACCGAGCTCAATCAGGCTCAGGTGCAGCTTGAAGAGCGCGCCGAGGAGCTACAGCGCTCGAGCAAGTACAAGTCCGAATTCCTCGCCAACATGTCCCACGAACTGCGCACGCCGCTGAACAGTTCGCTGATCCTCGCCAAGCTGCTGGCCGAGAACCCGCAGGACAACCTGACGGCCGAGCAGGTCAAGTTCGCCGAGTCGATCTATTCCGCCGGCAACGATTTGCTGAACCTGATCAACGACATTCTCGACATTTCCAAGGTCGAGGCCGGCAAGCTGGAAGTGATCCCGGAAAATACCAGTGTCGCGCGGCTGGCCGACGGCCTGCGCAGCGTGTTCGAGCCGCTGGCGGCGGACAAGCAATTGACCTTCAGCGTCGAGTTGCAGCCGGATGCGCCGATCATGCTGTACACCGACCGCCAGCGCCTGGAGCAGGTGATCAAGAATCTGCTGTCCAACGCCGTGAAGTTCACCGAACACGGCGCGGTCAGCCTGACCATCGCCGGCCAGCCAGACGAGCGCATTGCCTTCATTGTGCGCGATTCGGGGATCGGTATCGCTGCGGATCAGCAGGAAAGCATCTTCGAAGCGTTCCGCCAGGCTGACGGCACCACCAACCGCAAGTACGGTGGCACTGGCCTTGGTCTGTCGATTTCGCGGGATCTGGCGGCCTTGCTCGGCGGCTCGATCAGCGTCAGCAGCGCGCCGGGGCAGGGCAGTGTGTTCACCCTGGTGTTGCCACAGCAATACAGCGAGCCGGGCGACACACCGACCGCGCCGTTGTCCTTTACGCCGCCGCCGGTATCGAGCCCGGCCCCGGTGGCGCCGCCGTCGATTGCGGTATCGCCCATGGCCCCGGTGCACATCCCGCGCTTTGCCGATGACCGTGGCAAGGCACCGTTCGCCACCCGCTGCATTCTGGTGGTCGAAGACGAGCCGAATTTCGCCCACATTCTTTACGATCTGGCCCACGAACTGGGTTACCAGTGCCTGGTGGCTCACGGTGCCGACGAAGGTTACGACCTGGCTCGCGAATTCGTACCGGATGCGATCCTGCTCGACATGCGTCTGCCGGACCATTCCGGGCTGACGGTGCTGCAACGCCTGAAAGAACATGCCGAAACCCGGCACATCCCGGTGCATGTGATCTCGGTCGAGGACCGCGTTGAAGCGGCGATGCACATGGGCGCGATCGGTTATGCGGTCAAGCCGACCACCCGTGAAGAGCTCAAGGACGTGTTCGCCCGTCTCGAAGCCAAGCTGACCCAGAAAGTCAAACGCGTGCTGCTGGTCGAAGATGACGATCTGCAGCGCGAAAGCATTGCCCGCCTGATCGGTGATGATGACATCGAGATCACGGCCGTCGGCCTGGCGCAGGATGCGCTGGAGAAACTGCGTACCACGATCTACGACTGCATGGTGATCGACCTGAAGTTGCCGGACATGCTCGGCAACGATCTGCTCAAGCGCATGTCCACCGAGGACATCTGCTCGTTCCCGCCAGTGATCGTCTACACCGGGCGCAATCTGACCCGCGATGAAGAAGCCGAGCTGCGCAAGTATTCGCGTTCGATCATCATCAAGGGCGCGCGCTCGCCGGAACGCCTGCTGGATGAGGTCACACTCTTTCTGCACAAAGTCGAATCGCAGTTGTCCCATGAACGGCAGAAGATGCTCAAGACCGCCCGCAGCCGCGACAAGGTCTTCGAAGGCCGCAAGGTGTTGCTGGTGGACGACGACGTACGCAACATCTTCGCCCTGACCAGTGCGCTGGAACACAAAGGTGCAGTCGTGGTGATCGGCCGTAATGGTCGCGAAGCGATTGATAAGTTGAATGAAGTCGAGGACATCGATCTGGTGTTGATGGACGTGATGATGCCGGAGATGGACGGCTTTGAAGCCACCATTGAAATCCGCAAGGATCCGCGCTGGCGCAAACTGCCGATCATCGCGGTGACGGCCAAGGCCATGAAAGACGATCAGGAGCGCTGCCTGCAGGCGGGCGCCAACGATTACCTGGCCAAGCCCATCGACCTGGATCGCCTGTTCTCGTTGATTCGCGTGTGGTTACCGAAGATGGAACGCATTTAGTGGACAGCAGTCACTCCGTGGAGCGCAACAGCGAAATCGAATTACGCTTGTTGATTGAGGCGATCTACCTCAAGTACAGCTACGATTTTCGTGATTACTCGGGCGCTTCGATCAAGCGCCGGGTGCAGCACGCCTTGAGCCAGTTCGAGTGCGCGACGATCTCGGCGTTGCAGGAGAAAGTGCTGCACGATCCGACCGCGTTCATGCAGCTGCTGCAGTTGCTGACGATTCCGGTCAGCGAGATGTTTCGCGATCCGTCGCACTTTCTGGCGATTCGCCAGGAAGTGGTGCCGCTGTTGCGTACCTACCCGTCGCTGAAGATCTGGATTGCCGGGTGCAGCACCGGTGAGGAGGTCTATTCGATGGCGATTCTGCTGCGCGAGGAAGGCCTGCTCGAGCGTACGATCATCTACGCCACCGACATCAACCCGCGCTCGCTGGACAAGGCCAAGCAGGGGATTTTCTCGATGGAGAACGTGCGCGCCTACACCGCCAATTATCAGCAGGCCGGCGGCCAGCGCTCCTTCGCCGATTACTACACCGCCGCCTACGGCTACGCGATTTTCGACAAGAGCCTGTGCGAGAACGTGACCTTTGCCGATCACAGCCTGGCGACCGACAGTGTGTTCTCCGAAACTCAATTGATTTCCTGCCGCAACGTACTGATTTACTTCAACAAGAAACTTCAGGACCGTGCCTTCGGTCTGTTTCATGAATCGCTGTGCCACCGTGGCTTTCTGGTGCTGGGCAGCAAGGAAACGCTGGATTTTTCCGGCTACTCGAATCAGTTCGAGCCGCTGGTCAAACAAGAACGGATCTACCGCAAATTATGAACGACGCCTTGGATTTGCCTCGTGTCGAGGCCATCGTGGTCGGCGCTTCGGCTGGTGGGGTCGAGGCCCTGCTGACCCTGCTCGTGCCGCTGCGCCAAGGCTATGTGCTGCCAATCATCGTCGTGTTGCACCTGCCGGAAGAGCGCCGCAGCCAGTTGGCCGAAGTATTCGCCCGACGGCTGATGCTGCCGGTGGAAGAGGCGACCGACAAACAGGACATCGCTCCCGGTACGGTTTACTTCGCGACACCCGGTTACCACCTGTCGGTTGAGCAGGATCGCAGTCTGTCGCTGAGTCTTGAAGACCGCGTGCACCATTCCCGGCCAGCCATTGATTACCTGTTTGAATCCGCCGCTGATGCTTACGGCGCAACCTTGGCTGCCGTGTTGCTGACCGGTGCCAATCACGATGGTGCTCGCGGTCTGGCGCAAGTCAAACGGCGCGGTGGACTGACCATTGTTCAAGACCCGCAGGACGCGCAGGTCGCCACCATGCCTCTGGCTGCGCTGAAGATTCAGCAGCCTGACCATGTCCTACCCATTCACGGCATCGGCCGTCTGCTTGTCGAGCTGGAACGAATCGCATGCTGAGTAATATCCAGGCCAAATTGCTGATCGTCGACGATCTGCCGGAGAACCTGCTGGCCCTCGAAGCGCTGATCAAGCGCGAGGACCGCACGGTGTACAAGGCGCTGTCGGCGGACGAAGCACTTTCGCTGCTGCTGCAACACGAGTTCGCCATGGCCATCCTCGATGTACAGATGCCGGGCATGAACGGCTTTGAACTCGCCGAGTTGATGCGCGGCACCGAGAAAACCAAAAATATCCCGATCATTTTCGTCAGCGCCGCCGGCCGTGAACTCAATTACGCGTTCAAGGGCTACGAGAGCGGGGCGGTGGACTTCCTGCACAAGCCGCTGGACATTCACGCGGTGAAGAGCAAGGTCAACGTGTTCGTCGACCTGTACCGCCAGAGCAAGGCCATGAAGCAACAGGTCGAAGCCCTGGAGCAGGCGCGCCGCGAGCAGGAAGCGCTGCTGCAACAACTGCAGAGCACCCAGTTGGAACTGGAGCAGGCGGTGCGTATGCGCGATGACTTCATGTCAATCGTCGCTCACGAGGTACGCACGCCGCTCAATGGCCTGATACTCGAAACCCAATTGCGCAAGATGCACCTGGCCCGGGACAACGCCGCCGCGTTCACCCTCGACAAGATGCACGCGATGGTCGATCGCGACGAGCGCCAGATCAAAAGCCTGATCCGCCTGATCGAAGACATGCTCGACGTCTCGCGGATTCGTACCGGCAAGTTGTCGATCCGTCCGGAGCGTTTCGATCTGGTGCAACTGGTGAGCAACCTGCTGCAGAATTTTGCCCAGCAGATAGAGGCCGCCGAGACCGAAGTGTCGTTCACTGCGTCCGGGCCGGTGGAAGGTTATTGGGACGAGTTCCGCATTGAGCAGGTGGTGTCCAACCTGCTGACCAATGCTCTGCGCTACGGTGGTCGCAGCCCGATCCAGGTGCGGGTGTACCGTGAAGGTGATGAGGCGCGGGTCGAGGTTCAAGACCGGGGCATCGGCATCAGTGAAGAGAATCAGAAGCGTATTTTTCAACAGTTCGAACGGGTTTCCGCCAAGACGGTAGTGGCTGGTCTCGGGCTGGGTCTGTTCATTTCCGAGCAGATCGTCGCCGCCCATGGCGGTTCCATCGTCGTCGAGAGTCAAATCAACGAGGGCGCCCTGTTTCGCGTTTGTCTGCCAATCCAGGAAAACGGCATATCCGACGCAACCTCTGAGTGACCGCACGGTCGTATCAGCAGCTATTGACCGAACAAAGGCTTCCCATGAGCGTAGATGCACAAGATGTAGTACTCGTCGTCGAGGACGAACCGGTTATCTTGATGGTGCTGACAGACTATCTGTCGGGGCAGGGTTACCGCGTGTTGCAGGCCGAAAACGGCGAGCAGGCGTTCGAGATTCTCGCGAGCAAACCGCATCTGGACATGCTGATCACTGACTTCCGCCTGCCGGGCGGGATCTCCGGCGTGCAAATCGCCGAGCCGGCAGTCAAGCTGCGTCCGGACCTGAAAGTAATCTTCATCAGCGGCTACCCGCAGGAAATCCGCGAGACCGGCAGCCCGATCACCAGCAAGGCGCCGATCCTGGAAAAACCGTTCGATCTGGACGTGTTGCAGGAAAAGATTCAGGAACTGCTGGCCTGATCAAAAAATACTGAAATGCCCCTGTAGGAGCTGCCGCAGGCTGCGATCTATTGATTTTAAAAAACAAGATCAAAAGATCGCAGCCTGCGGCAGCTCCTACAGGTGTTTTTGGGATCAGTTCTTGATCATCTCGCGGACCTTGGCGGTCAGCAGATCAAAGGTGAACGGCTTGGTGATCATCTGCATGCCCGGGTCGAGGAACCCGCCGCGCACAGCGGCGTGCTCGGCATAACCGGTAATGAACAGCACCTTCAGCCCCGGCCGGTACTGCCGACCGATTTCCGCCAGTTGCCGGCCGTTCATGCCCGGCAGGCCGACGTCACTGATCAACAGATCAATGCGCTGCGTCGAGTTGAGGATCGGTACCGCGCCGTCGGCATCGCCGGCTTCGACAAACGCATAACCCAACTCACTGAGCACTGCGCTGACCAGCACGCGCACGGCAGGGTCGTCTTCGACGATCAACACCGTCTCGCCGTCCAGCGCCTCCGGAGCCTGTTGAATAGCGGACACCGGATGCTCCAGTTCCTCGCCGCGGAAGCGCGGCAGGTACAGTTTGACCGTGGTGCCCTGATCGATTTCGCTGTCGATTGAGACGTGACCACGGGACTGTTTGCTGAAGCCATAGATCATCGACAAGCCTAAACCGGTGCCCTGGCCGATGGGCTTGGTGGTGAAGAATGGATCGAACGCGCGGTTGATCACGCTCTGTGGCATGCCGCTGCCGTTGTCGGTGACGCTGAGCATGACGTACTCGCCAGGTTCGAGGTTGGTGTAGGCCTCGGTGAATTCCTGTTTAAGGATCTGATTGCTGGTTTCGACCACCAGTTTGCCACCCTCGGGCATCGCATCCCGGGCGTTGAGCACCAGGTTGAGCAGGGCGCTTTCCAGTTGATTGGGGTCGGCTTCAGCGACCCACAAATCGTCGTTCAGGCGCATGTCGAGCTGAATGCTTTCGTTGAGGCTGCGTTGCAGCAACTCGCCCATCGACAGCACCAGGGTATTCATCTGCACGGCTTTGGAGTCCAGCGATTGCCGGCGGGAAAATGCCAGCAAACGGTGGGTCAGGCCGGCGGCGCGGTTGGCTGAGGTGACACCCAGATCGATCAGGCTGTCGAGGTCATCAAGGCGCCCGCGAGCCAGTCGTCGGCGCAGTAATTCAAGGCTGCCGATGATCCCGGTGAGCATGTTGTTGAAGTCGTGAGCAATACCGCCGGTAAGCTGACCGACCGCTTCCATTTTCTGCGACTGACGCAAGGCTTCCTCGTTGTGGCGAAGCTGCGCGGTGCGTTCCTCGACTTGCTGCTCGAGGGTTTCAAGGGTTGATTGCAGGCGCCGTTCACTTTCACTCAGATCGATCAGGCGATCACGGGCTTCGTACTGTCGTCGTCGCCCGCGCAGGGCGGTGGACACCAGACTGACCAGGGTCGCCGGATGAAACGGACGCTCGAGAAAGGTCACGTTGCCCAATAATTCACTCAGGCGTGAGGAGGGGCCTTGTTCGGGGCCGCCGTGGTGCGTCAGCAAGACGATCGGCAGATCCGACCAGGCCGGTTGCTGCTCCAGAAAATGCAGAAGCGTTTCCAGTTCCGGGCCGCGCAACGCTTCGGTAGCAATCAACAAGAGCCCGGCGCCAGGTTCCAGTTCTGTGCACAATGCGCCCAGATCCGGGGTGATGACCCCACCGTAACCCGCCTCATTGAGGATCATCAGCGCCACTTGGCTGTCGCGGCCCATGGGCGCGAGAATCAGCGCCCGTTCCGGCAGTGAAACGGAGGCTGTCACAAGGCTTCTTCCCGCAACAGCGGATTGCTGGCGCCAAGGTAAGTCGGTACGCCCCGCAACACACCCTGGAATGCTTCCAGCGGTTCGCCAATGGTCATGCCCTGGCTTGAAATGCGGTATTCACGGATGGTCGACTCGTGGTTGCCGGTGCGTTTCTTGATGATGGAAATGGCTCGGCGGACTTTGCCGATGGCTTCGAAGTAGCGCAGCAGGATCACCGTGTCGGCCAGGTAAGTGATATCGACCGGCGCCTGCATGTCGCCGACCAGACCGTGCTGGGCAACCGTCATGAATGTCGCCGCACCTTTGCGGTTCAGATACAGCAGCAACTCGTGCATGTGCAGCACCAGCGCGTTTTCTTCGGGCATCGCGGCCTGATAGCCGTTGATACTGTCGATCACGACGGTCTTGATGTTGCCCTCATCGACGCAGCGACGCACCCGGTGCGAGAACTCGCCGGGGGACAGTTCGGCGGCGTCCACCTGATCGATCAGCAGGTTGCCGGTCGCTTGCAGGGCCTTGAGGTCGATGCCGATATTTTTCATCCGCTCGAAGAGCAAACCCAGCTCTTCATCAAAGATGAACAGCGCCGCTTTTTCGCCGCGTGCTACGGCAGCGGCGGCGAAGATCATTGAAATCAGCGATTTGCCGGTACCGGCCGGGCCCAGGATCAATGTGCTGGAACCGGTCTCGATGCCACCACCGAGCAGGGCGTCCATTTCCTTGATGCCGCTGGTCAATTGCAGGCGAGGATAGTCGCCACGGTGTTCGGCAGCGACCAGGCGCGGAAATACATGGACCCCATCGCCCATGATGGTGAAGTCATGGTAACCGCCACGGTACTTCTGCCCGCGGTACTTGATGATGCGTACGCGGCGGCGCTCGGCACCGTAATTGGGGGTCAGCTCTTCGAGGCGGATGACGCCGTGGGCGACGCTGTGCACGGTCTTGTCGAGGGACTCGGTGGTCAGGTCGTCAAGCAGCAGGACCGTGGCGTCGTAACGCACGAAGTAATGTTTGATCGCCAGAATCTGCCGACGGTAACGCAGCGAGCTTTGCGCCAGCAGGCGGATCTCCGACAGGCTGTCGAGCACCACGCGGGTCGGTTTGAAGCGCTCGACCACTTCGAAAATCTGCTTGGTGGCTTCACCGAGCTCAAGGTCTGAGGAATACAGCAGGCTTTGCTGATGTTCGGCGTTGAGCAGACTTTCCGGCGGTGTCAGCTCGAAAATCTCTATGTTCTCGTTCAGTTCCCAGCCGTGAGAGGCTGCGCCCTGGCGCAGTTCACGCTCGGTTTCCGACAGTGTGATGTACAGACAGCGTTCGCCGGCACGGGCGCCCGCCAACAGGAAATGCAACGCGACGGTGGTTTTGCCTGTACCGGGTTCACCCTCGAGCAAAAACACATGCCCTCGGGACAGACCACCGGCGAGGATGTCATCCAGGCCAATGATGCCGGTGGCGGCTTTTGCACTGATCAACTCGTTGGACGTAGACAAAGAATGCCCTCTCATGACTAGGGGAATCGAGGCAGCAGGCTTTACCAGCCGTTGTGCTCTACCTGATTACTTGACCGCTGCCAGTCATGACGGTTCCGATGTTTCGATATCAAAATGTCATTGAATCAGCGGGTAAAGGCTCAGAGTCCCTGCTGTAACGCCGGGTCATCAGGGTTCATCTGCTCCAGTTGCGCGAGCAGAATCTGCACGTTCTGCAACTGGCCGCTTTCCTTCCAGTAATTGATCAGCAGCACTCGCGCCTTGCGGTCGGCTGGGTGACGCTGCACGACTTCCTGCAGTTGTTTTTGCGCCGCTTCCAGTTCTTCGGCGGCATGCAGGGTGGTGGCGAGGTCGTAGCGGTAATCCTTGTTGTCCGGTTCCAGTTCGACGGCTTTGGACAAGCCGAGCAGGGCGAATTCGCGCTGGCCGTGGTGCAACAGCCACAGGCCCAAGGCGTGTTGCAGATAGGCGGAATCCGGCTGGGTCTGCAGTTGTTTGGCGAGCAACTGGCGCGCGGCGTCGCTCTGGCCCTGGCGGTCGAGCACATCGATTTGCATCACCAGCGCCGGCAGGTTGCCCGGTTCCAGCCGCAGGGTGTTGTCCAGCGCTTGTTGGGCCTGTTTGAGTTCGGCGTTGTGCAGATACAGGCGTGCCAGTTGCGCATAGGTGGCGGCGCTTTCCGGCTGTCCCTTGAGCGCTTGTTCCCAGCCATCGATCGCCTGCTGCAGCGGGGCGAAATACAGCCCCAGTTCATCCGGCGTCAGACCGAGGAGGGCGTTGATCGCGGCGAACCGTACGTTTTGGTCGTCATCGTCGAGCATCGGCCCGAGCAGCAGGCTGCGTTGCCCGCCAGGCACCAGCCCGACCACACTTTGAATCGCTGCCAGCCGGACTTCGGGGGCTTCGTTCTGCAGATGGGCGTCGGCCAGCTTCAGCGCTTGTGGGCTTGGATAGTTGGGCAGTTCGGCCAGCAGCCAGACGCTGCGCTTGGCCGACAAGTCCGGGCGCCCCAATTGCTGGTACAACTGCCGTGCCGCCCCGGGCTGCCCGGAGCGGGCCGCCGTCAGGGCTTCGCTGTAGCCGCGCTTGATCGCCTCGGGCACTACCGGGGCGGTGGAGCGCAGAGATAACCAGGCAACGACGATGATCAGCACGAGGCCAAGGCTGATGAGCAGGTAGCGGCGGGACTGAGGCATGCGATTTCCGTGAACGGGTGTTCTTTAGCAGAGGGGCAAGCTTCGGTCAGAGAAGGCCATGAGTCAAACCCATGCTGCGAATTGGCCTGTAGGAGCTGCCGCAGGCTGCGATCTTTTGACTTTGATGTTCAAGATCAAAAGATCGCAGCCTGCGTCAGCTCCTATAGGGGCGGGCACAAAAAAGCCCCGCGACCGAATGATACGCGGGGCAAAAAATTGGTTGGTTGCGGCCAACCAAAGGAGCGCTTTGAAAACTTTTACTTGCTGGCGACGGTTTCTGGCTGCCAGCCACCACCCAAGGCTTTGTAAATCGCGACGATGCCGCGATACAGATCAACCTCGGCCTGGGCCTGACTGTCTTCGGCGTTCAGCCGTTCACGCTGGGCGTCGAGCAGCACGAGGAAGTCGGTGGTGCCTTCGCGGTAGCGGATTTCAGCCAGGTCGGCAGCCTTGCGGCTCGATTCACTCTGACGAATCAGCGAGATCAGCCGTTGCTGACGCTTGCCGTAATCGCTGAAGGCGTTTTCCGATTCCTCCAGCGCCAGCAACACTTGTTGCTCGTAGGTCGCCAGTGCGCCTTCGGCATCGGCATCGGCACCCCGCAAGCGGGCGCGCACGCTACCCAGATCGAACGCCGCCCAGGTAATGCTCGGGCCGAGTGCCCAGGCGTTGGCCGCCGAGGAGCCGATCTGCGAACCACGCCCGGCCGTCCAGCCCAAGAACCCGCTGAGGCTGACCCGTGGAAACAGGTCGGCTTTCGCTACGCCGATCCGCGCGGTGGCCGAGGCCAGTTTGCGTTCGGCGCTGAGGATGTCCGGGCGGCGTTGCAGCAGCTCACCCGGATCACCGATTGGCAAAGCCTTGGCAATTGCCGGCAAGTCTTTCGGGCTCAAGTCCACGGTCATTTTGTCCGGACGCTCACCCAAAAGGGTGGCGATGCGGTTTTTCTGCCGTACCTGTTCCGCCTGCAGTTGCGGCACGCTGGCTTCGACCGAGGCCAGACGCGCATCGGCACGTTCGACGTCGAGCTGATCACCGACGCCGGCGTCACGCAGGCTGATGGTGATCTTGCGCGACTCCTGCTGGTTTTCCAGGTTGGCCACGGCGATTTTCTCGCGCAGTTGCGCACCGCGCAGTTGACCGTAGGCGTCGACCAGTTCGGCAATCATCGTGACTTGCAGTTGATACAGATCGGCTTCGGCCGCCTGCTGGTCGGCGTCGCTGGCTTCCAGATTGCGCTGGATCCGGCCGAACAGATCAAGCTCCCAAGCCATGTCCAGGCCCAGATCGTAGCGCTCGCTGTTGACCCGTTTGGTGGTCTGGCCGGGAATTTGTCCCTTGGCCAGATCACTGCTGGCGCGGCTGGTGATGGTCGGCATCGCATCGTTGCTGACGTCGTCGCGGATCGCCCGGGCGGCTTTCCAGCGGGCGAACGCCACGCGCAGTTGACGGTTGCCTTGCAGCGATTGAGTCACCAACTGGTTGAGGGTCGGATCGTCGAATTGCTGCCACCAGATGCCTTCGAATTTCGAACGGTCAAAGTTCTTTTGCCCGGCGGCGCCATCGGTGGCGGCCGTGATATTGGCCGCCTCCGTGGCTGGGGTCTTGTAGTCGGGGCCGACGGCGCAGGCGCTCAGCGCCAGCACCAGAAGACTCGGCAGGAAGACTTTCAGACTCATTATTGCGCCTCCAGTGGCTTTTGAAGAGCGTGCGCTCTGGCCGCTTTGCGGGCTTCCCCGCGTTCGACAAAGTTACGGATCAACACGTAGAACACGGGTGTCAGCAACAGACCGAAGAAGGTCACCCCGAGCATCCCGGAGAACACGGCCACACCCATGGCGTGACGCATCTCGGCACCGGCACCGCTGGAGAACACCAGTGGCACTACACCCATGATGAACGCGAACGAAGTCATCAGGATCGGCCGCAGACGCAGACGGCAGGCTTCCAGTACCGCAGCCAGCGGGTCGAGGCCTTCCAGCTGTTTGTCCTTGGCGAATTCGACGATCAGAATCGCGTTTTTACAAGCCAGGCCCACCAGTACGATCAAACCGATCTGGGTAAAGATGTTGTTGTCGCCGCCGGAGACAATCACCCCGGTGATGGCCGACAGCAGGGTCATCGGTACGATCAGGATCACCGCCAGTGGCAGGCTCCAGCTTTCGTATTGAGCCGCGAGTACCAGGAACGCCAGCAATACGCAGAGCGGGAACACGAACAGTGCGGTGTTGCCGGACAGAATCTGCTGGTAGGTCAGGTCGGTCCACTCGTAGGTCATGCCGTTCGGCAATTCATCCTTGAGCAGTTTCTCGATGGCTTTTTCGGCCTGGCCGGAGCTGTAGCCAGGGGCTGCCGCACCGTTGATTTCCGCGGTGATAAAGCCGTTGTAGTGCATCACGCGATCCGGGCCCGAGGTGTCGCTGACCTTGATGAAGGTCGCCAGCGGGATCATTTCGCCCTTGTTGTTACGCACTTTCAGCTGACCGATCTGATCGGATTCGAGGCGGAACTGCTGTTCAGCCTGAACGTTGACCTGATAGGTGCGCCCGAAGCGGTTGAAGTCGTTGGCATACAGCGAACCCAGGTAGATCTGCAGGGTGTCGAAGATGTCGCTGACGGCCACGCCGTGAGTCTTGGCCTTTTCGCGGTCGATGGCGGCATCGACTTGCGGCACGTTCACGGTGTAGCTGGTGAACAGTCCGGCCAGTTCCGGCACGTTGTGGCTCTTGGCGATGATGTTCATGGTTTCCTTGTACAGCTCGTCGTAGCCCAGGTTGCCCCGGTCTTCGATTTGCAGGCGGAAACCACCAATGGTGCCCAGACCTTGTACCGGCGGTGGCGGGAAAATCGCCATGTACGCTTCCTGAATGTTCGCGTACTGACCGTTCAAGGCCCCGGCGATGGCACCGGCGGACATGCTCGGGTCTTTACGTTCGTCGAACGGTTTCAGGGTCACGAACACGATGCCGGCGTTCGGGCTGTTGGTGAAACCGTTGATCGACAGGCCCGGGAACGCTACGGCGCTTTCCACGCCCGGTTGTTTCAACGCCAGGTCGGACATGCGCTTGATCACGTCTTCGGTGCGATCCAGGCTCGCGGCGTCCGGCAGTTGCGCGAAGGCCACCAGGTATTGCTTGTCCTGGCCGGGTACGAAACCGGTTGGTGTGCTGGAGAAACCGAAGAACGTCAGCACCATCAGGCCTGCATACAGCAGCAGAGCGATGCCGCTGCTGCGGATCACGCGGCGCACCGTGCCGACATAGCCATGGCTGGCCTTGTCAAAGAAACGGTTGAACGGGCGGAACAGCCAGCCACCGAAGATCTTGTCGAGAATCCTGGAGAAGCGGTCTTTCGGCGCGTCATGCCCTTTGAGCAACACGGCGGCCAGCGCTGGCGACAGCGTCAGCGAGTTGAACGCCGAGATCACGGTCGAGATTGCAATGGTCAGCGCGAACTGCTTGTAGAACTGACCGGTGAGGCCGGAGATGAATGCCGCCGGAACGAACACTGCACACAGCACCAGTGCGGTCGCAATGATCGGGCCGGTCACTTCACCCATGGCCTTTTTGGTCGCATCGAACGGGTTGAGCCCCAGTTCAATGTTGCGCTCGACGTTCTCCACCACCACGATGGCGTCGTCCACCACGATACCGATCGCCAGCACCAGGCCGAACAGCGACAGGGCGTTGAGCGAGAAGCCGAACAGGTGCATGACCGCAAACGTACCGATCAACGACACCGGCACCGCCACCAACGGAATGATCGAGGCGCGCCAAGTCTGCAGGAACAGGATCACTACCAGCACCACGAGGATCAGCGCTTCGAAGAGGGTGTGAACCACCGCCTCGATCGAGCCGCGCACGAAGATCGTCGGGTCATAGACGATGCTGTAGTCCATGCCTTGCGGGAAGCCTTTCTTCAGCTCTTCCATCTTGCCGCGAACTTCGTTCGAGATATCGATGGCGTTGGAGCCTGGACGCTGGAAGATCGGGATCGCTACCGCTGGCTGGTTGTTCAGCAACGAACGCAGGGCGTACTGGCTGGAACCCAGCTCGACACGCGCGATGTCCTTGAGACGAGTGATCTCACCGTTGTCGCCGGAGCGAATGATGATGTTCTCGAACTCTTCCTCGGACACCAGACGGCCTTGGGTGTTGACCGACAACTGGAAGCTCTGGGCATTCGGAGCAGGGGGCGCACCGAGCTGACCGGCAGCAACCTGACGGTTCTGCTCACGAATCGCCGTCACCACGTCGGTGGCAGTCAGGTTGCGCGAAGCGGTCTTGTTCGGATCGAGCCAGACCCGCAGCGAGTAGTCGCCCATGCCGAACAGCTGCACGTCACCGACACCGCCCAGACGCGCGAGCTCATCCTTGATGTTGAGGATCGCGTAGTTGGACAGGTAGAGCATGTCGTAGCGTTTGTCCGGCGAGGTCAAGTGCACAACCATGGTCAGGTCGGGCGAGGCCTTGTCGACGGTGATACCGATGCGCGTCACTTCCTCGGGAAGTTTCGGCTCGGTACGGGTCACCCGGTTCTGCACCTGTACCTGCGCGTTATCCAGGTCGGTGCCCAGCGCGAAGGTGATGGTCAGGGTGATCTTGCCGTCAGCGGTGGACTGCGAGGACATGTACAGCATGTTCTCGACGCCGGTGATGGCCTGCTCCAGCGGAGCGGCCACGGTTTCACCGATGACTTTGGGGTTGGCACCCGGGAAGTTGGCGCGTACCACCACGGTCGGTGGCACCACTTCCGGGTATTCGCTGATCGGCAACTGGAACAGCGAGATCGCACCGGCGATCAGGATCAGCAGCGAGAGCACCGCTGCGAAGATCGGCCGTGAAATGAAGAATTGGGAAAAATTCATCGGAGTTGTCGTCCCTTAACCGCGTGGGGTCGTAGCGGCCAGCTTCACAGCCGTACCCTGTGCACCTTTGGCAGGTGCGACTTTGGGCAGGTTGCTGGCTTCCAGCGCTTGACGTTGTTGAGCCAGAGCGGCAATGGTCTGCTCGCTGGCCATCGGGATCACTTCAGGCGTCACCGGAGAACCCGGACGAACCCGCTGCAGACCCTTGACGATGATCGTGTCATCCTTGTTCAGACCGGTGCGCACGATGCGCAGGCCTTCGATCTTCGGCCCCAGTTCAACGGCGCGATAAGCGGTTTTGTTGTCCGCATCCATCACCAGCACGAACTTCTTGCCGAGGTCGGTACCGACCGCTTCGTCGTTGATCAGCATGGCGTTGTAGGTGCCGCTGCCGACCAGTTTCAGCCGTGCGTACAGGCCCGGGGTGTAGGTGCCGTCGCTGTTGTCGAACACTGCGCGACCACGGATGGTGCCGGTTTTCGGATTGACCTGGTTGTCGACGAAGTTCATCTGACCGAGGTGCGGGTTGCCGTCTTCGTTGGACAGGCCCATGTACACCGGCGTGGTGGCGCCACGTTGGCCGTTGCGGGCGAGTTGGGTGTATTTGAGGAACACACGCTCGTCGGCGTCGAAGTAGGCGTAAACCTTGTCGGTGGAGACTACGCTGGTCAGCGCGGTGGTGTCGGCGGTCACCAGGTTGCCGGCGGTGATTTCGGCGCGACTGACGCGGCCGCTGATTGGCGCGGTGACGCGGGTGAAACTCAGGTTCAGTTTGGCCAGATCCAGTTGCGCTTGCAGGGCGCCAACGGCGGCGCGGGCCTCTTGTGCAGCGCTGGTGCGCGAGTCGGCCAGTTCAGCGGAGATCGCGTTGCTGGCGCGCAGACGTTCGCCGCGACCGGCTTCGTTTTCACTGCGGGTGGCATTGGCGCGCGCCTGGGCTACCAGAGCTTCGAGACGGCGAACTTCTGCCTGGAAAGGGCGCGGATCGATCTGGAACAGCAGGTCGCCTTTCTTGACCAGCGCGCCTTCGGTGAACGCCACCTCGTCGATCTGGCCGGAGACCCGTGGACGGATTTCAACGGTTTCCGGCGCTTCGAGGCGCCCGGTGAATTCGTCCCACTCGTTGACCGGTTGTTCCAGCACCTTGGCCACGCTGACTTTGGCAGCGGGCATAGTGGCGGCAGTCTCCGGAGTCTTGCCGCAAGCGCTCATCACCAGCACGGCCAACATGGCCAAGGGGAAGCGCAAATGTTTGAGTGACTGTTCCATGGAATCATCCGCCAATGTATTGAAGATGGGCGGATGATGCTCGGCGGGCTGTGATGGCACGAATCGAATGAAGCAAAGGTAACTATCATTCGGAATGATATAAGAGCGATTCTAGCCCTCTAGCATGCACCTTTCGTTAGGGTGCTATCAATTGGTTTGATGACAAATGTGTGTTGCGCCGCCAGTAAAAATCCAGCGGCGGCTTCAGGAACAGAATTCACAAACAAAGAGACGGCCATGAAGGCCGTCTCGTTCAACGTGATGCGAAGTGACTCAATTGTTGCCTTTGCGGTTCGGCCCGAAACGGTTCGGACCTGGCTGGCTGTCTTGCACCAGGAACACCAGGTTGACGATCGGCAGCAGCAACCACCAGCCGCTACGGTCAGTGTCGTGCATACGGCGCGCGCCCACTGCGATGCTCGGCAGCAACATCGCCAGGCTGTACAGGTTGTAGAGCAAGCCCTTGGTGTTGAGCATGGCGTCGAGAACGCCCATGACAATGCAGATACCCATGTTGATCAGCACAAACATCCAGTACTCGCGGCGGGTGGCGCGGCCTTTGAATTCGGCGTAATTCTTCAGCGCTTCCACGTAAGGATTGCCCGTCGTAATGGCGGGGCCGCTTGCATAGGACGGTTGAACAGCCTGAGGTGCACCGCACTGTGGGCATGCCACGGCCAGGCTACTAATTTCCTTGGCGCAACCACGGCAGAAAACCAAGCTCATATTTTTTCCCTAAAATTATTCAATCGATAGACAGGACAAAACGAACGCGGCAAGGCCAGACAAAACGATGCCGGCGATCGCGAGGTTTCTTCCTGGGTGTTTTTGGTTGATACAGACGATGCCGCAAGTGAGGCCCGCAAGGCTGAGGATGCCCACACCGACAATCGCATCCCTGTCCCATTCGGAATCATCAAACAGGTTGAGTGCGCTGATAATCCCGAGGATCAATGAAACGATGGCCAGCCAGGGTGTTTCGGCTTGCGTTTGCGGCACGGAGGCCTGTTGGGGCGCCCCGCATTGGGGGCAGGTGAGCGCCGTTTCATGTAGCTCCTTGGCGCAAGCACGACAATAGACCATTGCCATCGTTTTCCTTAACTGAGTGCAAATGCCCGATCCTCCAGCGGTCGGGGCGGCGGTAAGTTAAACTTTATTACCGGATTTGTCATTATCACTTTGCCATCATTGCTGCCGTGGCTGTGCGGGGACTCAAGGACTGAAGGCTATCGGGATTGTGGAAGCGTCTGGAGCGGTGCCAGCCAGCGAGGCCATTTACCGATTCGGCATGGTCGAACGCTTCACCGGCTCCTTGCTGCTCAAGATACGTCGCGCAGCACGAACCGCATTTCCATGCGCGGCGATTGCAACGCCCAGGCGTGCCAATAAAGCTCTACACGATGGGTCCAGGCCCGGCGCCAGTGCTGCTGATATCCAGCACGATATAGCTGAATGCCAATATCAGGCCAAGGCTGCGAGCGCCAGCTACCATTCGACCCCGGCAGCGAACGATAAAACCCAAGGCATGGGCAGTGCCGTGGGCGACGGGATTATCATCGCGGAAAAACTGATCGACCTGAAGAATGACTGCATGCTGGTCAAAGTTTACTTGGCCAGTGAACAAGGCAGCTTGTTTGATCAAGACCTCGTATGCTTCTACCGCATTGGATCAGATCAGTGTGGCTTGACCCTCTGATGATGCGTCCCCCTAAACGTCGAAACATTCGGCAATCGGTACCAAGACACCGACAGATGGGCACAGATCGCTTGCGTACATTCACGCGCGATCATCGACGAGTAATACGACGTTCAATGAGTGATTCTACGGCGACAAACACCGGCAACTGGTACGCAGTCATTGCCCTGGCATTGGCCGCGTTTGTGTTCAACACCACCGAGTTTGTGCCTGTCGGGCTGTTGAGCTCGATCGGCAGCAGCTTCGACATGTCGACGGCGCAGGTCGGTCTGATGCTGACCATTTACGCGTGGGTGGTGTCTCTGACGTCGCTGCCGATCATGCTGCTGACGCGCAACGTCGAGCGACGCAAACTGTTGCTCGTGCTGTTCGCTATGTTTATCGCCAGCCACATTCTGTCGGGTCTGGCGACCAGCTTCGGGGTGCTGCTGGTGAGCCGGATCGGCGTGGCGCTATCGCATGCGCTGTTCTGGTCGATCACCGCTTCTCTGGCCGTGCGTCTGGCTCCACCGGGCAAGCAGGTTCAGGCGCTGGGCTTGCTCGCAACCGGTACTTCGCTGGCGATGGTGCTGGGCATTCCTCTCGGCCGCTTGCTGGGCGAGGCGATGGGGTGGCGCACAACCTTTATCGTGATTGCGGGCTTCGCGGCGGCGCTGGTGTTCTGTCTGGCGAAGGTGCTGCCGTTGCTGCCCAGCCAGAACTCGGGCTCGCTCAAGAGCCTGCCCATATTGCTGAAGCGACCTGCGCTGGTAGCCGTTTATGTCCTGACAGCTCTGGTGGTGACTGCACAGTTCACCGCCTACAGCTACATCGAGCCGTTCGTACTGACCGTGGCCAACATGAGCGGTGATGTGGTGACGCTCCTGCTGTTGTTATTCGGCGGCGCCGGCATTTTCGGCTCGCTGCTGTTCAGCTATTTGCACAGCTATAACCCGCAACGTTTTCTGATCATCTGCGTATCGGTGCTCGCCTTGTGCCTGGCGTTGCTGTTGCCGTTCAGCGGCAACGTCTCATACCTCGGCGTGCTGAGTGTGTTCTGGGGCATGGCGATCATGGGCTTCGGGCTGGCGCTGCAGTCGAAAGTCCTGGTGCTGGCGCCGGACGCCACCGACGTGGCGATGGCGCTGTTTTCCGGGATCTACAACATCGGCATCGGCGGCGGGGCACTGGTGGGGAGCTGGGTCGGCAGCCAGTTCGGCTTTGCTTACGTCGGGCTTGTCGGCGGGATGCTGGCGGCGTTGGCGTTGTCGTCTTTCTGCGTGTCGATCTATCGCATCAGCCGGCCCAGGACTTGAGCCTTTGGCTGCCTGCTTAATGTGCAGGCAGCTCAAGGCTGTCTGGATCACCGAAAAACATTTTTACTTGGCTCTAGGAAGCTGTTTTCAGACGGAGAAAATTCAACTGTGCCCCCAGTTTTGCCCCCACTGGCGCGGGATATACGAGCGATCGAGATTGGCGATCTCTGAGGCGTGCCAGGGTGGTCGTCGATGGCTTTCAGTGTTGCTCCTCATCGGATCTGGGTGGGAGAGGGCAGGGCTCAGGAAGGACCAGCTAATCCGCTCTAGGTCGACAACAGCAACTCCGATCGGCTGTGTTCGACCGAATATTTGTATCCGCGTAATTGGTTTGCTGGGCTTGGAGGTTTCTACGGAACCAGTGGCGATTCAGGAGGTGGAACGACAGCTGACCGTTGCACTACGTCAACGGCTCAGCGAAGCGGCTCAAGTGTCCAGCGACGATTTTGGATTTGTATTAGACGAACGCTAAAAGTATACCGATGTCATTCGGCCGGCATGATGGTTAAAGCGTCCTCTGCTATCAGCCAAAAGCGGTAATCTGCGTTTTATAAAGTGCGAGTTAAGCAGCAAGCCTTTCGCAGGCTTTAGGTGATTATTCCAGTTTGATCGCCTCTATCCCCTCATGCTACGGCTCATTAGGCGTTGGTCTCTCAGAGGGTAGAGGCACCAAGCTTGGGGTTCGCCACGTGAAATAAAGCATCAGGGTCGCGACTAGTGCAAAGGGCAATCCCACCCATAGCGATACCTTGTAGGCCAGTAATACTCCCGCAGCGCCACCAACGAAAGCAGCTAGCAGGAGAAAGTAGGCGTCTTCAATTCCCCTTCCTGGTCTAACAATAAATGTTACTAAGTCTTGCATGCGTGGTTCCTATATAAGAGGTGTTTTTGGCATGTCTTGGCCACCGCTATAAATCTAAGTTTCATCAATTTTTATTGATGCGAGTAGATTCCTCTCGGTGTCAGTGGGGATCAGCCCTGTTGTGTCTGCGAGCAAGACAGCCTGGCCGTTAATGTTGTTCACGGTTACCTCGGCTCGCGCTCGATTACCGTCATCAATCCCCATGATTTTCCACACGCAAGTCAGCTCATCACCAATGTAAACGGGGCGCTTGAAGCGAAAATTCATAGAGGTGGCCAGCCACCCCAATTGCCCTCCAATTTCCGTAATCAGCGTCGCAGTCAGCAAGCCATGAGCGATGACACCATCAAAGCCTTTTGCTTCCGCGTACATAGCGTTGGAATGCACCGGGTTGTGGTCGCGCGATAGCACCTCAAACTGAACGATATCTGCGTGCGAAAAAGTGCGTTTGATTTCGAAAGTATCGCCTTCCTTAAGTCCTTCAATTGCTTTCTGGCGCATTGCGTTCATTGGCATCTCCGACGATTTAAAACGTATGGTCAATCCCTGGGAATGAGCCAGACTCGACGTCTTTAGCAAAGGCTTGTGCAGCGTCACCCATCACCTTTCTCATATCCGCATACTGTTTGACGAATCGCGGCAATTGACCATCACGAAGCCCTACCATGTCCTGCCAGACGAGTACCTGGGCATCGCAGCCAACACCTGCACCGATTCCGACGGTAGGGATGGAGACTGTCTCGGTGATCCTCGTAGCCACGTCTCCTGGCACCATTTCAATAAGCAGGCCAAACGCCCCTGCACGCTCGAAGGCAACGCTCAAGTTAATCAAACTCTGAGCGTCCTCGCCCTTGCCTTGAATGCGGTATCCGCCCAGCTGGTGTTCTGCCTGCGGGGTAAAACCGATATGAGCCATAACTGGAATGCCTGCGCCTACCAACTTCTCAACCTGCGCAAGCATTTCGATCCCACCTTCGAGCTTTACGGCATGAGCGCCGCCTTCCTTCATGAAACGGGCTGCGGTATGGAAACATTGTTCAGGCGATCCCTGATAAGAGCCAAAAGGCAAATCCGCAATGACCAACGCCCGCTCAGTAGCGCGCGAAACCGCCCTGACCAGAGGCAGCATCTCGTCAACTGTTACCGGCAACGTCGAGTCGTGCCCATAAACGTTGTTGGCGGCGGAATCGCCTACGAGCAGTACCGGAATTCCTGCTGCCTCAAACACCGACGCGGCGTACATGTCATAAGCAGTCAACATGGCCCATTTTTGACCCCGTGCCTTCATGTCTTGTAAATGTGGAATTCTTACCCTGCCGAGACGAGGGCTGTTATAGGGGGCGGTGATTTGATCAGACATTTTGCTTCCTTAATTCAAATGGTCAGCCGTTCGGCAGCAAGAACCACAGCAATGACGATCATCGCGGCTCCCGATATCCGGCTCACATAGGTAGCCGCTGCTGGACGTGAAGCAAGCACCGCTCCGGCGCCGTAGCCAACCGCAAGATAGATGACGCCGCAACTGAAACCGTGGATCAAACCTAACGCGATAATCTGAGCCCCTACTGGCCACCCCGCTGACGCATCAGTGAACTGAGGTAGCAGTGCCAGGAACAACAAAAGAACTTTCGGGTTGAGACCGCTGACGCACAGTCCTTTTATCGCCCAGGCCATCCAGCTACTGTCACCGCTGGATGCTCCTTGAGCAGGCAACGAAGGCTTTAGCAACATGTTGAAGCCGAGCCATAGGAGATAGGCCGCCCCCATTAGCGTTAATGTCAGCAACGCATGGGGTATTTTGACCAACACCCCGCCCACGCCTCCAGCGACGATCAACGTGGCCAAAAGGTGACCGGAAAGCATGCCGACTACGGCGGGTAGAACACGACCTCGCAGACCTGCCGATATCGAGTAGGCCCAGTCGACTCCAGGCGTGATAACAAACAAAAATGATACGGCCCAGAAGGCCATCATCAAAGACACTGTCACGATCAAATCCTTCTTTTTCATCAGTTCAGTGCGCCGTTTACCGCCCTGAAACACTGTCTTGGAAGGATAAAGAATGCCACGTGGTATTATCTTTCGAAGATATACGCAAAGGCGGACTTAATTAGAAGGTTTTTCTGAATGGATCGAATTGATAAGAAGATTCTTGCGCAGCTACAGCAGGATGGTCGCCAGTCGCTGACAGAATTGGCAGACCGCGTAGGTCTCAGTTTGTCTCCATGCCATCGACGTGTTCGGGCGATGGAGGACGCAGGCGTTATCAAAGGGTACCGTGCTCAGCTATCGGCGACCGAGATAGGTCTGAATTTCTCGTCCCTGGTATTCGTAACCCTTCGAGAGGGGCACCAAAAGGCGGTAGCAGATTTCGAAAATGCTCTACCGCGAATTCCTTATATAGTCCAAGCACAAAGACTTTTTGGCGATCCTGATTATCTGCTGATGGTGGTGACAGCAGATCTCCCAGCCTTTCAGAAGCTTTACGATGAAGAACTGTCTAGGCTACCTAACGTACAGCGTCTCACATCGACGTTAGTGATGAAGCACGTCATCACAGACCGTCCTCTGCCTCTAGAATAAGAGCTCAAGCAATACGGGAGAGTCAGTGGGAAGCAGTCATACGTTTGTCGAATCGTCCGATGCTGAGATACGACTACTTGTCTCGAACAAAGACTGTTGCATAGGGTCGTCTATGGCTGATAGCTGCTGCTGTTGAACGACCGGTTGAACCTACAGCCAATAGCTACCACTCAAAGTCAGCAGTAATCGCCCTATTGCAGCCGGTCGCTTCCGGCTGCAACCGATCAAAAGCATTTGCTCATTTACGGGGTTATGGGGCGGATAAAGCTCATGCGCCTTGAAGGTCGATGACTCAGCGCTTGTAGAGTAACGCTTCAACTACAACACCAAACGCTGATGAATGTTCACGACGATTCGGGTAGTAAAGGTGGTAACCGGCAAAAGGTTGGCACCAGTCCTCAAGTACCCCCAACAGTGTGCTGTTGGCCAACTGGCTCATGACCATATCTTCCGGTAGAAACGCGAGCCCCCAGCCTGCCTCCGCCGCACGCCAGATCGGCATGCTGCTGTTGAACGTCTATTGCCACTCAACGCGCACCTTGAGTTCGTGGCCGTCTTTTTCAAATCAGGCTGCCATGGGTAGGCAGGCGCAGATTGATGGAGTTGTGCGCAGCCAGATCGCTCGGTCCCTTCGGGATCAGTCGGTGCTTGAAATACTCGGGAGAACCTACTACCGCGATGCGCAATGACGGGCCGATCGGCACGGCAATCACGTCCTTCTCCACCTGATCGCCCAGACGCACGCCGGCGTCATAGCGCTGTGCATTACCACCGGCACTGCGGAAAGCCTATATCAACCCGATGGCATTCATGGGTGTATGAGTCACATTCTATTGCCCATCCACGATGGGATGTTTCGCTACCTCGGATTCGAGGTTCTTCCTCCTTTTGTCGCATGGATGCCTGGCAGCGTTTCACTTGAGGTGCGCAACGATTACCTGGCTGCTTACGAAACCAGGGTGCGAGTACTTCCAGCTACGCAAACACTGTTCTTCCACCCACGCGAGGATTACGGTAGCGACCAGCGATTGAAACCAAGCGTGCTGGCGCGCTCTGGTTTTCAATGGAATCCTTCTGCAGGTCAATGTCATGATCAGGCGGCCGACGATTTTACGCGTTGAGATCTCGTCAGCTCACTGCAGAAGTAGTGGGTGTTACGATGATGGCGATACAAGTCCCTTGCTAGGCCGAGTCGATGTCATGAAACCCAGCTTCGAGAAAGTACCCACAGAGGCTGCAACCTCTTGGACGCTATTGAACAGGCGTTTGCCGGATGCGATTCCATTCGAGTGGCATCATCATCCCGAATATGAGTTGACACTCACGCTCAATAGTCGCGGCCATCGCTACATCAGTAATGACGTAGCGCGCTATGACGATGGAGACCTGATTCTTGTAGGGCCGAATATTCCTCATAGCTGGTCTTCAGCGGAGCGTATTGATGAGGATCAGCCGCATGTTGCCTTGGTTATCTGGTTTTCCGCTGCTTGGGCCGACTCGCTTGTGACATTGTTTCCGGAAATGGCTGCGGTTCGCCCATTGCTGGCGGCAGCTCAACACGCGGTGAGTTTCAGTGGTAGGGCCTTCAGTGAAGTACGCTCCTCCATCGAGGCAATGGTCAATCAGACGCCGCCCCAGCGCTTGATCGCATTGCTAACGGTGCTCGACAGGCTGGCAAGAGATGCTGATGCTACTCGGATCCTGCCGACGCCAGGCGGGCAGGCCGGTGATCAGATTGTCGAAGACGCGCGTATTCATCGAGTTCTGCATTACCTACATGGTAACTACGCCCGGGCAATCAATGTTGCCGAGTTAGCAGAGCTGGCCTGCGTCAGTCTGTCTGCTTTCCATCGAATGTTTCGCCGGCATACACGCTGTACCGCCTTGGACTATATCGTTCGACTGCGCATCGGCCATGCCTGTGCGTTGCTGATGCAGGGCGACTCGCCGGTATCGATAATAGCGGAGGAGGTGGGCTACTCGTCGCTGGCATTATTCAACCGCCAGTTCAAGGCGTTGAAAGGGCTGACACCTTCCGCGTTTCGTCAAACGCACAGCCATCATTTTCAGTGAAGGTCAGAAATCTAGTGGGTTGATACTCCGATCGTATTGGCTCAAAACGCCATTATCGTACTAGTCGACGCTTCAAATGAGGCTGCCGTGTGCTTATTTAAAAGTGGTTCCATACCTGCATGAATAACAAAAACAGCAGGTAGTTCCCATGAGTAAATACCGTGCCTTCGAAAGCGAAACGCTTCCGCAAGATTATCGAGACAGCATCGTCAAAATGAAGCGCGCCTTGCGCGCGCAGATCGGCGACGTTGAATCTTTGTTTGAACAAGTTAGCGAATTCATCGTTGCTGAAATCGACTCAATCAAGGCGCAGGAGGCGCTAACCGGTTCGGCTTGGCCGATCCTTGAGTTCGAGGATATCGCGGTCGGGAAAGTGAGTGCGGACCAGTTGGCGCTAATCAAGCGGCGTGGTTGCGTCGTGCTCAGAAACCATTTTCCTCGAGAGCAGGTTTTGGGGTGGGACGAGAGGCTTTTGGATTACCTTGACCGCAATCACTTCGATGCAATTTATCGTGGTCCAGCGGACCAGTTTTTCGGAAGCCTGGAGGCATCGCGTCCAGAAATTTTTCCGATCTATTGGTCGGAGTCGCAGATGCAGTTGCGTCAGGATGAGCGCATGGGGGCCGCACAATCTTTTCTGAATCGTCTTTGGAAGATCCATTCTCAAGGGCGGCAATGGTTCAACCCTGATATCAATGCCCTATACCCGGATCGAGTACGGCGTCGACCTCCGGGAACACATTCAAAAGGTCTCGGGCCACACACCGACTCGGGCGCCTTGGAGCGATGGCTGCACCCAGCCTACCTGAAGGTATTCGACAAAATTTACAGCAACGATTTCAGCGCCTACGACCCTTGGGACGCAGCCTTCCGTACTGAAGTTGATGAGTACGCCTACAAAGATACGGTCAAGTGCTCTGCGTTCCGCACGTTTCAAGGCTGGACCGCGTTATCGGATATGAACGCCGATCAGGGGGTACTGCATACCTTGCCGATCCCCAAGGCGATGGTTTACATGCTGCTGCGGCCACTGCTGGACGATGTACCTGAGGATGAGCTGTGCGGGGTTGCGCCGGGCAAGGTACTTCCGGTGTCCCGACAGTGGCATCCACTGCTGTTCGAAGGGCTGAGTCCGATTCCGGATGTCCGTGCGGGCGATTCGGTGTGGTGGCATTGCGATGTAATTCACAGTGTCGCACCCGTGGCAAATCAACAAGGCTGGGGCAATGTTATGTACGTTCCGGCTGCACCTATGTGTCAAAAAAACCTGCGTTACGCCAAGGATGTGTTCAGGGCATTCGCGCAGGGTGCATCACCCGACGATTTTCCTCGGGAAGACTATGAAACAACTTGGGAAGGTCGTTTCACCTTGGAGCGTCTGAACGCGCTCGGACGTGCCGGTCTGGGGCTCGAATGATTGCGTGAGACTGAGCGAATAGCCCACTACCTCGATAAAAAAACAATAAGGTACTGACATGAACTCAATGAACCGCCTTGCAGCCATGGTTTCTCTTGCCGCTTTATTTCCTCTTGTGATTCAGGCCGCTGAAACCAAGGGAAACGTTGAAGTCGTTCACTATTGGACCTCCGGGGGCGAGGCCAAATCGGTGGAAGTTTTGAAGAAAATCATCGAGAAAGATGGATTCACTTGGCAGGACAGTGCAGTCGCTGGCGGCGGAGGCAGTGCGGCCATGACTGTGCTGAAAACCCGTGCTGTATCGGGCAATCCTCCCACCGCCGCGCAGATAAAAGCGCCAGATATTCAGGAATGGGGTCGCCTCGATCTTCTTGCCAGCATTGACGACGTCGCCAAGGCGAATAACTGGGACAGCCTGCTTCCCGAGTCCGTCGCCCAAATAATGAAGTACGAGGGGCATTACGTTGCGGTACCGGTGAATATTCATCGCATCAATTGGCTTTGGCTTAACCCTGTCGTTCTGAAGCAGGCGGGTATCTCCGATGTGCCGACCACTCTTGATGAACTTTATGCTGCTGGGGATAAGCTCAAGGCGGCAGGGTTCATAGCTATCGCACATGGCGGTCAGGCCTGGCAGGACACGACAATCTTCGAAAACCTCGTGTTGAGCGTGATGGGCGTTGATGGTTTCAAGAAGGCCTTTATTGATGTCGACGACAGTGTTTTCACCGGGCCGAAAATGATTGAAGTATTCAATGCGCTGCGAAGAATACAGAGTTATCTGGATCCCGATGGCAACGGTCAAGACTGGAATCTGGAAACAGCCAAGGTCATCAATGGCAAAGCAGGCATGCAAATCATGGGGGACTGGGCGAAAAGTGAGTGGAGCGCGGCGGGCAAGTTTGCCGATACAGATTACATTTGTGTGCCATTTCCCGGCTCGCAGGGTGCTTACAGCTATACCATTGATTCACTGGCGATGTTCAAACTTGCCTCGAAGAATGACACCCCTGGCAATATTGCAGCCCGCAACGACCTGGCCAAAGTAGCGCTGGAGCCGTCGTTTCAATATGTTTTCAATCAAAACAAGGGGTCAATACCCGTCATCAAGGGTTTGGACATGAGTCGATTCGATAGCTGTGCACAAGCCTCTGCAAAGGATTTCGCTGCTGCCGAGAAGACTGGTTCACTCGCTCCGAGCATGGCATTCAACATGTCGACTTCTCAGGCGGTGCAGGGCGCTGTGTTCGATGTCGTGACCCACTTCATGAATGACAAGTCCGCCGATGCTGGTAAGGCTGGCAGGCAGTTGCTGGCGGCGATCAAGGCCGCACAATAAATTGCTTTAGTTTTGAGCTGCTCCGTATACCGAATACGGAGCAGCTATTGACGATGCATCTCCTACTAGCGGCTGCTCGTGCCGCAATCATCACCCCCGCTCTACCACGCTCTGTTTATCTCTGTTGATTCCCCGATAAGAAAAATCGATACCCGGTTAATAATTTCCCAGAGGCGAGCGGTATACCTGCGGCTTTACAGTCACCTCCATCGTTTAGCGTGGACGGTCCAATTACAGGCCTCGTCCGTCGGGACTTCTACAAAAATAAGAAGGTGAGAGCATGAGTAGTGAAAGGGTGGATATCAAAGCGTGGATTGACAACCGAAAACTGGTGCCGTACCAGTGGCTGATTATGGGTTTATGTTTTTTCATAGTGCTTTTCGATGGCTTCGACGTCGCGGTGATGGGATTTATTGCCCCCTCGCTGATTCAAGAGTGGGGGCTTTCGAAAGCGGCGTTTGGCCCGGTGATGAGCGCGGGCATGATTGGGCTGGCGATCGGTGCGCTGACCGCTGGCCCTTACGCCGACCGAATCGGCCGCAAAAAAGTACTACTGACGGCGGTGACTGGCTTCAGCGTGCTAAGCCTTGCATGCGCCTTTGCACGTAATCCCTACGAGCTGGCTGCCTTGCGTCTGCTGACCGGTGTGGCGCTGGGCGCAGCATTGCCAAACACCACCACACTGCTTTCCGAGTATCTGCCGGAACGCAATCGGTCACTGTTCATCACGATCATGTTCACCGGATTCAATATGGGGTCGGGGTTGGGCGGATTTCTCGCTGCGTGGTTGATTCCCCATCACGGCTGGCAGTCGGTGTTGCTCGCCGGCGGGATTCTGCCGATGTTGCTGCTGCCCTTGATGTGGCTGTTGCTGCCTGAGTCGGCGCGTTTTCTCGCCGCACGCAACGCGCCCGCCAGCCAGATTGCCAAGGTGCTGAACAAGCTGGGGGGCACGTTCAGCGCAGCGACGAAATTCGTCATTGCCGAACCGCAGACTCAGCAAAAAGCACCGCTGCGCTTGCTCTTCACCGATCACTATCGTTTCGGCACTCTCGCCTTGTGGGCAACTTACTTCATGGGGTTGCTGGTGATCTACCTAACCATGGGCTGGATGCCGACCCTGCTGCGTGAAGGTGGGCTGTCCATCGAACGGGCCGCGACCATCACCGGACTGTTCCAGATTGGCGGTACTGTCGGCGCCATCGTGGTTGGGTGGGCGATGGACCGGCGAAATCCGAACGCGGTGATTGCCACGTCTTACGCTCTGGGTGGCGCTTTCATTCTGCTGCTGGGCGCCTTCAGCCTTGAATCGGGCCTGCTGGCATTCGGCGTGGTGGCGGCAGGTTTCTGTATGAGCGGCGCGCAAACCGGCCTCAATGCTTTCGCACCCGGTTACTACTCGACGGACTGCCGCGCCACGGGCGTCAGCTGGATGCTGGGTATCGGCCGCTTCGGGGCTATCTTTGGTTCGCTCATCGGTGGCGCGGTGCTCAGCCTCGGGTTGGGGTTGCCGCTGCTGTTTGCCCTGTTGAGCGTGCCTGCCTTTATCGCTGCACTGGCGATCCTGGCCAACGGTCATGCACGGCGCCGAGTCAGTCGGGCCTTGCTGGCGCATTAATCTTTTCAATAAAGGAACTCGTTATGGCACGCATCATTGGTGGCCTCGCTGTATCTCACACCCCGACCATCGGCTTTGCAGTCGATCACGATAAGCAGCATGAGGCCGCCTGGGCGCCGATCTTCCGTGGCTTTGAGCCGATCAAGGTGTGGCTGAAGGAGCAGCAACCGGATGTGCTGTTCTATATCTTCAATGACCACGTGACGTCGTTTTTCTTTGATCACTATGGTGCCTTTTCCCTCGGTGTCGATGATCGCTACGAAGTCGCCGATGAGGGCGGCAATCCACGTGAGTTACCGGGGATCGCTGGTCATGCGGCGCTGTCGCGGCACATCGGCGAGAGCCTGGTGGCGGATGAATTCGACATGAGTTTCTTCCGCGACAAACCGCTCGACCATGGCTTCTTCTCGCCGATGTCGGCGCTGTTGCCGTGCGAGCCGGACTGGCCGGTGGAGATCGTGCCGCTGCAGGTTGGCGTGTTGCAGTTCCCGGTGCCGAGTGCGCGGCGTTGCTACAAGTTGGGCCAGGCGCTGCGCCGGGCGATTGAAAGCTACCCCGAGGATCTGAAAGTGGCCATCGTCGCGACCGGCGGTGTTTCCCACCAGGTGCACGGCGAGCGCTGTGGTTTCAACAACCCGGAGTGGGACCAGCAGTTCATTGATCTGTTGGTCAATGATCCCGAGCGGCTGACCGAAATGACCCACGCCGAGTACGCCGCGCTGGGGGGCATGGAAGGTTCGGAAGTGATCACCTGGCTGATCATGCGCGGCGCGCTGTCGGCCACGGTGAAAAACCTGCACCAGGATTACTACCTGCCGTCGATGACCGGCATTGCCACACTGCTGCTGGAAAATCAGGATCGGCCCGTTCCCGTCGACGTCAACACGCGGCACTTGCTGCACATGCAGCATCAGTTGGCGGGTATCGAGAGGCTCGCAGGCACCTATCCGTTCACCCTGGAACGCAGCGCCAAGGGCTATCGGTTGAACAAGTTTTTGCATCGCATGATCGAGCCGCACTGGCGTCAGTGTTTCCTCGACCAACCCGAAGCGCTGTTCGATCAAGCAGGGCTGAGCGATGAAGAGCGGGATCTGCTGCGACGCCGCGACTGGCGCGGATTGATTCACTACGGGGCGATTTTTTTCGTGCTGGAAAAACTCGCTGCCGTGGTCGGGGTGCCGAATCTGCAGATATACGCGGCAATGCGCGGACAAAGCCTCGAGGAATTCATGAAAACCCGTAATCAGCAGGTGCTCTATTCGGTAGCGGGCAAGGCCCCACACTAACGACACGGCGTCATCGGCGGCTCGCTCCGGGCCGCTTCGCAACACCCTTGAATGACTTCACTGCGCCCGGCTCATGCGGGCGTAGCGGACTGCTTCATCCCAAAAAAATGGATAACAATAACAATGAAAATCACCGCCAATACACGCGTAGTCTTCACGCTGTCCGCCGTTTGTGCTCTGCCTGTCGAGGCGAGCGCTGCAGGCTTTGTGGAAGACGCCAGGGCCAATCTCAACCTGCGCAACTTCTACATCAATCGCAACTTCACCAACCCGGCCAATGCGCAGGGCAAAGCCGAGGAATGGACGCAGAATTTCATTCTCGATTTCCGCTCTGGATTCACCCAAGGTGCAGTCGGATTTGGTGTGGATGTGCTGGGCCTGTATTCGCTGAAGCTTGACGGCGGGCAAGGCACGGGAGGCACGCAATTGCTGCCGCTGGACAGTGATGGCCGACCTGCCGATCAATTTGGGCGCCTGGCTGTCGCCGGGAAAATGAAAATCGGCAAGACCGAAATCAAGCTCGGCGAGTGGATGCCAGTGTTGCCGATATTGCGTTCCGACGACGGTCGCTCATTGCCACAAACCTTTCGTGGCGGTCAGGTCACTTCACAGGATATCGCCGGGTTGACCTTGTATGGCGGTCAGTTCCGGCAGAATAGTCCGCGCAACGATTCAAGCATGGAAGACATGTTCATGCAGGGCAAAACCGCGTTTACCTCTGACCGTTTCAACTTCGTCGGCGGCGAATACGCGTTCAACGAAAAGCGCACGATGATCGGCGTGTGGAATGCTCAGCTAAAGGACATCTATCAGCAACAGTATCTGCAACTGGTTCATAGCCAACCACTGGGTGACTGGACGCTGGGCGCCAATCTTGGCTACTTCTGGGGTCGCGAGGATGGCAGTGCCCGCGCAGGCGATCTGGACAACCGCACGTTCTCGGCATTGCTGTCGGCACGCTACGGCGGCAACACGTTTTACCTCGGTTTGCAAAAGCTCAGCGGCGATGATGCCTGGATGCGCGTCAACGGCACCAGCGGCGGAACCTTGGCCAACGACAGCTACAACAACAGCTACGACAATGCGCGGGAGAAATCCTGGCAACTACGCCATGACTACAATTTCGCCGTACTCGGCGTGCCCGGTCTGACCCTGATGAACCGTTACATCAGCGGCGACGACGTGCACAGCGGGGCCGTCACCGACGGTAAGGAATGGGGGCGCGAATCCGAGTTGGGCTACACACTGCAAAGCGGTGCGTTGAAGAACCTCAACCTGCGCTGGCGCAACTCGAGCATTCGCCGCGATTACAGCAGCAATGAGTTCGACGAGAATCGCTTGATCATCAGCTATCCGTTGAACCTGCTTTAAGCGCCTCAGCGGCCTGTGCCTGGATCACCTGGCGGATCATTTCCATCAACGCCTGCGCCACCGGTGAGTGCAGGCAGCCGCTGCGGTAGGTCAGGCCAATGGCTCTGGCGGTCTGTTTCAACTCCAGCGGCAAAATGCACAACTCGCCGCTAGTGATTTCCTGTTCCAGTTGATGCGCTGAAACGGCCGCGAGCATGTCCGAGCGTAACAACAGTCCGCGAATGATCGCCATGTCGGCGCTTTCCACCACCGGGGAAGGCGCCGGAATGCCGAAACCGGCGAAGCATTCCTCGAGCATCGTCCGCGCCGGTGAGCCAGCACGAGGCAATACCCAGCGCGCGTTGCCCAGATGATTCTGCAAATCGCCGTTGCCGCAGAGCGGATGATCACGCCGCGCAAGCACGACCATTTCTTCCGTCAGCAGTGACTCGCCGACCAGGTCGCTGGCATAGGTCGATGAACGCAGCGCACCCAAAATGAAATCCACATCGCCGGCACGCAACTCGGTCGCCAGCAGGTCGAAGGGACTTTCATTGGTGATCACTTGAATGCCGGGATGCTCTGCCATCAGGCGCACGATGGCCTCGGGCAGAATGCGCGTGCGGCCGAGGGGCAGGGCACCGACGTGCACAACACCGTGCAAGGCGCCGCGAAGGGCGGTGATATCGGTGTCGATATGGCGCAACTCGTTCAGCGCACGGCGGATTGCAAACAGGATGTCATGACTGGCGCGGGTCGGCTGCAAGCCGCGTGGCGTGCGCTCGAACAGCGATTGGCCGCAGCCGTTTTCCAGCACTTTCAGCGTCGAACTGACGGCCGGTTGGCTCAGGCCCAGCAGACTGGCCACGGTCTGCATATGGTGGGTTTCACAGAGTTTGATGAACACTTGCAGGCGTCGCGCCTGGAACAGATAAAGCGGTTCAATCGCGGCTTTTTCGCCTAGGCCGAGCAATGTAGGCACGCTCCCAAGCTCCGCCAGCACCCGTCGCGCTCGGGGCAGCAAACGCTCTCCGAAATTGGTCAGACGCATACCGTTGGCATGGCGCTCGAACAGCATTACGCCCAGCCGTTCTTCGAATTCGGAAATGGAGCGGGTGACCACCGATTGCGCCCGGTACAGCGCGACTGAAGCCTTGGAGACGCTGCCGTGATCAGCCACGCGGACGAAGGCGCGCACGTGCATCAGGCTCGGCAGTTCAAGGTTTTCCATGGACAAGGGCTCTGCGGGTCGGCGAATTCGACGACTATGCCGCCGATATTTTCGAGTGGCAATAAAAAAAACGCATACCTCGAACACTCGAACGCATTACTCCGTCGGCGGGGTGCGATGCGATGCTCTTTCGCAACGCTAAAGGAGAATCCGCAATGATCGATTCAACCAAAAACGCGCTGGTCGTCAGCGCCCACTCAGCCGATTTTGTCTGGCGTGCCGGTGGCGCCATCGCTCTGCATGCCCAGCAGGGTTACCACGTTCACATTGTCTGCCTGTCGTTCGGTGAGCGCGGCGAATCCGCCAAGCTGTGGCGCAAGGGCGAGATGAGCGAAGACAAGGTCAAAGCCGCACGTCGCGAAGAGGCTCAGGCCGCCGCCGATATTCTCGGGGCCAGTGTCGAGTTCTTCGATATCGGCGATTACCCGATGCGCGCCGACAAGGAAACCTTGTTCCGCCTTGCCGATGTGTTCCGCCGGGTGCAACCGGAGTTCGTCCTCAGTCACTCGCTCAAGGACCCGTACAACTACGATCACCCGCTGGCCATGAACCTGACGCAGGAGGCGCGCATCATCGCCCAGGCCGAAGGCTATAAACCGGGTGAGAAAATCGTCGGCGCACCGCCGGTCTACAGTTTCGAGCCGCACCAGCCCGAGCAATGCGAATGGCGCCCCGATGTATTGCTCGACATCACGGAGGTCTGGGACAAGAAGTACGCGGCCATCCAGTGCATGGCCGGTCAGGAACATTTGTGGGAGTACTACACGCGCGTTGCCCTGCAGCGCGGTGTGCAAGCCAAACGTAATGTCGGGATCACCTCAACCCGCAACATCGTCTATGGCGAGGGTTATCAGAGTATTTTCCCGCGTGTCACGGAGAATCTGGGATGAGCGAACATATCGGCAAGACTGGCGTTGTCGTGCGCAATATTCAGCGGGCCGAAGCGGCGCTGGTCGATGAGTTGAATCGCTTCGGGGTGGCGACTATTCATGAAGCACAAGGCCGCAAAGGACTGTTCGCGGCTTCGATCAGACCAATTCAACAAGGCTCGGTAATCAGTGGTTCAGCCATCACGGTACTCGTCGCTCCGGGCGACAACTGGATGTTCCATGTGGCCGTCGAACAATGCCGGCCCGGTGATATTCTGGTGGTCGCGCCGAGTTCACCTTGCACAGACGGCTACTTCGGCGACCTTTTGGCCACCTCGCTCAAGGCTCACGGCGTTCGGGCGCTGGTAATTGATGCGGGCGTGCGCGACACCCACACCCTGCGCGAAATGGGCTTCCCGGTCTGGTCCCGCGCCATCAGCCCCCAAGGCACAATCAAAGAAACCCTGGGCTCGGTCAACCTGCCGCTGGTGTGCGGCGGGCAACTGGTGCACCCGGGTGATGTGGTGGTTGCGGATGACGATGGTGTTGTGATCGTGCGACGTACCGAGGTGCAGCAAGTCGTCGAAGCCAGTCGCGCCCGGGCCGACCTGGAGGAACAGAAGGCCTTGCGCTTGGCCAAGGGCGAACTGGGTCTGGACATCTACAACATGCGCGCGCGCTTGGCGGAAAAGGGTTTGCGTTACGTCGACAATCTTGAAGAGCTGGGAGACTGAGCATGGCGCAGACCCGCATTCCCTGTCTGTTGATGCGCGGCGGTACGTCGAAAGGCGCTTACTTTCTGGCCGACGATTTACCGCAAGAGCCTGCGCTGCGAGACCGCGTGTTGCTGGCGGTGATGGGCTCGCCGGATGCGCGGCAGATCGACGGCATTGGCGGTGGTGATTCACTGACCAGCAAAGTGGCGATCATCAGACCGTCAAGCCGCGCGGGTGCAGATGTCGATTACCTTTTCGCCCAGGTGCTGGTGGATGAGCCGCGCATCGATTACGGTCAGAACTGCGGAAACATCCTCGCCGGTGTCGGCCCGTTCGCCATCGAGCGCGGGTTGGTGGCGGCGATAGCCGACGTCACCCCAGTGCGGATCTACATGGAAAACACCGGACAGATCGCCATCGCCCATGTACCAACCTCTGATGGTGAGGTGCGCTATGACGGCGACGCGCGTATCGACGGCGTGCCAGGACAGGCCGCACCATTGATTGTCGAATTCAAGGATATCGCTGGCGCCAGTTGCGGCGCCCTGTTGCCGACCGGCAGCGCCCGGGACGTGATCGACGGCGTTGAAGTGACCTGCATCGATAACGGCATGCCCGTAGTGCTGATCAACGCGCAAGAGCTTGGTTGCAGTGGCTATGAGAGTCCTGCGCAACTCGACGTCAATGCTTCACTGAAACAGCGTCTGGAGTCCATTCGACTGCAAGCGGGGCGACGTATGAACCTGGGAGATGTGAGCCAGCGCAACGTGCCGAAGATGTGCTTGATTGCACCACCGCAAATAGGTGGGGCCATCAGCACACGCAGTTTCATTCCCCATCGATGCCACACCAGCATTGGTGTGTTTGGCGCCGTCAGTGTAGCTGCTGCCAGCCTAATTGAAGGCAGTGTTGCGGAGGGCATGGCAGTTGTGGAGGAAGGTGATATGAAGCGCTTGTCGATCGAACACCCGACGGGCGAGTTTACTGTTGAAGTAGGGTTAAAGGATGGGAAAATAGCGGACTGCGGGTTGATGCGCACCGCCAGACTTTTAATCAGCGGCATCGTATTCGTTCCGTCAGGTCTATGGCGTGATATGCCAATCGGTTAAATTCGACCCTCCAATTAAGATCAACCGAGCGATCCTGTAGACACGGTTGTTAGTTTTGGTTGCGGAAACCGAACAAATCATGCGGAAAGGATTTACGAAATCCGCGATTACAATCGCTTACCTCACAAACGACAAAGCCCTGAATAATCATGGCTTTGTCGTATCAAATACGGATGAGGCGGTGGGATTCGAACTCATGGACTTGTTACAGTTGACTGTTTCAATTCCATGACTATAACAAGTAGTTTCAATGGGTTATGGCCCAAAGTATTCCGCTTTGATCGTGTGCAAATGTCACTCGGTACGGCCGCTAACGGGCCAGAGTGTGTAAATAATGTCAGATTGGGTTTTCAGGACATCGAAAATGCTCTAGAAAAAATCGTAGAGACAGGAATTTTCGAGTCTGGCGACATCGTGGATCAGTATGCTCTGGAAGCAGCTCTAACTTAGCTCTGGATTATTTCCGCGCTCATTGCCTGTGCCGACTGAACGGCATCGCTAGACTGCCATCTACGGCGACTGACTCATGTCGACCCAAAGCTGTCATCACTGCTTACGACAATCGGTTTAGAACAGACATCGAGACTAGTAGAGTAGAGCCTACACTCTATTGCTACTGATCAAAACAGTTCGTGCGATGGTGGTTGCGAGCAGTAGCGTATGCCTTTTCCGAGAAGGGGCTGTCGAACCTTAGGTTGGGGGCATCCTTTTCAAACCATCCAAAGCATGCCCTCAGATGTGCCCCCAATGTAGCAATTCTCTGTAAGTGGATGGATCTCCATGGTCTATGAAAAGGCAGAAATGATCAGCCAAACAGCCTGCCCGGCGACGCCTAGAGACTCTCAGGGTCGCCAAAAAACATCTGAATCCGCGACCGCAACCAGCGCTCCCCTGGATCGTTGTCCTGCGATCCACGCCAGGCCATGTGCAGCTCAAACGTGCGCGTCGGCAACGGTGGATCTTCTGCGCGCACACCGCCCGCCGCCGTCAGCGCATCCGCCGTGTAATCCGGCACCGTCGCGACGATGTCGGTTCCGGCCAGCAACGTGCTCAAGCCGTTGAACTGCGGCACGGCCAGCACCACGTGGCGCTTGCGCCCGAGTTTCTCCAGCTCTTCATCAATGAAGCCACTGAGGTCGCCGGCGAACGACACCAGCGCATGGGGGCGGGCGCAGTAGTCGTCGAGGCTCAGTGGGCCGGGCACCGTGTCGGCGCGCAGCAGTTTCGGCTGGCTGCGCCGCAAGACCTTGCGCTTGGCATTGGCCGGCAGGTCGGTGGTGTAGCTGACACCGATGGAAATTTCGCCGGAGGCCAGCAGGCTTGGCATCAATATGTAGTTGACCCGGCGCACGACGAGGACAATCCCCGGTGCTTCGGCGCGCAGGCGCTTGAGCAGCATCGGCAGCAGGGCGAACTCGACGTCATCGGACAGGCCGATACGAAATACCGAGGTGCTGGTGGCCGGATCGAATTCCGCCGCGCGGCTGACAGCGGTGGAAATCGAGTCGAGTGCCGGCGAGAGCAGGGCGAAGATTTCCACGGCGCGTGCGGACGGTTCCATGCTGCGTCCGGTGCGCACGAACAACGGGTCATCGAACAGGCTGCGCAGGCGCGAGAGCGCCGCACTGATCGCCGGCTGGCCGAGAAACAGCTTCTCGGCGGCGCGGGTCACGCTGCGTTCGTGCATCAGGGTTTCGAACACGATCAACAGGTTCAGGTCGACACGACGCAGGTCATTACGATTCATCTGGAGTCCTGGCAGAGTCATCAAGCTTGACGAGAGCGACCATATGAGAACAATGGCCGGCATGAATATTACGGGGAAAGGCTGGTACTCTGCACCGCTAAATTCAGCTTTACCGAGCCGGTTGCGGCATTTTTTCATCGATTTTGCCAATGCCGTTCATACTGCGGAATCAATGACAGGCATGTCGACTATTAATAGCCACTGATAGTCTTGGGTCAAAAGCCCAGATAGAGTTCAGGGCATTAGAGGTTACTTTGACGAGGTTTGCGATGTCCCGCACGATCCGTTTTCACAAGTTTGGTCCGGCCGAGGTGCTCAAATGCGAAGAGCATGCGGCCGCTCAGCCAGGTCCTGGCGAAGTGCAGGTGCGTGTCGAAGCGATCGGCATCAGCTGGTATGACATTCTCTGGCGTCAGAACCTGGCCTCGTCCCAGGCACGCTTGCCGTCCGGTCTCGGCCATGAAATGGCCGGCGTGGTCACCGCGATCGGTGACGGTGTCGACGACCTGTCGGTTGGCGACAAGGTGGCCAGTTTTCCCGCCGAAAGCCCGAACGACTACCCGGTGTACGGCGAGCAGATTGTTTTGCCGCGCACCGCGCTGACTCGCTATCCGGATGTGCTCAGCCCGATCGAAGCCAGCGTGCATTACACGCCGCTGTTGATCGCCTATTTCGCCTATGCCGATCTGGCGCGGGTCAAACCCGGGCAGTTTGCCCTGGTCACTGACGCCAGCCATTGCGCCGGTCCGTCCTTTGTCCAGTTGGGCAAAGCCATGGGGGTGAGGGTGATTGCCGCGACGAAAACCGCAGATGAGCGTGAATACCTGCTGTCGCTGGGTGCCGAGAAAGTCATCGTCACCGAGGAAGAAGATCTGTTGATGCGAATCAACAAAATCACCGACAACCGTGGTGTCGATGTGGTCTTTGACGGTCTTGGCGGCCCGCAGATGTCGTTGCTCGGTGATGTGCTTGCGCCGCGTGGCAGCCTCGTTTTGTATGGCCTGCAAGGCGGTAATCAGACACCATTTCCGGCCTGTGCGGCCTTTCAGAAGAACATCCAGTTCTTTGTGCACTGCATCGGCAATTTCACCGGCAAACCCGAGCTCGGTATCACTCAGGACCACGTCGCCTTGCAGCGGGCCCTGCGTGACATCAACCAGCTCACCGCCGACCGCGTATTGCTGCCGCTCAAGACTCGGGTCTTCCCGTTCAACGAGTTCGTTGAAGCGCATCGTTACATGGACGAATGCCCATGCCGCGAGCGGGTCGCCCTGCAGGTCGAACCCGCGTAACTCCCCCTCCGATCAGAGTCCGTGGCCCCACGGACTCCAGCGTGTTGCTCCCTTGCCATCACAACAGTTGCCGGATTCAGTGCCTGGCTGCCTGTGCATCTGAACCGGTTTTTGCTCGCGATCTGTATCTTTTAATCGCCCTCTAAGCCCTGATAATTGAATGATTACTTTCATCTCAAGGAATGAGCCATGTCTGTGCATTCTGTTTTCTATTCCGTGTTGAATAATTCATCTCGCGAGCGATATGCCGGTTTCTGTTTAATCGGTGTAGGGTCTTTCCTATTATCGTTCTGCTTTTCTTGTACTCAATGTCCGTGGGACGCTGTAAGAAGTTTCCTCAGATGTTTTTCTGCCAGGGAAAACCCAGCGCTGGCAGGGGTTTACGTCACTTAGGGTGGCGTTATTGTCGACTTCTCAGGTGCAAGTGTTTCAAATAACTTCAAAATCATAAGTGTTAGTATTTGATCGTCTATTACTTATTGATGAATTATTGCGCCAGTGTCTTCACTGATGTGCGATACGAATTTTTTACGCCGGGTAAAGTACTGATGAGCACGATCCATGATCAGGCAATGAACTATGTCTACCAGCAAGTACTGCAACGCTTGCTGAGTTTCTTTTCCAGAGCCGAACGGACTGCGCTGCAGTTGCTGATCCAGCGGCTGATGGTCGCCGCTGGCGGAGCGGAACGCATGGGGGACTACAAGGTTCTGGTGACACCGTCCGGTACTCGTGACAGCTGCTACACCCTGGCGTTGTTGCGCGCCGCTCAGCTGAGTATCGCCGGCCGCGCACCCGCCACCTTCCAGTTGCGTGTCGCCGTCCTGCGCAGCGGCAGCATGGGCGGTGCCGCACTCGACAATCTGCACCGCAGCTTTGCTGCACTGTTTCTTTATGATGACCCCCGGGTCGAAATGCTGATGGTGGATCATCGTCAAGTACTGCCGTTCAATCACCAGAAGTCACCCGACAATGACAGTGCGGATGCCAATCGCATTAATCTTCTGATGATGGGGCATCGCCGGGCAAGGGACGAGCCACTTGAATTGTGGGACGACGTTTGCCTGGCGCGGGCCGAGTTTTGCGGCCAGATTGCCCGCTGGAACAATGGTGTTGACGCCTGGGTTGCCAGTGAGTCGCCGCGGCGCCAGAAGCAATTCATCAATGATCTCGCGCGAGCGGTGCAGAAAGCCGGCCTGGAGGCTCTGCCATCCAATGCAGTCTCATTCGACGACTTGTTCGCGGTTCTCGACGGCCTGGGAGGGGATCTGTATCGCGGTCTTTACGCCGAATCCCAGTTATTGCGCTGGCGTCCCGAGGACGGATTCGAGTCTTGCCGTCGCACTACATTCGTCGATATTCACGACATGGCGGTGGGCAAACTGGAGGAGCGCTGGCCTTTGCTTAGCGAGTTTCTCGGGTTTCAGGCGGAGGAGTGGGTATTTCACCAGGGCGAAGGTGAATACGCCGATCCTTTGATTGAGGCTCATCTTCGCGGCCTTGAGGCCGAGTTCATTGACGGAAGCGGTTATGAATGCGGTTTTGCGGAACATGTTCAGCGCACGCTGGTAAGAATGCAGCAAATGCAAGTGCCGGATCCGGTTTGTGAGCAGATGATCGCGAGGCTAGGGTTACAGCAGACTGAGGAGTTGCGTGAAGAGGCGGCAACAGCTCTGCACCAGACCTACGGTCTTAACGAAGCGCAATGGGTGTGTTTGCTGTTCACGCCGTTCATCGAACGGGGGGCCGGGCTTGAGCGGTTTCTGCGCAGTTGTCATCCCGGCATGTTGGTGGCATTGCCCGATTTGCACCGGGCCATGCAAGGGTTGCACGGCCCCGAGCAAGTGTTGCAATGGATGACGGATGTCAGCGGGCTGCCGATCAGGCTGATCGGGCATCTCTACGCCATGGAGCCACTGCCGGCCCGTGGTGCTGCCCGGTCGGCAGGAGGCGTGGCGGAGGATGCTGGTAATGCCGACACCGGCGTGGGTGGCCGGTCAGCGGAGCGTTGAGGTGAGTGATTCATCCTTCAGAGCGACTGTCGTCCCGGTATCGGGCTCATGAAAGGGGTACGAGAGCCCGGTTTCGCTTATCAGGCCGTTTATCGTTACTTGATGCGATTGATGGCGGAGACGGCCGGTAATGACAGCACCAGGCTACCGTCGCTCCGTCAGCTGGCAGAGCGTCTGAATGTGTCGATTTCGACCATTCAATATGCTTATTCGTTGCTGGAGAAAGAAGGGCGGGTCTATTCAGTTGCCAAGTCCGGTTATTACGCCCGGGCGTTAGCGGATCTGTCTTCTCCAGCCGTTGGCAATGATCTGCTTGAAACGCTCTACGTCAATGCGCGGCGCCCGGGAATGCGGCTGTTGAGCGCCGAAGATCCGGTCTCCGTGCAATCGCTGGACAGCCCGTTGCTATTGCTCGAACGCGAACTGCTGCGGCAGTACCCCCGGCAACCGACGCCGCTTGATCAGCCTTGCGGTGAGTTTGAATTACGCACGGTCGTGGCAGCCCGCTACACCACTTCACCGCAGCAGTGCTGGCACGCGGAGGATGTCTACATTGGTGCGGATCTGCGCGGGGTGCTGGAAATTCTGGTTGCCGTTCTACAGCTCAAACACGCAACGGTCCTGGTCGAATCGCCCTGCGACTGGGTAATACTGCGGCTGCTGCAGGCAGCAGAGGTACGCGTAATCGAGTTGCCCTTGCAGGTCTGCGGCGGTCTGGAACCGCAACGCCTGGAAGCGCTGCTCAACACTGAACATGTCAGGTTGGTGGTGCTTTCTTCGGGGTTGAGTATGCCGCGTGGCACACAGGTTCCTGCAGGCAATCGCAGCCGCATCGCCGGGCTGCTTGTCAAACACGGCGCCTGGGTTCTGGAAAACGATTGTTATGGTGAGCTTGGCGAAGTCATGGACGGCGATTGCCTGCGTGACTTGCTGGATCCAGATCGACTGCTGGTCTTCTCCACGTTCGAAAAATTCATCGGAATCGAAGCACCTTACGGGTTCGTGTTGTCGCGCCAATGGAAGAGCGAATTACTGCGACATTTTCTGATGCGTTCGTTCCGACTGTCGCCCATCCGCCAGAAGGCTATCGCTCGACTGTATGGAAACGGTCGGATCGATCAGCATCTGCATGTCCTTCGCCGGCTGCTCAGGGAGCGTCGAACGCCCATGATCCATTTGCTGCGCGAACGCTTGGGCGATGCACTGCAGGTCGTTGAGCCGCAAGGCGGCGCGACTGTCTGGGTGCGGGCAAGGCGTCCGGTGGACATGCGCGACGTGTTTCAGCGCCTGCTCAGACAACAGATTCTGATCGCGCCGGGGGCGCTGTTCAGTTTGCAGGGTTTGCACCGTCGGCATCTGCGTCTGAACCTACTGGATCAGGGGGAAACCGGCTTGAGCGGAGCGATTGCAATGCTCGGGGATGCATTGCGACTGGCTGCTGTGGAATGAACGTTGGAAAGCGTCGGATAGATCCCGTCGCGCTGCGGTCAAACTGCCAGTAAACTGCGCTGTATTTCCTGAACCACTCTATTTCAGAGGTTTTGCATGACTATCAGTCCTTTTGCGGGCAAACCGGCACCGGCAGAATTGTTGGTCGATATCCCGCGACTGGTAACGGCTTATTACACCGGCCAACCGGATGCTTCTATTTCCACCCAGCGTGTGGCGTTTGGTACTTCCGGGCATCGGGGCAGCTCCTTTGACCTGAGCTTCAATGAGTGGCACGTTCTGGCGATCAGCCAGGCCATCTGCCTGTATCGCGAAGCACTGGGCATTGATGGCCCGTTGTTTGTCGGTATCGACACTCACGCACTGTCGACCCCGGCAGGAGCCAGTGCGCTGGAGGTGCTGGCGGCCAACGGCGTGACCGTGATGATCGCCGAAGGCGACGAATACACGCCGACGCCGGCGGTTTCGCATGCGATTCTCTGCTACAACCGTGGCCGCACCTCGGGTCTGGCCGATGGCATCGTGATTACGCCGTCGCACAACCCGCCACAAAGCGGTGGCTACAAATACAACCCTACCAATGGCGGCCCGGCCGACACCCATATCACCAAGTGGATCGAAGCCAAGGCCAACGAACTGCTGGCCAACAAGCTGGCGGGTGTCAAACGCATCAGCTACGAGCAGGCGCTCAAGGCGAGCACCACGCACCGCCATGACTACCTCAACACCTACGTCGCCGACCTGATCAACGTGATCGACTTCGATGCCATTCGTGGCGCCAAGTTGCGCCTGGGTGTCGATCCGCTGGGTGGAGCAGGGGTGCGTTACTGGTCGGCGATTGCCGAGCATTATCGTCTTGATCTGGACGTTGTTAACAAACAGGTCGATTCGACGTTCCGTTTCATGACAGTCGATTGGGACGGTCAGATTCGCATGGACCCATCGTCCAGCCATGCGATGCAAGGATTGATCGGCCTCAAGGAACGTTACGACGTGGCCTTCGCCTGCGACCCGGATCACGATCGTCACGGCATCGTCACCCCGTCGGGTGGTCTGCTGGCACCGAACAACTATCTGGCGGTATCCATCGATTACCTGTTCCAGAACCGCCCGCAATGGCGCGCCGACGCTGCCGTGGGTAAAACCGTGGTCAGTAGTGGCCTGATTGATCGTGTGGCCAAGCGCCTGGGTCGGCGCTTGTATGAAGTCCCGGTCGGCTTCAAATGGTTTGCCGATGGCCTGTTCGACGGCTCATTGGGTTTTGGTGGCGAGGAGAGTGCCGGCGCTTCGTTCCTGCGCAAGGATGGCGGTGTCTGGAGTACCGACAAGGACGGCCTGATTCCAGCTCTGCTGGCGGCTGAAATGACCGCGCGTACCGGTCGTGACCCAAGCCAGGCCTATCGCGCCCTGACCGATGAGCTGGGCGAACCGTTCTCGGTGCGCGTCGATGCCAAGGCCAACCCTGAGCAGAAAGCCCTGCTGAGCAAACTGTCGCCAGAGCAAGTGACGTCGACCGAACTGGCGGGCGAGAAGATTCAGAGCATTCTCAGCCATGCGCCGGGCAACGATCAGGCCATCGGCGGTTTGAAGGTGATGACCGAAAACGGTTGGTTCGCCGCGCGTCCTTCGGGCACCGAAGACATCTACAAGATCTACGCTGAAAGCTTCATTGGCGACGACCACCTAAAGCAGCTGGTGGCTGAAGCGCAAACCTTGGTGGATGGTGCTATTTCCACGAAATAGTAGTAATCACCAAAGAAACTGTGGCGAGCGAGCTCGCTCCCGCTCCGCTGCAAAGCGGTCGCAAAACAGGGACGCTTCGCGCCCCAGCGGGAGCAAGCTCCCTCGCCACAAGGTTGGCAGCCGTTAAATCCTGTGTAAAAAGGGTGATCCAATTGGTCACCCTTTTTCATACCCGCAATCTAAGCCAGATCCACCAAAACGATTTCGCTGTCTTCGAGTGCCGTCACCGTCAGTACCGCCTCCTGCTCGACGGCAACGCCATCTCGAGCTTGCGCACGCAAGCCATTGACTTCAATCAGGCCGGTGGCGGGCACCAGATACGCACGGCGTCCTGCATCCAGTTGATACTCAGCGGTTTCTCCCGCCTTGAGATTGGCTGCAACCAATCGCGCATCGGCGCGAATGCGCAAGCTCTGATCATCGCCATCCTTGCCGCTGGCCAGGGTGACAAAGCCTTCGCGCTGACCTTTGGGGAACGGTTTGGCACCCCACGATGGCGGCGCCCCGGTTTCCGTCGGCAGAATCCAGATCTGAAAGATTCGGGTCTCCTTGTCTTCCAGGTTGTATTCGCTGTGTGCGATGCCGGTACCGGCGCTCATGACCTGCACGTCGCCGGCTTCAGTGCGTCCCTTATTACCAAGGTTGTCCTGGTGAGTAATCGCACCTTCACGCACATAGGTGATGATTTCCATGTCGCGGTGCGGGTGTAACGGGAACCCGGTGCCGGCGGCGATCACGTCGTCATTCCACACCCGCAGATTGCCCCAGTTCATGCGTTGCGGGTCGTAGTATTCGGCGAACGAAAAGTGGTGATGGGCATCCAGCCAGCCGTGATGAGCGCCGCCCAGCGTGTTGAAAGGTCTGAGTTCAAGCATGATCGTCTCCTCAAAAGGTCCGTCATGGGGCGCAACGCCAGAGCCACGAAGCGAGACCGTCGGTTAATGACGGGCATCATCCATCAGTCAATCATCGAGAAAAAGCGTAAAAAGTGCGGCATTCTCATCGAATCCGTTGATGAGAAGCGGGTTCGAAACGATCTCACCCCACTTTCACTTCATCGCCTAAACCAATGAGCTGTAAGCATTTCGCTAGAACTCAGGGGCAAATAAAGACACCATAGCCGCAACAGCCTCACACACTGGAGCCCCTCAGCGTGGCGCAACACACTCCCGATCTGCCTCCCGAACTCCGTCCACTGGCCGAGATGCCATGGTTCAAGCGTCTCGCCGCGCGTTTCTTCGGCCACGGCCTGACACGCTTGCGCGCTCAACACCGCGCGTCATGGTTGCACGGTCAGGCAGACGGCTTTCGAAGTGGCCATACCGCTGGCGTGGAGTACGGCTTCAAAGAGGGCAAACTCGAAGGCCTGGAGGAAGGCCGGCAAGTGCTGTTGATTCGTGACAGTCGCAGCACCGAACATCGTCCGCCGAGCGTGGACAATCACTTGTTCGACGACTGGCGCCTGCCCCTCAGTGCCGAGCTGAAGAAACGCATGAAGGCCGATGTGGCGCGCTTGCTGCCCGAACATGCCCAGCCAAGCGCCGCGCAATGGAAGATGATTTTCAGTGATACGCCTTCGACCTCGGTGATTGCCGGTGCCGGAGCGGGCAAGTCGACGACGCTGGTGCTAAGGCTTCTGTTGCTCACTCACTACCTGGGCTTTGAACTTGATTCGATGACCGTGGTGACCTTCACCCGCGAGTCGCGCAAGGATTTCATCAACAAACTGATCGAGCTGTTTGCACTCTGGGGCTTGGCCTTGAGCCTGAAACAGGCGCGGGAACTGGTGCGCACCTTTCACTCGCGGATTCTGCCGATGGTGCGCAGTCTGCCGGGATTTGAGCGCTTGCAGGCGTTCGAGAACCTCAGCGACCGAATTCAGGGTGCTGACGAAGAGGTCGACAGCAATCCGTTCGATTTACGGATCAACGACGCTCAGCGCCGCCAGCTCAATGCCTGTTATCACCGGTTGTTCAGTGAAGACGAGCGTTTCCGTCAGCTCATTCAGCCGTTGGCCAAGGCGGGTTTGCAGCTCAAGGAGCTGGAACGCGATCACCCGGACGTGCAAAAGCGCATGGCGGTGACGGAGTTGGCGGCCAAGCGCGATGAAGAGCTGTGCGATGCCATCGAAGACTTGTGGTTTCGCGCAGGTGCCTGGCCGATCAAAGGCATCGAGCCCAGCCGGCAAACGTTCGAGATCAACGGTTCGACCTTTCATTGCCATGGCTACATTCCCAGCCTCGATGCCTGGGTGATGCTCGGGTTTGATCCTCGGGAAAACCCGCAGATCTGCCGACCCAACGCCAGGCTCGGGGTGCGTGCCGAGTGGGCAGTAAAGCGCACCTTGTTTCAAGCTTTCTGCCGTAAGCCATTGATTTGGATGGATAGTTACGAGGCTTCGAAGCGGGTGTTGTCGACGTTGGCGGGCGACGCGAGCGCCGGTCCAGGCTTCGATTACAAGGTCAAAGGTGAGCTGGTTTCAGCGCCGCTGCTGGACTGTTTTGTCGCGGCGGCCGGCTTCATCGAAAACCTCGGGCTGGACGTGCCGGACGCTGTCGGCCGGATGAGTTTTGCCAAGGATGATCCAGACCGGTTCTTCTTTGAGGCGCTGAGCCTGTTCTGGCGTGCCCTGGAAGATCATTTGCTCGATCAGAAACCGCCGGTGATGACCTATAACCGGATGTTTGCGCTGTTCAGCGAACATTCGCCAGAGAACCTCAAACTGCTCAGTGACGAGCTGCTGCGCCCCATGTCGCACTTGATGATTGACGAGTTTCAGGACGTTTCGCCGCAAATCGTCTCCTGGATCCGTGCCAGTCTGGCGGAAATCCGCAGTCGTGGCCCGGCGATGCATGTTGGGCGGGGCGCACAGCGTTCGTCGTTGCTGTGTGTGGGCGATGACTGGCAGTCGATCTACGGCTGGCGTGGCAGTTCACCGAGTTATTTCATGGAATTCAACAAGGAATTCCCTTCACCGGGCACTACACGGGTGATGCTCAGCGACAATTACCGCAGCCATCAACACATCATCGATGCCGCTGAACACATCGTTCGCGCAGCGCCAGCAATCCCGGGCAAAAAAGCCAAAGCCAGCGGCGCCCCCAAGGCCTTGCAGCCGGTGAGCTTGCTGGAACGCGATGATCAGGCTTTGGGGCTGCGCCTGGCTGAACACTACAATCGCGGCGACTCAATCTTGATGCTGTATCGAAGAGGCAGCGATAAGTCATTGATTGAACAGCATATTCAGTCTGTAGTTAATGTTGATTCGAGCTTGCCGTACGAAGCGCGACGCCTGAAACAACTGACTTACCACAGTGCCAAGGGCCTGCAGGCCGATGCGGTGTTTCTGCTGGGTGACTGCCAGCACCTGACCAGTTCTCCGTACAAAAACCAGGTGTATCGCATGGCTGGCCTGGGCAAGGCTGGCGACAGTGAGCCCTATGACGCGGCGCAGAAGGACGAGATATTGCGGCTGGCCTACGTCGGCATCACCCGGGCGGTCAGCCATTGCTATTGGTACGTCGAGCCGCAGGACGCTCAGTCAGTCAATATGCCGAGAGCGTCTGACCGGGTGGCCCAAGACAAGGCATTCTTCGTCGATCAGCGGAAGCAGCCGCAGACTGCGTGATGCACGCCCGCGCACAAAAAAAGCCCGCCGGAATTGGCGGGCTTTTTCATTAAAAACAAAAGGTTAAGCGTAATTCTTGAGAGATTCCGGAGGAATGAAAGTCTCCAGTTCGTCTTCCACGGCTTCGATGATTCGTTCGACATCGGCCGCGTTCATCACCGTGGCGCAGGGAATGCCGGCGATGGCGATCATGGTCTCACCGCTGGCACGATCGAACAGTCGGGCAATCATGCTGCACGGCGCATCCATCGTCGCTTCAAAACCCATTGGATGAAAATGCCAGCGCATCAACTGGCACGCGTTGGGGAAAGTGACTTTACTGGAACCTTTATTCATGTGTTGCCCGCCTTCTTCATCGAGCGATTCCTTTTGCTCATGTTAGGTGGGAAGAGCCTTCATTGGCTCAACCGGTCAGTGACGTTAAAAGTAGCATCCGCATGTGAATTTTCCGTGAGCTTTTTCAGTTCATTTTGCGATTGCTGCGCATTTTTTGATGTAAGTCACGCCTCATTCACTCTTCGCCAAAAGGCCACTACGGTTTACTGATTGATCGTCTGGATGAAGTTGGGCAAGCTCGGTGCTTTTGCGCAGAGCCCTTTATGCATGTCGACGACGACGGCCCAGAACAGACCCCGGCCACGGCCGCTACGGTCATGCGCTATCACTTGAGCTGGAAACATCGCGACCTGGACAGCGTCATGGCGTTGTACCACCCGGACGTTCAGTACAACGATTTCTTTCAGAACCGGGTGCTCGGTTTTGATGAGTTACGTGAGTACGTGCGTGTCAGCATGCCGCGAGAATCCGACGAAGCGCTGGAGCATTGCGACCGGATCCGCGTGGATGGCAACACTGCCTACATTCAGTACGAAGTGACCTTGCGCGGTGGCGACGGACTGGTGTCGTTTCGTTCCAGTGAAGCGATCACGGTGAAGGACGGCCTGATCTGGCGGGTCAACGAATACGCCTCGCTGGTTCGCACGCCAACCAGTGGCACCGTCGCTCCCAGCCAGCGTCCGGCAGTGAGTCGACTGGGCCTGTCACCGCGCCAGATCAGTTTCATGGCCGAAGACCTGCAGCAATATTTCGAACGGCAACAGCCTTACCTCGATCCCGAGCTGGATCTGCAACGGGTGGCGAAGGAGTGCGGGTACAGCCGCAATCAGATTTCCTACCTGCTCAATCAGGTGCTGGGGCAGAGCTTCTATCGATACGTCAACCAGGCGCGCCTGCAGCATTTGCTCAAGTCACTGGATCACGCCACGCCACCGCTGCGTATCGATGAACTGGCATTTGCCGCCGGTTTCAACTCGCTGTCGGCATTCTACAGTTGCTTTCGCCAGCACACCGGCCAGTCGCCGAAGGCCTACGCCAAACAAATTTCTTTGCGGGCACGCGCGCAAGACAGCCGTTGAAGACTCGCACTAGGATCGACGCCATCGAAGGTTTTCAGTGGCGGAGTCTTGCATGCCGGCGTGGCGCACTATCAGTTTGTGGATGGATCAACTCGACGAGCCGCTGATCGCGCGGCCGGCGCTGGAACAGGATCTGGATGTCGACGTCGCCATCATCGGCGCCGGCTACACCGGGCTGTGGACCGCGTACTACCTGAAAAAACTCGCGCCGGGTCTGGATATCGCCATCATCGAGGCGCAAACCGCCGGTTTTGGTGCGTCCGGGCGCAATGGTGGCTGGCTGATGGGCAATCTGCTGGGCGAGGATCGACTGCTCGCCGGCCTCTCGCCACAACAACGCCGCGCCTCTTTTGATCTGCTGCACAGCATCCCCGATGAAGTGGAAGTTGTCCTCGAACGTGAGGGTATCGACTGCGATTATCGCAAGGGCGGGGTGCTGTACTGCGCCGCTCGCTACCCGGAACAGGAAGCCAGCCTGCGCGAATACCTCGACAAACTGCACGCCCAAGGCCTGACCGACAACGATTACCGCTGGCTGGGCCCCGAACAACTGGCGCAACAGATTCGCGTGGCAAAACCCTACGGCGGCATCTATGCGCCGCACGTGGCGACGATTCACCCGGCGAAGCTGGTGCGCGGTCTGGCGCGTACCGTGCAGAACATGGGCGTGAAAATCTACGAAAACAGCCCGGTCACGCACTGGCAGTCCGGTAGTTTGCGCACGGCCAGGGCCAGTGTGCGCAGCCGCTGGATCGTGCCGGCCGTTGAAGGCTATTCGGTAACGCTGCCGCCGCTGGGCCGCTATCAGTTGCCGGTGCAAAGTCTGATTGTCGCCACCGAACCGCTGTCGGCTGCGACCTGGGATGAAATCGGCCTCAACCGTGGCCAGGCCTTCAGCGAGTTCAGCCGTCAGGTCACTTATGGCCAGCGCAGTGCCGATAATCGCCTGATCTTCGGCGCTCGCGGGGGCTACCAGTTCGCCGGCAAGTTGCGCCACAACTTCGATCTGACCCGCGATGAAGTCGAACTGCGGCGCTATCTGTTCGGCGAGCTTTTCCCGCAACTGAAAAACGTGCAAATCACCCACGCGTGGGGCGGCAACCTCGGCATGTCACGGCATTTCAAGCCGCACATGCTTTGCGATCGGGCCAATGGCATCGCGTTGTCCGGCGGTTATGGCGGGGAAGGCGTGGGTGCCAGCAACCTCGGCGGCCGCACCCTGGCCGATCTGATTCTGGAGCGCGACACCGAACTGGTGCACCAGCCGTGGGTGCTGCAGGACGGCGGGATTCATGCGTTGCGCGCCTGGGAGCCGGAACCGTGCCGCTGGCTCGGTTACAACGCGATCATCAAAAGTTTTGTCCACGAAGACCAGACCCTGGCCAATCCGGCCACCGCACCGTGGCGGCGCAAGCTCGCCAGTCAAGTCGCGGGCTTCATGGAAGGTTTCATGCACTAACCGCCGTTTTCTTCACAAGACAGGTCACACCCATGAGCATTACGCAGTTCAAGAACACCGCCAGCCTGCAACTGGACGAATCCAACCCGGTCGCCGTGCCGATCGGCGAGCCGGTCGCGATGGCCTCGACCACCAGCGTCGAGCGCGACGACGGCGTCGAAACCGGCGTCTGGGAATGCACCCCGGGGCGCTGGCGCCGGCAGATCACCGCGCAGGAGTTCTGCCATTTCATTTCCGGGCGTTGCACGTTCACCCCGGACGACGGCGGTGAAACCCTGCACATACAAGGTGGCGACGCACTGATGTTGCCGGCCAACACGCTCGGTATCTGGGATATCCAGGAGACGGTGCGCAAGACCTACGTCCTTATTTTCTGATTGTTTGATCCTTTGATTGCCTGCCAACAAAAATAGCCACCACAGGAATCACCTCATGATCCAGAAAACCCTCGCTCTGGCGCCGCTGCTGCTGGCTGCCTCCATTAGCCATGCCGCCGAAACGGTGAAGATTTACAACTGGTCCGATTACATCGCGCCGGATACCACGAAAAACTTTCAGAAAGACACCGGCATCGGCGTCACCTACGACGTCTATGACAGCAACGAAACCCTCGACGGCAAGTTGATGACCGGTAAATCCGGTTACGACGTCGTGTTCCCGTCCAACCACTTCATGGCGCGGCAGATCCAGGGCGGGGCGCTGAAGAAGCTCGACAAGAGCCAGTTGCCGAACTGGAAGAACCTCAACCCGGTGTTGCTCAAGGCCTTGCAGGTCAATGACCCGGATAACGAGCACGGTTTTCCGTACCTGTGGGGCAGTACCGGGATCGGCTACAACGTCGCCAAGGTCAAAGCGGTGCTGGGCGACAACGCGCCGGTGGATTCCTGGGACCTGATTTTCAAACCCGAGTACATGGAAAAGCTGCAGAAGTGCGGTGTCGCGATCCTCGACAACGGTCCGGAATTGTTGCCGGCGGCACTCAACTACCTGGGTTTGCCACCGCATAGCAAGAACCCCGAGGATTACAAGAAAGCCGAAGCACTGCTGATGAAAGTGCGGCCGTATGTCAGCTACTTCCACTCCTCGAAGTACACCAGCGACCTGGCCAATGGCGACATTTGCGTGGCGGTCGGCTTTTCCGGCGACATCCTGCAAGCGGAAAATCGCGCCAAAGAAGCGAAGAACGGCATCGACATTGGTTACGCGATTCCCAAAGAGGGCGCGGCAATCTGGTTCGACATGGTCGCCATGCCCGCCGATGCGCCGGACGAGAAGGCCGGTTACGCGTTCATGAACTACCTGTTGCGCCCGGACGTGATGGCCGGCATCAGCAATTACGTGCACTACGCCAATGGCAACCAGCAGGCCGACGGACTTATCGACCCGGCCATCAAAAGTGACACCAAGGTCTATCCGAGCCCGGAGATGATGGGCAAGCTGTTTGCGCTGGAGGCGATGCCGCTGAACATCGACCGGATTCGCACGCGGGTGTGGAACAAAATCCGTACCGGCAGTTAACGCAAATCAGGGTGCTTTTCCAGTATTCGCGCCGATTTCTTCGTGCGTCTACCTGATAGATCTGACAGTAGAACTTTCGCGACGGCGTTTGTAGGGTGATGCTTCATCCACATCTCGTCTGCAAAGGAGCTACATCATGACGAAGTCAGATCTGCGGGCTTACGTTGAAGAGCAAATCAATCAAGCCGCTCGGCGCATTATCGACAAGGGAACGACTTCTGATGACTTGGCAGTCAGCCGATTGAACGTGCTGCTCTCATTGCGTCGTACCTTGGACAGTAAAACCACAAATGAGGATCTTGCTGTTTGGGGCACCGTCAACGATGTCCTCCAGCAGATCGGGATTCTCTCTGGTAAAGAAACGATCTTTACCAGGCTGCAAGCCTGACCATCGGTCACGAATCTGTGATCTGCGGTTGTCGAGCACAACGACGCTACGATCTTTTGATCTTGTCTGTTCAGAAAGCAAAGTCAAGAGATCGCAGCCTCGTTTCACTCGTCAGCGCCGACAGTCTGGGTGTGCCATTTGGTTGATATCAATACAGTCTCATTGCACTAATAAAGTGCGGAAAAGTGAGACGTATCTAACAAAAAGCAACTTAGCCATATTTAATATTTAAATAGAAAATCGTCAGACAATTAGGCAAGGCCCCGCCCGTTAAAATATTCTTTCGACCCCGCGCGCATTGTTTACGGGAGTTTCCCGGAACAGCCAGATTGGATCTCAAAAAAATCCTTTACGACAGATTTCAAATTGTGTCAGGTTCGTTACGCCTTCATTGGGCGAGTGATAGGACGATCTCGCCAGGGATCGTCGCTATCTGACAAAAACTGTTCCATTGCTAAACAAGGAAGTGTGTTTATGTCGAAAGTAAAAGCTAACGCTATTGATATCACCGCAGACACATTCGTGCCTGTGGGTGCAGTGCAGTCTCTGGCGGCAACCAGTTCCGCCTGGAATCAGATCAATAGCTTCAGCCATCAATACGATCGTGGCGGCAACCTCACGGTCAATGGCAAACCCTCCTTCTCGGTGGATCAAGCCGCCACCCAACTGCTGCGAGACGGTGCTTCCTGGCACGACCTCGACAACAGCGGCAAGATCGAACTGACCTACACTTTTCTGACCGCCAAAACCGCTAACTTCAGCGGTCTGGGCGTCACCGGTTTCAGTCAGTTCAGCTCCCTGCAGAAGGCCCAGGCCGTGCTCGCCATGCAATCCTGGGCGGATGTCGCCAACGTGACGTTCACCGAAGCTTCCCGTGGTGGCGACGGTCACATGACCTTCGGCAACTACAGCGGCGGCCAGGAAGGCGCGGCGGCGTTTGCGTTCCTGCCAGGCACCGAGCCAGGTTATGACGGTCAGTCCTGGTACCTGACCGGCAGTGGCTACGACGTCAACAAAACCCCGGGTCTGAACAATTACGGGCGTCAGACCCTGACGCACGAAATCGGCCACACCCTGGGCCTGTCTCACCCTGGCGACTACAACGCCGGCGAAGGCAACCCGACTTACAAGGATGCTTCCTACGGGCAAGACACCCGCGGTTACAGCCTCATGAGTTACTGGAGTGAAAGCAACACCGCCCAGAACTTCAGCAAGGGCGGTGTGGAAGCCTATGCCTCCGGCCCGCTGATGGACGACATTGCCGCGATCCAGAAGCTGTACGGCGCCAACCTGACGACCCGTACCGGTGACACCACCTACGGCTTCAACTCCAACGCCGGTCGCGATTTCCTCAGCGCCTCGTCGTCGAGCGACAAGCTGGTGTTCTCGGTGTGGGATGCGGGCGGCAAGGACACCTTCGACTTCTCGGGTTTCACCCAGAACCAGAAGATCAACCTCAATGAAGCCTCGTTCTCTGACGTGGGTGGCATGATCGGTAACGTATCCATCGCCAAGGGCGTGACCATCGAGAACGCCATCGGCGGTTCGGGCAACGACCTGCTGATCGGCAACAGTGCGTCCAACGAGCTCAAGGGCGGTGCCGGCAACGACATCATCTACGGTGCCGGTGGTGCGGACAAACTGTGGGGCGGTTCGGGTTCGGACACTTTCGTGTTCGCCTCCAGTTCCGACTCCAAGCCGGGTGCAATCGATCAGATCCTCGATTTCGTCAGCGGTCTGGACAAAATCGACCTGAGCGCCATCACCAACGGGTCCGGCCTGCACTTTGTCAGCAGCTTCACCGGTTCGGCCGGCGACGCGATCCTGACCTCGTCGGGCGGCAACAGCCTGTTGTCGGTGGACTTCTCCGGGCACGGCGTGGCGGACTTCCAGGTCAGCACCGTTGGCCAGGCAGCGACCAGCGACATCGTGGCGTGATGTAAACGGGAAAGCGGCGCTTCATGCGTCGCTTTCTTTGCTTGCATCGTGTTGATGGCTGGGCAAGGCTAGGTGCCGGAGCGAATTTTCTGATGATCCGTAAAGTTTTTACCTACAAGGGAATGGCGTGGCTTTCGGCGGCGCTGATCATGATTTCTGGAGAAGCAACCATGGCAAGCAGCCTCAGACTTGAAGACCCCTCCGTGTTCGCCGGGCAGTGGCAGGCGATTCTGACTGCGCCCGATGACGCCCCAGAGGCGCAGGCATTGCAGGATAAACCCTCGAACACCTGTCTGATCGATCTGGAACCCAATCAGACACTGGGCAAGGGCGCCGAATGCCTGGGGGCATGGCTTGAGCAAGCGCCAGTCGGCTGGTTTCCTGATCCGGACGGCCTGTCGATCACCGGCAAGGAAGGTTCAAGAATCCAGTTCTTCAGCCGACAACGTGATGGGCTTTATCTGAGCACTTTGAAGTCGGGACTGGTGATTACGCTGACGCGCCATACACCGCAGCTGTGAACAACGCCACCGACTGAACCGTTGACTATAAGGTTTGATGTTGCAGTTATAAGCAACAGCTCAATGCAACGAGTGGCGTTGAACTGTTGAAAGTTGTTATTGAAGTGTAAGTGCAAGTTGCAAGAACCCGTCCGGTCTGTGCACGGATAATTAATAGAAGCGTCTCGCCAAAGAATGGCGGGGATTACATTCAGGAATAATCAATGAAGATGGCGAAGGCCCCAGCCACCGCTCCCTTATTCAAGGCTCTGGGTGACTATAAAAGCATTCTGATCAGCGTCGGGTGCTTTACCGCACTGATTAACGTGCTGATGCTGGTGCCCTCCATTTATATGCTGCAGGTCTACGACCGCGTGCTGTCTTCGCAGAACGAAACCACCCTGGCGATGCTGTCCTTGATGGTGGTCGGCTTCTTTGCCTTCATCGGCATGCTGGAAGTGGTGCGCAGTTTCATCGTGATCCGCATCGGCAGCCAACTGGAGCGCCGCTTCAACCTGCGGGTGTATCAGGCAGCGTTCGAACGCAACCTGTTCAAGGGCGAGGGTAATGCCGGGCAATCGCTGGGCGACCTGACCCACATTCGCCAATTTGTCACCGGGCCAGCCCTGTTCGCGTTTTTCGACGCGCCGTGGTTCCCGGTCTATCTGTTCGTGATTTACCTGTTCAACGTCTGGCTCGGGGTCCTCGCCACGGCGGGTGCGCTGCTGCTGATCGCGCTGGCGTGCCTCAACGAATACATGACCAGGAAGCCGCTGGGCGAAGCTGCCGGTTACTCGCAGAAATCCAGTCAACTGGCGACCAGTCACCTGCACAACGCGGAAACCATTCAAGCCATGGGCATGCTCGGTGCGTTGCGCAAGCGCTGGTTCGGCGTGCATTCGCGCTTCCTCGGTCTGCAGAACCAGGCCAGCGACACCGGTGCGGTGATCAGCTCGATCAGTAAAACCCTGCGCCTGTGCCTGCAATCGCTGGTGCTGGGGCTCGGCGCGTTGCTGGTGATCAAGGGCGACATGACTGCCGGGATGATGATCGCCGGTTCGATCCTGATGGGCCGCGTGTTGAGCCCGATCGATCAGTTGATCGCCGTCTGGAAACAGTGGAGCGGGGCGAAGCTCGCCTACCGCCGTCTGGATGCGTTGCTGCAGGCGTTCCCGCCGAGCGACGAGGCCATGGCGTTGCCTGCGCCAAAAGGCCAGATTGCCTTTGAGCAAGTCAGTGCCGGCCCTCCGGGGCAACGCGCGGCGACCCTGCATATGGTCAACTTCGCGATTGGCGCGGGCGAAGTGCTGGGCGTGCTCGGTGCTTCCGGGTCCGGCAAGTCGACCCTGGCCCGAGTGCTGGTCGGCGTGTGGCCGACCCTGGGTGGCACCGTGCGCCTGGACGGTGCCGACATCCATCGCTGGAACCGCGACGAGCTCGGCCCCTATATCGGCTACCTGCCACAAGACATCGAACTGTTCAGCGGCAGCATCGCCGAAAACATTGCCCGGTTCAGTGAAGCCAACCCGGAAAAGGTCGTGGCTGCCGCGCAACAGGCTGGCGTGCACGAGATGATTCTGCGGATGCCGCAAGGTTATGACACACAGTTGGGCGAGGACGGCAGCGGTCTGTCCGGCGGACAGAAGCAGCGTGTCGCATTGGCGCGCGCCCTGTATGGCGACCCGAGCCTGGTGGTGCTCGATGAGCCGAACTCCAATCTCGACACCGTCGGTGAGGCCGCGCTGGCCAGCGCCATCGCCCAGCTCAAAGCCAAGGGCACTACCGTGGTGCTGGTCACACACCGCTCTTCGGTACTGGCCCAGGCCGACAAGTTGCTGGTGCTCAACGACGGTCGTCTGCAGGCATTCGGCAACAGTCAGGACGTACTCAAGGCGCTGTCCGGCGCTCAGGAACAATCACGGGAAAAATCTGCGCAGGCACCGGGCGGGCTCAGCATGAGCCGGCAGTACCAGCCCACGACAAGGAATTCGGGTGTATGAGCAGCGCCAGCATGAACACTGAAAACGAAGCCTCCATGGAACACGCATACGTCACCGAGCGCCCGGAGCGCGATGCGAAATTCTTCGCGCGCATGGGCTGGATTCTGGCCATCGTCGGCGCCGGCAGTTTCTTCACCTGGGCCGCACTGGCGCCGCTGGATCAAGGCATTCCGGTGCAGGGCACCGTGGTGGTGTCGGGCAAGCGCAAAGCCGTGCAGTCAATGAGTGCCGGCGTGGTCAGCCGGATTCTGGTGCGCGAAGGCGAGAGCGTGAAACAGGGCCAGCCACTGTTCCGCCTCGACCAGACCCAGGTCGCGGCCGACGTGCAGTCGCTGCAAGCCCAGTACCGCATGGCCTGGGCCAGCCTCGCACGCTGGCAGGCCGAGCGCGATAACCTCAAGCAGGTGACCTTTCCGGCAGAGTTGAGCAATGATCCGGATCCGCGTCTGGCGCTGGTCCTTGAAGGCCAGCGTCAACTGTTCAGCAGCCGCCGTGAAGCGTTTTACCGCGAGCAGGCCGGCCTGCGTGCCAGCATCGAAGGTGCCACCGCGCAACTGGCGGGCATGCGTCGCGCCCGCACCGACCTCAACGCCCAGGCCGATTCGCTGCAGCAACAACTGAGCAACCTGCAGCCGCTGGCGGACAACGGCTACATCCCGCGCAACCGCTTGATGGAGTACCAGCGGCAGCTGTCGCAAGTGCAGCAGCAACTGGCGGAAAACACCGGTGAAAGCGGCCGGGTGGAGCAGGGCATCCTCGAATCGCGGCTGAAGCTGCAACAACATGGCGAGGAATATCAGAAAGAAGTGCGCACGCAACTGGCCGACGCGCAGCTCAAAAGCGTGACCCTGTCGGAGCAACTGACTTCGGCCGGTTTCGACCTGCAGCACAGCGAGATCCTCGCCACCGCCGACGGCGTGGCGGTCAACCTTGGCGTGCACACCGAAGGCGCCGTGGTGCGTCAGGGCGAAACCTTGCTGGAGATCGTCCCGCAAGGCACCACCCTGGAAGTCGAAGGGCACTTGCCGATCAACTTGATCGACAAGGTCGGCACGCATCTGCCGGTCGATATCCTGTTTACCGCGTTCAACCAGAGCAAGACCCCGCGCGTGCCGGGTGAGGTCAGCCTGATTTCCGCCGACCAGATGGTCGACGAGAAAACCGGCGTGCCGTACTACGTGTTGCGCAGCAGCGTCAGTGATCAGGCGATGGAAAAACTCCACGGCCTGGTGATCAAGCCCGGTATGCCGGCGGAAATGTTCGTGCGCACGGGCGAACGTTCACTGCTCAACTACCTGTTCAAACCATTGCTCGATCGCGCTGGCTCTGCGTTGACTGAAGAATAAGGATGTTCGGCTGTATGAATAAGCTTTCGATGTTGGGGGCGGCGTTCGCGCTGCTCGCAGGAAACAGCGCGCTGGCGGCGATGGGGCCATTCGAGGTCTACGAACAGGCATTGCGCAACGATCCGGTGTTCCTCGGCGCGATCAAGGAGCGCGACGCGGGCCTGGAAAACCGCACCATCGGCCGCGCCGGGCTGTTGCCAAGACTGGGTTACAACTACAACCGGGGTCACAACACCTCGAAGGCCACGCAACTGACCGCTCGCGGCAACCTGACCGAAGACCGCAACTACAATAGCTACGGCTCGACCCTGACCTTGCAGCAACCGTTGCTCGACTACGAAGCCTACGCGGCGTATCGCAAAGGCGTGGCGCAGTCGCTGTTCGCCGACGAGGCGTTTCGCGGCAAGAGTCAGGAGCTGCTGGTACGGGTGCTGGACAACTACACCAAGGCCTTGTTCGCCCAGGATCAGATCGATATCGCCCAGGCCAAGAAGAAGGCTTACGAGCAGCAGTTCCAGCAGAACGAACACATGTTCAAGCAGGGCGAGGGCACGCGCACCGACATTCTGGAAGCCGAGTCGCGCTATGAACTGGCGACTGCCGAAGAGATCGAGGCGCGCAATGAGCAGGACGCCGCGCTGCGTGAACTGGGGGCGCTGGTCGGCGTGCAGACGGTGGACATCAGCGAGCTGGCACCGCTGGATCAGAACTTCCAGACTTTCGCGTTGATGCCGGCCAACTATGACACCTGGCATGAGCTGGCGATCAGCAACAACCCCAACCTGGCGTCGCAACGGCAAGCGGTAGAAGTGGCCAAGTACGAAGTCGAGCGCAACCGCGCCGGGCACCTGCCGAAAGTCAGTGCCTATGCGTCGATCCGCAAGACTGAATCGGACAGCGGCAACACCTATAACCAGCGCTATGACACCAATACCATCGGCTTTGAAGTCAACGTGCCACTGTATGCCGGTGGCGGGGTGTCGGCCTCGACCCGTCAGGCCAGCCGCACCATGGAGCAGGCGGAATACGAACTCGACGGCAAGACCCGCGAAACCTTGATCGAACTGCGCCGCCAGTTCAGCGCCTGCCTGTCTGGCGTCAACAAGTTGCGTGCCTATCAGAAGGCCCTGGCGTCGGCTGAAGCGCTGGTGGTGTCGACCAAGCAAAGCATTCTTGGCGGTGAACGGACGAACCTCGACGCGCTGAACGCCGAACAGCAACTTTTTACTACCCGCCGCGATCTGGCTCAGGCGCGCTATGACTATTTGATGGCCTGGACCAAGCTGCATTACTACGCGGGGACCTTGAACGAACAGGATCTGGCGCGGGTGGATGAGGCGTTCGGACAAGGCCCGAAAAGCAACTCGCGTTAATGCTTGGCACCGAACCTGTGGCGAGGGAGCTTGCTCCCGCTTGAGTGCGTAGCGCTCACCAGATTTGGGCTGCTGCGCAGCCAGCGGGAGCAAGCTCCCTCGCCACAAATAGACTCGCTCGATAGTTCAAGAAGTGCTCGCCCGGCGAAACGGGTCATAACAAAAACATAAGAAAAGTGAGTGGTGAACATGGACGTACGCATCAAGCCGGCAGCGGTCGGCACCCTGTTGCTCGCAGTTTCCATCGCGCAAGCCCATGCGCAGTACCTTGAATCCGGCAAGCCCGGCGATCCCGCCAGTTGGCGCAGCGCCGAATTCCAGCGCGACTGGGGCCTGGCGCGGATGCAGGCCGATCAGGCTTACGCCGCCGGTATCACCGGCAAAGGCGTGAAGATCGGCGCCCTCGACTCCGGCTTCGATGCCGCCCACCCTGAGTTCGCCAGCGACCGCTACCACCCGGTGCTGGCGTCCGGCAGTTACGTCGACGGTTCGCTGTTCAGCGTCAATGGCACCCTCAACTCCAACAACGACTCCCACGGCACCCACGTGGTCGGCACCATGGGCGCCAGCCGTGACGGCACCGGCATGCACGGCGTGGCGTACAACGCGCAGATCTACGTCGGCAACACCAACAACAACGACAGTTTTCTCTTCGGCCCCAAACCCGACCCGCGCTATTTCAAAGCCGCGTATGACGCGCTGGCCGCCGCCGGCGTACGTGCGATCAACAACAGTTGGGGCAGCCAGCCGCCGGATGTCAGCTACCGCACTTTGGCCGATCTGCACGCCGCATACGCTCAGCACTGGAATCAGGGCACTTGGCTCGACGCGGCGGCGGATGTCTCGCGCCGTGGCGTGATCAACGTGTTCAGCGCCGGCAACAGCGGCTACCCGAACGCCAGCGTGCGCTCGGCGTTGCCGTACTTTCAGCCGGATCTGGAAGGCCACTGGCTGGCGGTGTCCGGGCTGGACCAAAGCAATCAGCAGAAGTACAACCAGTGCGGCATCGCCAAATACTGGTGCATCACTACGCCGGGGGCGAAGATCGACAGCACCATTCCGGGCGGCGGTTATGCGATCAAGTCCGGCACTTCGATGGCCGCGCCGCACGCCACCGGGGCCTTGGCGCTGGTGATGGAACGTTATCCGTACATGAACAACCAGCAGGCGCTCGACGTGCTGCTGACCACCGCCACGCAACTCGACGGGTCGGTCACCGATGCGCCGACCGAGCGGGTCGGCTGGGGCGTGGCCAACCTCGATCGGGCGATGCGCGGGCCGGGGCAACTGCTCGGCGCGTTCGATGCCAACCTGGCCGCCGGACAAAGCGATGTCTGGAGCAATGACATCTCCGATAAGGCCCTGATTCAGCGGCAAAGCGAAGACCTCGCCGAACACCGCGCCTGGCAGCAAACCCTGCAGGACAAAGGCTGGCAAAACGGTATTCCGGCCGGCGCCAGTCAGCAGGATCAGACCGACTACGCGGTCGGTATGGCGCGTGATGCCGCAGCGGCCAGGCGGGTCTATCAGGGCAGCCTGATCAAGTCCGGGGCAGGGCGCTTGTTGCTGACCGGTGACAACACCTTCCGTGGTCCGACCACGGTCAATGGCGGCTTGCTCAGCGTCAACGGCTCGCTGGCCTCGGCGGTGACCGTCAACGACAGCGGCACCCTCGGCGGTTCGGGTCGGATCGCCTCGTTGAACGCCAACAGCGGCGGCCGCGTGGCGCCGGGCAACTCCATCGGCACGTTGAACGTGGCCGGTGACGTGACCTTCGCCCCAGGCTCGACCTACGCGGTCGAGCTGTCACCGACCAGCAGCGACCGCATCGTTGCCGGCGGCAGCGCGAGCATCAGCGGTGCCACGGTCAGCCTGTCGCTGGAAAACAGCCCGACCCTGCTCAGCACCACTGAAACCCGCAGCCTGCTCGGCCATTCGTACGACATTTTGCAAGCGGCCGGTGGTATTCAGGGCCAGTTCGGCGCGGTGCTGCCGGATTACCTGTTTATCGGCGGCAACCTCGACTACGCGGCCAACGCCATTCAGCTCGACATCCAGCGCAATGCGACCTCGTTCGCCAGCGTCGGGCAGACCCCGAATCAGCGTGCGGTGGCGACTGCAGTCGAAGGTTTGGGCGCCGGCAACTCGGTGTACGAAAGCTTGCTGCTGTCAGCGTCTGCCGCTTCGGCGCAACAGGCGTTCCAGCAACTCAGCGGGGAAATCTACCCGGCACTGGGCTCGATGCTGATCAATGACAGCCGCCAGTTGCGCGACGCGGTCGGCGAACGTCTGCACGATGCCAACACCACGCCAAGCAATGGCTGGATCAAGGCCCTTGGCGCCTGGGGTTCGACCGACGCCGGTAACGACACTTCGCGCTACAGCACCTCGATCGGCGGCTTGCTGGCCGGTGTTGACGGCGCGCTGGACGAGCAGACGCGTATCGGTCTGGTCACCGGATACAGCGACAGCTCGTTGAACATGGGCTCGGACACACACTCGTCGGCCAAGGTCGACAGCTATCACCTCGGCGCTTACGCCGGTCACGACATCGGCGCCTGGCGCCTGAGCACCGGCGCGGCGTACAGCTGGCATCGCGCCGATGTGAAACGCGATCTGCAATACGGCGACGTCAGCGCCAAACAGAAAGCCAAGGTCGATGCGGCCACCACGCAGGTTTTCGCTGAAGCGGCTTATCGCCTGAACATGCAACCGGTCGCGCTGGAGCCGTTCGCCAACCTCGCTTACGTGCATCTGAACACTGAAGGCTTTACCGAAAAGGGCGACGCCGCGGCACTGAAAAGCTCGGGCGATCAGCGCGACGCAGTGCTCAGCACCCTCGGTGTGCGGGCGGTCAAGCGCTTCAATCTGTCGACTCAACAGTCGCTGGATGTCAGTGGTCGTCTCGGCTGGCAACACAGCTTGAGTGACATTGACGCCGAACAGCATCTGCGTTTCGCCGGCGGTAGCGCACCGTACTCGGTCGAGAGTTCGGCTCTGGTGCGCGATGCGGCGCTGGTCGGCGTGCAAGCCAGCCTGGCGTTAAGCAAGGACGTACGGGTCAACCTCGATTACAACGGACAACTGGCCAACCGCGAGAAGAGCCACGGCGTGGGGTTGAGCCTGAACTGGCATTTTTGACGGACGGTGTACACGTCTCCCTGTAGGAGCATATACCTGTGGCGAGGGAGCTTGCTCCCGCTCGGCTGCGCAGCAGTCGTAAATCCGCCAAGCGCGGTTCGACTGGAAGAATGCAGGGGGCCGCTTCGCGCCCCAGCGGGAGCAAGCTCCCTCGCCACACAAAGCAGCATTCATGAGATTGAAGTAGACGGATTTTTCGCAACAACACTAAGGAAGGTCGCTGGATGAATAACAACAATACCCCCGCGCAAACGGGCGGTCGCTTCGCCATGAAAACCCTCAATTGCGCCGTGATTTGTGCGCTGACCACCTGGGGCACCGCGCACGCGGCGCCTTACGTGGAAAACGGCCGCAGCGGTGATCCCGCCAGTTGGCGCAGCGCCGAGTTCCAGGCGGAGTGGGGCCTGGGCGCCATCGGGGCGGATTCCGCTTACGCTGCCGGCTACACCGGCAAAGGCGTCAAACTTGGGATCTTTGACCAGCCGGTGTACGCCGCGCATCCGGAGTTCTCCGGCCCCAACAAAGTCGTGACCCTGGTCACCAGCGGGATCCGCGAATACACCGACCCTTACATTCCGGTCAAAGCCGGGGACGCGTTCCGCTATGACGGTTCGCCCTCGGTCGGTTCCGACGGCAAGCTCGGCGCCCACGGTACTCACGTCGGTGGTATTGCCGCCGGCAGCCGTGACGGCGGGCCGATGCACGGCGTGGCGTTCGGTGCGCAGATCATCAGCGCCGACAACGGCGACCCGGGCCCGGAAGACGGCATCGTCCGTGGCAACGACGGCGCGGTGTACAAGGCCGGCTGGGATGCGCTGATCGCCAGTGGCGCGCGGATCATCAACAACAGCTGGGGCATCGGTATCACTGACCGTTTCGACCTCGGCGGCCGCGACCCGGCGTATCCACACTTCACCGTCAACGATGCGCAAGTGCAATTCAACGAAATCCGCACACTGCTCGGCACCAAGCCCGGCGGCGCCTACGACGGCGCGATTGCCGCCGCCCGCAGCGGCATCGTGACGATCTTCGCTGCCGGTAACGATTACAACCTGAACAACCCGGACGCCATCGCCGGCCTCGGTTACTTCGTGCCGGACATCGCGCCGAACTGGATCACCGTCGCCGCATTGCAGAAGAACCCGGATCTGGCCAGCGCTAACCCGTACATCATGAGTACGTTCTCTTCGCGTTGCGGTTACACCGCGAGCTTCTGCGTTTCGGCACCGGGCACGAAGATCTTCAGCTCGATCATCGAAGGCACCAATGCCGACAACCTGACCACCGGCTACAAAAACTACAACGGCACCTCGATGGCGGCGCCGCACGTGGCCGGCTCGATGGCGGTGTTGATGGAGCGCTTCCCGTACATGACGGGTGACCAGGTCGCCACGGTGCTGCGTACCACCGCCACCGACCTCGGCGCACCGGGCATCGACGCCTTGTACGGCTGGGGCATGATCAACCTGCGTAAGGGCATTGATGGCCCGGCGATGTTCGTCACCGAGCAGGACATCCCGGAAGAGTTCCGCATTCAGGGGGCCTACGGTTCCGGGCAGTTTGTCGCGGACTTGCCGGGCATCGGCGCGATCATCGACCAGGGCAAACCGACCGAGCGCCTGTGCACCGACATCACTTGCGGCCTCGACACCTGGCGCAACGACATTTCCGGTCACGGCGGCCTGACCAAGCAGGGCATCGGCACGCTGGTGCTGACCGGCAACAACACCTACAGCGGCCCGACTCTGGTCAATCAGGGGCGTCTGGCGATCAATGGCTCGCTGGCTTCGGCGGTCACGGTCAACGACAGCGGCATCCTCGGCGGTAACGGCCGCATCGGTGCACTGACCGCGAAAAGCGGCGGTACCGTCGCCCCGGGCAACTCGATCGGCACGCTGAACGTCGCCGGTGACGTGACCTTCGAGCGCGGTTCGACCTACGCGGTGGAAGTCTCGCCGACCAGCAGCGACAAGATCGTTGCTGGTGGCAAAGCGGTGATTGATGGCGCCACGGTCAGTCTGTCGCTGGAAAACAGCCCGACCTTGCTGACGACGACTGAAGTGAAGAGCCTGCTGGGTTCGCAGTTCAACATCCTGCAAGCGGCCGGTGGCATCCAAGGCCAGTTCGGGCAAGTGCTGCCGAACTACGCGTTCCTCGGCGGCACTCTGGCGTACTCGGCAAACGGCGTGCAACTCGACGTCGGGCGCAACGGCGCGTCGTTCGCCAGTGTCGGCCTGACGCCGAACCAGCGTGCGGTTGGCGCGGCTGCCGAGGGGCTGGGCGCGGGCAATGCGCTGTTCGAAACCCTGCTGCTGTCGCCGAATGCGGCCTCGGCGCAACAAGCCTTCCAGCAACTGTCCGGCGAAATTCACCCGGCCATCGGTACGATGCTGATCAACGACAGCCGCTACCTGCGTGAAGCGGTGGGCGAGCGTCTGCGTGAGCGTGATCTGTTCAATGCCGACGCACCGACTGACGAGCGCAGCAACGCCTGGGTCAAGGTACTGGGTTCGTGGGGCAAGAGCGATGGCGGCCATGAAAACGCCGACTCCAACAGCTCCATTGGCGGGCTGCTGGCCGGTGTCGACGGTTTGATTGCTGAAGATACGCGTCTGGGTTTCGTTACCGGTTATAGCGACAGTTCGTTGAACATGGGCAGTGGCACGCATTCGTCGGCCTCGGTCGACAGCTACCAGCTGGGTGCGTACCTGGGGCATCAGATTGATGCGCTGCGTCTGACCGCCGGTGCGGCGTATAGCTGGCACCGCGTGGACGTGAAGCGTGATCTGCAGTTCGCGGGCGTCAATGGCAAAGAGAAAACCAAGCACGATGCGGCGACCACTCAGGTGTTCACCGAAGCGGCTTACGATCTGCGTCTGCAACCGATGAATCTGGAGCCGTTCGCCAACCTGTCGTACGTGCACTTGAACACCGAGAGCTTCACCGAAAAGGGTGATGCCGCGGCGCTCAAGGGCGGTGAAGACAACCGCGATGTGGTGCTGTCGACCCTTGGTGTGCGTGCCAAGCGCAGCTTCGCGCTGTCGGACAAGCATCAGCTGGAACTGGGCGCGACCCTCGGCTGGCAGCACAACCTGAGCAGTGTCGATGCTGACAGCCACTTGACCTTCGCCAATGGCAACAGCGCGTTCACTGTGCAGAGTGTGTCGATGGATCGTGATGCGGCCGTGGTCGGCGTCCGTGCCGGGCTGGCGCTCAATCGCGATGTCCGGGTCAACCTGGACTACAACGGACTGATCGGTAACAACGAGAAAGACCACGGTGTGGGTCTGACCCTCGACTGGCAGTTCTAAACGCGTGCCGGCAGTCCCTTGCGGGCTGCCGGTTTTGAAGGAAGAGAGAGCACAACATGGGATTGTTCGATTACAAAAATGCCGATGGCAAAGCGTTGTACAGCGATGCCATCGCCCTGACGCTGTATGCCTACACGCCCACCGGCCAGCCTTTGCCGGCGACCGCCTGGAAACCGCTCAGCGCCACGGCACTGGGGTATCAGGGCAAGGTCGGCGCGCAAGGCACGTTCTTCGGCGAGAAGGACGGCTTCACCAGCGCCGAGGCCGAAGTGCTTGGCAAGTACGACGCCGGCGGCAAATTGATCGGCCTCGGCGTGGCCTTTCGCGGCACTGGCGGGCTGGGTTACAGCGACACCTTCGGCGACATGAAGAACAATTTGCTCGCCGCCATCGGCCCATCGGATTACGCGAGCAACTACGCGAAAAATGCCTTCGACAATCTGCTCAAGGCCGTCGCCGCGTTTGCCATCGCCAACGGCATTGCCGCCAAGGACGTGCTGTTCAGCGGTCACAGCCTCGGTGGCCTCGGGGTCAACAGCGTGGCCGAGTTGAGCGCCAGCAACTGGGGCGGATCCTTCAAGGACGCCAACTACATCGCGTTCGCTTCACCGACCCAGAGCAGCACCGGCAATAACGTGTTGAACATCGGTTACGAAAACGATCCGGTGTTCCGCGCACTGGACGGCACCACGTTCAGCAGCGGGTCGCTGGGCAAGCACGACGGGCCGCATGAGTCGACCACCGACAACATCGTCAACTTCAATGACTATTACGCGTCCACCGCGCAGAACCTGGTGCCGTTCAGCATCGTCAATCCGCTGAGCTGGTCGGCCCACGGCTCGTTGGGGTATGCCGATGGCTTGAACCGGGTAATCGACTCGAAGTTCTACAACCTGACGCACAAGGACTCGACCCTCATCGTCTCCAACCTTGAGGAATCGTCCCGGGGCAAGACCTGGGTCGAGGATCTGGGGCGCAGCGGCGAGCCGCACACCGGCAGCACTTTCATCATCGGTACCCAGAGCGGCGACTGGCTGAAGGGCGGGGCCGGTAACGACTTCCTCGAAGGCCTGGGCGGTGATGACCGGTTCCGCGATGACGGTGGCTTTAACATTCTGCTCGGTGGCCAGGGTCACAACACGTTCGAGTTGCAGAAGCCGCTGCAGAACTTCAGCTTCGCCAACGACGGTGACGGCACGCTGTATGTGCGCGACGCCTACGGCGGCATCAGCATGACCCGCGACATCGGCTCATTGGTGAGCAAGGAGTCGGGGTCGTGGTGGGGCAGCAAGGACATCACCTGGGGCGTCACGGCCAAGGGTTTGACCAATGGCAGCGAACTGACCCAGTACACCCATTCGCTCAACGGCGATGGGTACGGCAATGCGCTGCACGCGAGCGCCGACGGTGACTGGCTGTTCGGTCTGGGTGGCGATGACAAGCTGATCAGCGACAAGGGCCACGTGACCTTCGTGGGCGGCGCCGGCAATGACGTGATGACGGCGGTGGGCGGCAACAACACCTTCCTGTTCAGCGGCGCCTTCGGTTTCGACGCGATCAATGGCTACCAGGGCAGCGACAAACTGGTGTTCATGGGCGTCGAAGGCGCGGGGCAGGGCTATGACTACAAGCAGCATGTTGCCCAGTCCGGCGCTGATACGGTGCTGAAGATTGGCGAGTATGCCGTGACCCTGATCGGGGTGGGAGTGGCTAACCTGTCGGACTCGGCGTTCGTCTTCGCCTAGCTCTAATGTGGGAGCGAGCCTGCTCGCGAAAGCGGTGTGCCAGCCAAGCAAATGGCAGCTGACACTCCCTCTTCGCGAGCAAGCTCGCTCCCGCAGATTTGATGTGTAAGTAGTGAAAATGCTCCGGGGCGTGCCCGTGAGGGGCGCCCTGGCTGTGAGCTATCTCTGACAATTCCAACAAAAGAGAGGCAATAGCAATGGGTGTGTATGACTACAAGAACTTCGGCACAGCCGATTCCAAGGCGTTGTTCAGCGATGCCATGGCGATCACGCTGTATTCCTATCACAACCTCGATAACGGCTTTGCCGCCGGTTATCAGCACAACGGCTTCGGTCTCGGCCTGCCGGCCACATTGGTGACTGCGCTGCTCGGTGGCACCGATTCGCAAGGGGTGATTCCCGGTATTCCGTGGAACCCCGACTCGGAAAAACTCGCCCTGGACGCCGTGAAAAAGGCCGGCTGGACTCCGATCACCGCCTCGCAACTGGGCTACGACGGCAAGACCGACGCCCGCGGAACCTTTTTCGGCGAAAAGGCCGGTTACACCACCGCCCAAGTGGAAATCCTCGGCAAGTACGACGCTCAGGGCCATCTGACGGAAATCGGCGTTGCCTTTCGCGGCACCAGCGGCCCGCGGGAAAATCTGATCCTCGACTCGATCGGTGACGTGATCAACGACCTGCTGGCAGCCTTCGGCCCCAAGGACTACGCCAAGAATTACGTTGGCGAAGCGTTCGGTAATCTGCTCAATGACGTGGTGGCGTTCGCCAAGGCCAACGGCCTCAGCGGCAAGGACGTGCTGGTCAGCGGCCACAGCCTCGGCGGGCTGGCGGTCAACAGCATGGCTGACCTCAGCGGCGGCAAGTGGGGCGGGTTCTTCGCCGATTCCAACTATATCGCCTACGCCTCGCCGACCCAAAGCAGCACCGACAAGGTGCTCAACGTCGGTTACGAAAACGATCCGGTGTTCCGCGCCCTCGACGGCTCGACCTTCACCGGCGCCTCGGTCGGCGTGCACGACGCGCCCAAGGAATCGGCCACCGATAACATCGTCAGCTTCAACGATCACTACGCCTCGACCGCGTGGAATCTGCTGCCGTTCTCCATCCTCAACATCCCGACCTGGATCTCGCACCTGCCGACCGCTTACGGCGACGGCATGAACCGGATCATCGAGTCGAAGTTTTATGACCTGACCAGCAAGGACTCGACGATCATCGTCGCCAACCTGTCGGATCCGGCGCGGGCCAACACTTGGGTACAGGATCTGAACCGCAACGCCGAAACCCACAAGGGCAGCACGTTCATCATCGGCAGCGACAGCAACGACCTGATCCAGGGCGGCAGCGGCAATGACTACCTCGAAGGGCGCGCCGGCAACGACACTTTCCGTGATGCTGGCGGTTACAACGTGATTCTCGGTGGCGCCGGCAACAACACCCTCGATTTGCAGCAGTCGGTGAGCAAGTTCGACTTTGCCAACGACGGCGCCGGCAACCTGTACATCCGCGACGGCAACGGCGGGATCAGCATCACCCGTGACATCGGCAGCATCGTCACCAAGGAGCCGGGCTTCCTCTGGGGGCTGTTCAAGGACGATGTAACCCACAGCGTCACGGCCAGCGGTTTGAAGGTCGGCAGCAACGTCACTCAGTATGAGTCCAGCGTCAAAGGCACCAGTGGCGCCGATACGCTCAAGGCGCATGCCGGCGGTGACTGGCTGTTCGGCCTGGACGGTAACGACCACTTGATTGGTGGCACGGGTAACGACGTGTTTGTCGGTGGCGCCGGCAATGACCTGATGGAGTCCGGGGGCGGGGCGGATACGTTCCTGTTCAACGGCGCGTTCGGTCAGGATCGGGTGGTGGGTTTTACGGCCAACGACAAACTGGTGTTCCTTGGCGTACAGGGTGTGTTGCCCAATGATGACTTCCGCGCGCATGCCTCGATGGTGGGGCAGGACACGGTGCTGAAGTTTGGCGGTGACTCGGTGACGCTGGTTGGAGTGGCGCTGAATAGCCTCAGCGCCGATGGAATTGTGATCGCCTGAGGTTGAAGCGGCGCCTGTAAGGACGCCATCGCGGGCAAGCCCGGCTCCCACAGGTTTTTGCGGTGTTCACAAGCTTTGTGAACGGCCTATAACCTGTGGGAGCGGGCTTGCCCGCGATTGAAGGATTACTCGGTATCAAAAGTGACTCGATAGCCACACCCTGACTCAAAAGCTGTGCAAACAGCAAAAGCGGCCTAAAGCCAGCACGTGCCCACACGTTCTATAGCCAGCCGCCATTGAGTACAGGAGATGCACACGTGAGAAGGGTCAAGGGGTATGTCGGACTTGTCGGACTGGCGCTGTTATCGGCCAATGCCTGGGCCGATCTGCCGCCAACCTCGATTCTGAGCCGTTACGGCATCAGCAGCGATCAACTGCCGAAACCGGCGAAGACGGAAGCAATCGAACCGGTCGAAGAGAAAAGCCTGTTTCAGATCCAGCCCGAACAGCCGTTCGTGACCATTCGCCTGGGTGACGGCAAACAACAGCAGGCCACTGGCAATCTGAGCATTGACCGCATGACCCAGCAGGATCTGGAGCGCTGCCGGCGTCTGCAAGCCGAGCTGGCGCGGCGCGGTGAGCAGTATTTCAGCTGTGATCACAGCCTTGTGGGTTTGCCTGCTTTCGAATAACCCACACAGATCACGCTCTCCCTGTAGGAGCTGCCGCAGGCTGCGATCTTTTGACTTTGATCTTAAAAACAAGATCAAAAGATCGCAGCCTGCGGCAGCTCCTACAGGTAAAGCGGGATGTCAGTCTTCCTTGCGTACGGTCGCTACCTCATCGGAGCGGACCTTCACCTTGGTCCCGGAAATGTCCTCGAACTCATAGAATCCGTCCTTGTTCTTGGTTTTCGGCATGTCCTTGGTCAAATACTGGGTGCCGTTCTGCAAGGTCACCACGGTCGGTGTCGAGCAGCCGCCCAATGCCAGGAAGGCTGCTACCGCCAGGGGAAGACCCAGAGTCTTGATATTCATACCCACCTCAAATACCTCATTCCATATGAATTGACCGTATCCGGTCTCTAACGCGGTTGGTGCCATCGAACCGAGAAAAGTTCGATGTCACCCTGAAAAAATCCCGATTGCCGCTGCCATTGATCTTTTTCCGTTTGCACGCGACCGGGCAGAGCTGGTATCTGTACGCATAACCAGTACTCGCTCGCCATGGCCCTGAATTCCCGTGACTGCCAACCCACTCGACGATCCGTTCTATTACCTCAACAACTTCCGGCAAGTGCTTGATTGGCTTGAGCTTCGCTATGCCGATGTGATGAGCGAATCCGAGCATGGCTTCATCCGCGACTTCAAGATCTTGCCGCGCGTTTCGCAGGGGCTGCTGGTGCGCATGGTCATGCGCAAGGGCGTGCATTTTCGCCTCGGCAAACTCAATTACCCGGAAATCGGCGACATCAGCGACGCTGCGCAGCCATTGTTGAGTCACGGCTGGCTCGACGATCAGGCTCTGTTGAGCGTGGCCGAGGTGTTCGACGTGTTGCTAAAGGCTGAACTGCTGCAGGCGTTCGGCCAGTTCATCGAACAGCCCAAGGGGCGCAAGGACGACTGGCTGCCGGTGTTGGCCGGGCAATTCAGCGAATTGCGCAGCCTTTGCGAATGGGCGCCGACGCTCGGCGACCGCTTGCTCAGCCTGACCATCATGGACTTGTGCGACCGTCTGCGTCTGATGTTCTTCGGCAACCTGTACCAGGACTGGTCGGAATTCGTCCTCGCCGACCTCGGCATCTTTACCTACGAAAAAGTCGAATTCTGCGCCGACTCCCGTGGCCTGCGCAGCCGCGAAGACGTCGACGCCTGCCTGTTCTTGCATCAGTGCCAGCAACGCTTTGAAGCGGGTGAGCCGTTGGAAGCCATTGTCGAGCAGGTCAGCGCACTGCAATTCGACAACCCGTGGCTGCAACGGCGGCGCGGCAAGGTGTTGTTTCAGATCGGCCAGTATTGCGAACGCATCACTGAGTTCGCCCTGGCGCTGAGCATTTACCGCGATTGCGCCTACCCCGGCGCCCGTCAGCGAATGATCCGGGTGCTGGAGCGCTGCGGCGAATACGCACTGGCGCTGGAGCTCGCGGCGCTTGCCGAACAGGCGCCGAAAAGCGCCGCCGAACAGCAGAGCCTGCAACGGATGTTGCCACGGCTGCGGCGCAAACTCGGCGGGCCGCCGCTCAAGCGGGTAGCGCCACGCCCGGTCGAGCGCCTCGATCTGCAACTGCCGCGCACTGATCCGGGATTGTCAGTGGAGTTCCATGTGCAAGCGCATCTGCACGAAGACAGCGGCCCGGTGCATTACGTCGAGAACAGCCTGATCAACTCGCTGTTCGGCCTGCTGTGCTGGCCGGCGATATTCGCGCCGCTGCCGGGGGCGTTTTTTCATCCTTTTCAGCGCGGGCCGGTGGATCTGCTCAATGAAGATTTTCAGCAACGCCGTGCCGAACTGTTCCAGGCCTGCCTCGACCAGCTCGACGACGGCCGTTACGCCGCAACCATTCGTGAGCGCTTCGTCGCCAAATGGGGCGTGCAGTCGCCGTTCGTGTTCTGGGGCGCGTTGAATGAGCAACTGCTGGAGCAGGCGCTGGCGTGCTTGCCTGCCCAGCACCTCAAGCACTGGTTCAATCGCCTGCTGCTCGACATCAAGGCCAACCGCGCCGGTATGCCCGACCTGATCCAGTTCTGGCCGCAGCACAAGACCTACCGGATGATCGAAGTCAAAGGCCCGGGTGACCGCCTGCAGGACAACCAGCTGCGCTGGCTGGAATTCTGCCACCAACACCAGATGCCGGTCGCCGTGTGCTACGTGCAATGGGCGGAGCAGAGCGCTTGAGCTACAGCATTGCCGTCCGCGCCCTGTGCGAGTTCACCGCCAAGACCGGCGACCTCGACCTGCGTTTTACCCCTTCGCCGACAGCGCTCGAAGGCATGCTCGGGCACCGTACCGTGGCTTCACGGCGCAGCGATAAATACCAAAGCGAGGTGGCGCTGGAAGGCGAGTTTCTGCAATTGAAAGTCAGGGGCAGGGCGGACGGCTACGACCCGGCGCAGAACTGCCTGGAAGAAGTCAAAACCTATCGCGGCGACCTCAGCAAGCAACCGGCCAACCATCGCCAGTTGCATTGGGCGCAGGCGAAAATCTACGGCTGGCTGATGTGCCGCAAGCTGGAGCTTGCGCAGATCAATCTGGCGCTGGTGTATTTCGACATCGTTAGCGAAAAGGAAACCTGTCTGGTCGAGTCCTTCAGTGCGCCGGTCTTGCAGGCGTTTTTCGAACAACAATGCCGGTTGTTCCTGAACTGGGCCGAGCAGGAAATGGCCCATCGCGAGGCGCGCAACCTGGCCGCACAGCAATTGGCCTTTCCCCATGCCGACTTTCGCCCCGGCCAACGGCATCTGGCCGAATCGGTGTTCAAGGCGGTCAGCACCGGCCGTTGTCTGATGGCCCAGGCACCCACCGGGATCGGCAAAACCCTCGGCACGTTGTTCCCTCTGCTCAAGGCGCTGGCGCCGCAGCAACTGGACAAGGTGTTTTTTCTGACCGCGAAGACCCCGGGGCGCAAACTGGCGCTGGATGCCAGTCAGGTGTTATTCGATCAAGCGCAACATTTGCCGCTGCGGGTGCTGGAGATGGTCGCCCGGGACAAGGCTTGCGAACACCCGGACAAAGCCTGTCACGGCGAATCCTGCCCGTTGGCCCAGGGCTTCTATGATCGCCTGCCCGCCGCCCGGCAAGCGGCCAGCCGGATCAATCTGCTCGATCAGGCGGCGATGCGCGAAGTGGCCCGTCAGCACACGGTTTGCCCGTATTACCTGAGCCAGGAGATGGCGCGCTGGGCCGACGTGGTGGTAGCGGACTACAACTATTACTTCGATTTCAGTGCGCTGCTGTTCGGTCTGGCTCAGCTCAACCAGTGGAAAGTCGCGGTGCTGGCCGATGAAGCGCACAACCTGGTCGAACGCGGGCGCTCGATGTACAGCGCCAGTCTCGATCAGGCCGCGCTGGCCAGCGTACGCAAGTCCGCCCCCGAAGCCTTGAAGAAATCCCTGCAACGGGTCAACCGCGAGTGGAACGCGCTGCATCAGCCGCAGCTGGCGCCGTATCAAGCCTATGACAAAGCCCCGGAGAAACTGCTGCAAGCCGTGTCCCTGTGCAGCGCGGCCATTGGCGATTACCTCAATGATCATCCGCAGGGGCTCGACAGCGCGCTGCAAACCTTCTATTTCGACATGCTGCAGTTTGGCCGGGTCGCGGAGCTGTTCGACGAGCATTACCTGTTCGACATCAGCAAGCGCGACCTCGAGCGTAAACGACCGCTGTCGCAACTGTGCCTGCGCAACGTGGTGCCGGCGGCGTTCCTCGGCCCGCGCCTGAAAGCGGCGCGCAGCAGCGTGCTGTTCTCGGCGACACTTAGCCCGCGGCGCTATTACGCCGATCTGCTCGGCACGCCCGCCGACACGGTCTGGATCGATGTCGAATCGCCGTTCAGCGCCGAACAGCTGCAGGTGCAGATCGTCAGCCGCATTTCCACGCGCTTCAATCATCGGCAGGCGTCGCTGGAACCGATCGTCGAGCTGATCGCCCGCCAGTTCAGCGAGCGCCCGGGCAATTACCTGGCGTTCTTCAGCAGCTTCGATTACCTGCAACAGGTACTGACGCTGCTCGCCGAACGCCATCCGCAGATCAATCTGTGGCAGCAGTCCCGGGGCATGGCCGAAGGGCAGCGGCAGGCCTTTCTCGATCAGTTCACCGCCGACAGCCAGGGTATCGGCTTCGCCGTGTTGGGCGGTGCGTTCGGCGAGGGCATCGACCTGCCCGGGGCACGGCTGATCGGCGCGTTCATTGCGACTCTGGGGCTGGCGCAGCTCAACCCGGTCAACGAACAGTTGAAACGGCGCATGGCGGCGATTTTCGGTGCCGGTTACGACTACACCTATCTGTATCCGGGCGTGCAGAAAGTGGTGCAGGCTGCCGGGCGGGTGATCCGCACGCGTGAGGATCGCGGCGTGGTGATGCTGATCGATGACCGCTTCGCCGAACCCAGGATCCAGCAACTGTTGCCACGCTGGTGGTCGCTCGGCACAGACGCGCCCTCGATCAATCCGCTGATCACACCGTGAATTGAAGCGCGTTTACACCTTCCCATGGCGCCGGATTGCCGCATACTTGCGCTAATGAAAACCAGCGGTGAACCTGATGAGTGACAACCCGAGCAAAACTGCCGCGATCGAGGAGATGCGTTTCCGTCTGCTGATCGATGCGGTGGTCGATTATGCGATTTACATGATCGATCCGGACGGCATCATCACCAGCTGGAACACGGGGGCCAAACGCTTCAAGGGCTACGAGAAGCAAGAGATCATCGGCGAGCATTTCTCGCGTTTCTACACCGAGCAGGACCGCGCGGCGGGCTTGCCGCAACGGGCGCTGGATACCGCAATCCGCGAGGGCCGATTCGAAGGTGAAGGCTGGCGCGTTCGCAAGGACGGTACGCATTTCTGGTGCCATGTGGTGATCGACCCGATCATCGATCCGGACGGCACGCTGCTGGGCTTCGCCAAGATCACCCGCGATCTGACCGACCGCAAAATGGCCGAAGAAACCCTCAAGCAAAGCGAGCAGCAGTTCCGTCTGCTGGTGCAGGGCGTCACGGACTACGCGCTTTACATGCTCAGCCCCGACGGTCGGGTATCCAACTGGAATCAGGGCGCCCAGCGGATCAAGGGGTATCGGCCGGAAGAAATCATCGGCGAGCATTTCTCGGTCTTCTACACCGCTGAAGACCGCGAGCGCGGCGAGCCGCAACGGGCGCTGGAAATCGCGGCGCGGGAAGGGCGTTTCGAAAACAAAAGCTGGCGAGTGCGCAAGGACGGCAGCCGATTCTTCGCCCATGTGGTGGTGGATGCCATTCGTGGCGAGACCGGCACATTGCTCGGCTTCGCGAAAATTACCCGTGACGTGACTGAGGTCCATGAATCGCAGCAGGCGCTGGAGAAAACCCGCGAGGCATTGCTCCAGGCGCAGAAGATGCAGGCCATCGGTCAGCTCAGCGGCGGCATTGCCCACGACTTCAACAACCTGCTGACCGTGATCCTCGGCAACCTGGAGATTGTGCGCAAGCGTGTGGGTGACGACCCGAAAGTCAATCGCCTGCTGGAAAATGCCACACAAGGTGCGCTGCGCGGCGTCTCACTGACCCAACGCATGCTGGCCTTTGCCCGGCGTCAGGAGCTCAAGACCGAACCGGTCGACATCGTGCAACTGGTGCAAGGCATTACCGGGCTGTTGCGCAGTTCGCTGGGGCCAGGGATCAGTATTGAAACCTCACTGCCCGACGGACTGGAACCGGTACTGGCCGATACCAATCAACTGGAACTGGCGGTGCTCAATCTGGCGACCAATGCCCGCGACGCCATGCCCGATGGCGGCAACGTGGTGATCAGCGCCCGGGCGGAAGTCGTCCTTGAAGCGAGCGATTCGACCATGGCGGCGGGACGTTATGTGTGCCTGAGTCTGCGCGACACCGGCGAAGGCATGGACGAGCACACGCTGGCCTCGGCCCGGGATCCGTTTTTTACCACCAAAGGCCTGGGCAAAGGCACCGGGCTGGGGCTGTCGATGGTGCATGGATTCATTGAGCAGCTCGGTGGCCGTTTCATCCTCAAGAGCGAGAAGGGACGAGGCACGGCAGCCGAACTCTGGTTACCGGTCGCGGTGGATGGCGCACTGGCTCCACGGGTGCAGCCCGGCAGCGCCCCCATCACGGTGCCACGCCTCAGCGTGCTGGTCGTCGACGACGATTCGCTGGTGTTGACCAGCACCACGTTGTTGCTCGAAGACCTTGGCCATCGTGTGGTCAGCGCGACCTCCGGTGCCAGGGCGCTGGCGTTGTTCGAGCAGGGCGAAGTCATCGATCTGATGATCACCGACATGGCCATGCCGCAGATGAGCGGCGCGCAATTGGCGCACGCAGTGCGTCTGCTCAAACCGGATCTGCCGATCGTCCTCGCGACCGGTTACGCCGAACGTCTGGAGGGTTTTGCCGCGCAATTGCCGCGTCTGCCCAAGCCGTTCACCCAGTTGAACCTGATGGAAATCATCGCCCGGTCGATGAAGTGAATCCGCCTGAACTTGTCCGGGGCAGGGGCCTTCTAACAGGTTTCCCCGCCCCGGAGCGTGCGTCCCTTGCCTCGCATACTGACTCAGCCCAGCGCTGAAGAACACCTGACCGAACACGATGCCAAGATGTTCGGCTCACCCAAGGAACGGCTGGATTTCTATCGCAAGGAAATTCAGTACGAAACCAGCATTCTGGCCAACCGCACCGATGCCTATCTGGCCGCGCAGTCGTTTCTGGTGATTGCGTTTGCTTCGTGCATGTCCAACCTCAACCCCGAGTGGGGCAAACTGTTCACGCTGGTGGTGCCGCCGTTTCTGGCGTTGCTCGGGCTGCTCAGCTCGCTCAATGCGTGGCCGGGGATTCGAGCCGCGTACGACATCATTGACCACTGGCATTACAAACAGAGCGAGTTGTTGCGCAGCGAACCGATCATGGGCATGGCTTACGACGAGTCGCCACTGTTCAGCGAGATGGAGTCCAGCCATAAGGGCTATCGCAAATCGCTGTTGTTTTCGGTGCGCACGCCTTGGATTTTCGCCACATTCTGGATCCTGCTGGGCGCTTATGCGGTGTTCATTCAGGTGACCAACCCGGGGGGCTGAGCGCCACCCAAAGAAAAAGCCCGGACTTCGCAGCCGGGCTTTTTCTTGTGCGCTTTATTCGACGGTTTCTAGCTGCCGACGCAATGCCTGCGAGTGATGCGGGGACATCGGAATCGGCGGAAAGTCCTCGTTGAGCACGCACAAGTGATCGATGGCTTCTTCGAACTTCATATCGGCCTTGCGGCGCAGTGCTCGATAGTGCTCAAACTGCTCAAGGTCCAGATTGTCCGCTTCCAGCAGCTCGTAAGCGGCGCGGTTGAGGGCGTGGGCATCTTCGAACAGTTGACGATTGCGTTCCAGGGCCAAAGCCCTGCAAGCCTTGATTTGTGCCGGATTCGAGCATTCTTTCATGACCGTGACCTTGTTATCCAAAGATTCCTCTTCATGGGCTGCAAGCCGCAGGGGAACCGAACCTGCCGGACCCCGCCGAGTACATCCAGCGAGGGGTTATGGTTGTGACTGTCGGAATCTGAAGAGGGATCCATTTATTTTCAGAAAAAACTTCGATGGATTTCCCAAGATAATCCCACCGGAAAAATCAGCTTTTTCGTTTTTGCCGTTGCTCGTAGCGCGCCAGCAGCGGCTGAGTGCTGATGCCATGCAGCAAAATGCTCAGTGCCACCACCGACAAGGTGATGTGGGTGCACAACGTCGCGACTGAAGGACTCAGACCATGGTTCAAGGCATAAAACAGATAAAACAGACTGCCGATTCCGCGAATGCCGAACCAGCCGATCAACAGGCGCTGACCACCATTGAGCAAGTTACCCCATGGCATCAGCGCGACGCAGAGTGGACGCACCACGAAAAACAGCACCGCGCCGATGACCAACGCCCGCCAGTCCCAATGCGGCACCAGTACCACGCCGAGCAGCGTTACCAGAAACACTTCCATGGCCCGTTCCACCAGGCTGCCGAACGAGAGCATGTCGCCCATCATGATGCCGGCGGCGACCTGACTGCTTTCCAGTCGTTCGGTATCGCCGTGCACCGCGTCCTGCGGTTCGATGTTCTGATGGCCCACCACCGGTTGCACCAGATGCTCGGCCGGCGGTTGGCTGGCGCCGGTGGATTTGACTTCCTCCTGGCGCAAGCCGAGACCGGCAGCGAACACCGACAGAAAACCATAACCGCCAATCGCCTCTGCGCCGACGTAAGCCAGGGCAATCAGTGACAGCGCAAGGTAGTCATTCGGGCTCAGGGTGCTGTCGTCGTTACGAATGCGCAGCGACAGGGTCAACCGACCGATACCGCGACCCATCCAGTAACCGCTCAGCAGTCCGACCGGCACCGCCCAAAGCAAACCGTGCAGCACCCAATCGGTCAGTGCGCCGGGTTGCGTGTCGGCCTTCAACAGCAGCAAACCGAGCATCACGAACGGAAACGCGATGCCGTCATTGAGCCCGGCCTCACCGGACAGGCCAAAGCGCACACTGTCGACGTCCCGCGCATCGTTGACCTGTACCAGCGCCGCCAGCACCGGATCGGTCGGCGCCAGCATCGCCCCGATCAGCAGCGACGGGCCCCACGACAGTTGCAGGCCCCAATGCAGCAATACGCTGACCCCGGCGATGGTCAGCACCATCACCGGGCCGGCCAGCCCGAACGCAATCCGCCAACGCCTGTCGCGCAGTGGCAGGCGCAGCTTGAGGCCGCAGACAAACAGCGAAAACAGCACCGCCACTTCCGTGAGGTGTTCCATCCACACCGAGGCGTCTTCCAGTGACAGCTTCAGCAGGTCCAGACCGCTGGGGCCGATGCCGATCCCCAGCAACAGGCACACGGCCGAGGTGGTGACCGGCATCCAGCGCAGGTACGACGAGGTCAGCGCGAGGGTCAACAACACGGCGCCCAGCACCGCGACCCAGATGACAAAGCTCATGGAGGCTTACAACATCGGCTTGCCGCCGGTGACGCCGTATCGCTGCCCGGTGATGTAACTGGCTTCATCCGAGGCCAATAGCACGTAGATCGGCGCCACTTCCACCGGTTGTCCGGGGCGACCGAGCGGGGTTTCGCTGCCGAAGTTCTGCACTTCCTCATCGGGCATGGTCGAGACAATCAACGGCGTCCAGATCGGCCCCGGGGCCACACAGTTCACGCGGATTTCTTTCGGCCCGAGTATCTGCGCCAGACCGCCGGTGAAGTTGGCAATCGCGCCTTTGGTGGTGGCGTAGGCCAGCAGGGTGGGTTTGGGCATGTCCGAGTTGATCGAGCTGGTGTTGATGATCGAGGCACCGGGGCGCATGTGTTTGATCGCCGCCTGGCACAGGCGGAAAATCGCGGTGATGTTGACGTCGAAGGTCATCACCCATTCGTCATCGGGGATTTCTTCGAAGGTTTCGTGGGTCATCTGGAACGCCGCGTTGTTGACCAGAATGTCGATGCGCCCGAAGCGCTCAACGGTCTTGTCCACCAGTGCCTGGCAATGGGCCTTGTGCGCGAGGTCGCCGGACAGCAGCAGGCACTGACGGCCCGCCTGCTCGACCCAGCGCGCGGTCTCTTTGGCGTCGTCATGTTCATTCAGATAGGCCACGACGACATCGGCGCCTTCACGGGCAAAGGCAATCGCCACCGCACGGCCGATGCCACTGTCGGCGCCGGTGATCAGCGCAATCTTGCCGGCCAGCCGCCCGGAACCGACGTAGGTCTGCTCGCCGCAATCGGGGTAGGGCTGCATGTTGCTTTGCGAGCCCGGCACGGCTTGAGCTTGTTTGGGGAAGGGTGGTTTTGGGTAATCGGTCATCACAAATCTCCGAGGTTCTCAGGGCGGGTATGGGCGGTTGACCCGGACGGTTTGCCGTGAGTTCGATCGGATTTGCGCTGGACTTTTTGGCGATGACAATGCAAAACCCTGTGGGAGAGGGCTTGCTCGCGAATACGGTGGTTCAGTCAACATTGATGTCGGCTGACACACCGTATTCGCGAGCAAGCCCGCTCCCACAGGGGATCTACTGTGGATTCAGGTATTGCGGTCAGTCAGGGCGCGCTCCATGCGGCGGATGCCTTCTTCGAGCAACGACCGCGGGCAGCCGAAGTTCAAACGCACGAACTGTTGGTGCTGATCCCCGAAATCCAGTCCGGCGCTGAGGCCGACTTTGGCCTGTTCGAGGAAGAACTGCTGCGGATTGTCCAGGTCCAGCGCCGAGCAATCGAGCCACGCCAGATAGGTCCCTTGCGGCACATTGAGGGTCACGCCCGGCAAGCGGCTGCGCACCGCAGCCACCAGCCAGTCACGATTGGCCTGCAGATAGGTTTTCAGTTCGGCCAGCCACGGCGCACCTTCGCTGTAGGCGACGCGGGTGGCTTCCATGCCCAGCGGGTTGACGCTGTCGACCATGCCGCAACGGGCGTGGTTGACGCGCTCGCGCAGGGCGGCGTCCTGGATGATCATGAACGAGGTCTTGAGGCCGGCAATGTTGTAGGCCTTGCTCGCCGACATCAGGGTGATGGTGCGCTTGGCGATTTCCGGGCTGAGGGACGCGGTCGGAATGTGCACGCGGCCGTCGAAGCACAGCTCGGCGTGGATCTCGTCGGAGATGATCCAGGCGTCCTGTGCCGCACAGATATCCGCCACGGCTTGCAGCTCCTCACGGCCAAACACCTTGCCGATCGGGTTGTGCGGGTTGCTCAGGAGCAGGGCGCCGCCACCATTCAGCGATTCGCGCAGGGTCTCCAGCGGGGTGGCGTAGCTGCCATCGGCCTGAGGGATGAATTCCAGCTCGACCTTGTTCAGCCCCCAATGCCCCGGCGCATGCCGCAGCGGCGGGTAGTTCGGCACCTGCACCACGACGTTTTGCTGCGGCTGCACCAGCGCTTTCAAAGCCATGTTGAAACCGGATTCAACGCCCGGCAGGAAGATCAGCTCCTGCGGTCTGACCTGCCAGGCGAACTTGTTCCACAGGTCGGCGACGATGGCTTCACGCAGATTATCCTGCGCCACGCTGTAGCCCACCAGCGGGTGCAACAGGCGTTGTTGCAATGCCTCGATGATCACCGGCGGCGCGGCGAAATCCATATCAGCGACCCACATCGGCAACACATCGGCCGGGTAGCGGCTCCATTTGGTGCTGCCGGTGTGGTGGCGGTCGAATACCTGATCAAAATCGAAAGTCATGCGCGGTCTCGTGAAGGCGGGGTTGGTTCTGGGCGCCATTCTAAGCCCAACGCGACCCCTGTGGGAGCTGGCTTGCCAGCGATGGCGTCGTCACTGTCGCTATTAGTGTTGACTGATCCACCGCTTTCGCTGGCAAGCCAGCTCCCACAGGGTTTTGCGTTCATTGGCCAATAGACCGACAAACGGCCGACGGTCGGTTTTCACACAGAGTGTGTGGTCATTGTCTACAGTGAAAAAGCCGGCAGCCATTCTGCCGTAACCGTGTTTGTCCAGAAAAAGCCCGGCTCAAGTACCGGGTTCCACCTGATCAGGAGTGCACGATGGATCTCAGCCGTCGTCAATTCTTCAAGGTCGCCGGTATCGGCCTTGCAGGCTCTAGCCTGGGCGCGTTGGGCATGGCCCCGACGCAGGCCTTCGCCGAGCAGGTGCGTCACTTCAAGCTTGCCCACACCCATGAAACCCGCAACACCTGCCCGTATTGCTCGGTCGGTTGCGGGTTGATCATGTACAGCCAGGGCGATGCCGCGAAGAACGTCGCGCAAAATATCATTCACATCGAGGGCGACGCCGACCACCCGGTCAACCGCGGCACCCTGTGCCCGAAAGGCGCCGGCCTGCTGGACTTCATTCACAGCCCCGGCCGCTTGCAATACCCGCAGGTGCGCAAGCCTGGGAGCAGCGAATGGACCCGGATCAGTTGGGATGAAGCGCTGGATCGCATCGCCGACCTGATGAAGGCCGACCGCGACGCCAACTTCATCGAGAAAAATGCCACCGGGCAAACGGTGAACCGCTGGCTCACCACCGGGTTTCTCGCCGCGTCGGCAGCGTCCAACGAAGCGGGCTACATCACCCAGAAGGTGATTCGCAGTCTCGGCATGCTGGGGTTCGATAACCAGGCGCGTGTCTGACACGGCCCGACGGTGGCAAGTCTTGCCCCGACGTACGGCCGTGGTGCCATGACCAATACCTGGACCGATATCGCCAACGCGAATCTGATCCTGGTGATGGGTGGCAACGCAGCAGAAGCGCATCCCTGCGGCTTCAAATGGGTGACCGAGGCCAAAGCGCACAACGCTGCCCGGCTGATCGTGGTCGACCCGCGTTTTACCCGGACCGCTTCGGTGGCCGACTATTACGCGCCAATCCGCACCGGTACCGACATTGCCTTCATGGGCGGGCTGATCAATTACTTGCTGACCGAGGACAAGATCCAGCACGAGTACGTGCGCAACTACACCGACGTTTCGTTCATCGTCAAAGCCGGGTTCAGCTTCGAAGACGGTCTCTTCAGCGGCTATGACGCGGCCAAGCGCAGCTACACCGACAAATCCGGCTGGGGTTACGAGTTGGGCGAGGACGGCTTCGTCAAGGTCGACCCGACCCTGCAGGACCCGCGCTGCGTCTATCAATTGATGAAGCAGCATTACAGCCGCTACAACATTGATCTGGCGAGCCAGATCTGTGGGATGCCGGTCGAGGCGATGAAAAAGATCTGGGAAGAAATCGCCACTTGCTCAATCCCGGGCAAGACCATGACCATTCTCTACGCCCTCGGCTGGACGCAACACTCGATCGGCGCGCAGATCATCCGCAGCGCGGCGATGGTGCAATTGCTGCTGGGCAACGTCGGCATGCCGGGCGGCGGGGTGAATGCCTTGCGCGGCCACTCGAACATTCAAGGCCTGACCGACCTCGGGTTGTTGTCCAACGCACTGCCGGGTTATCTGACCCTGGCGGGCGATGCCGAGCAGGACTACAACGCCTTCATCAAAAAGCGCACGCAAATGCCACTGCGTCCGGGGCAGTTGTCCTACTGGCAGAACTACAGCAAGTTCCACGTCAGTCTGATGAAGTCGTGGTACGGCGCCAACGCCACTGTCGAGAACAATTGGCTCTATGACCATTTGCCGAAACTCGACATTCCCAACTACGACGTGCTGAAAATGTTCGACCTGATGAGCCAGGGCAAGGTCAACGGCTACATGTGCCAAGGCTTCAACCCCATCGCCGCGCTGCCGGACAAGAACCGGGTGATGGGCGCACTGGCCAAGCTCAAGTGGCTGGTGGTGATGGACCCGCTGGCCACCGAGACCTCGGAGTTCTGGCACAACGTCGGACCCTACAACGACGTGAAAAGCGCGGAGATCCAGACCGAAGTGATTCGCCTGCCCACCACTTGCTTCGCCGAGGAGGACGGCTCGCTGGTCAACAGCAGCCGCTGGCTGCAATGGCACTGGAAAGGCGCCGACGGCCCCGGCGAAGCGCAGACCGACATTCGCATCATGAGCGAACTGTTCCTGCGCCTGCGCAAGCGTTATCAGGCCGAGGGCGGCAAATTCCCCGACCCGCTGCTGAAACTGTCGTGGCCGTACAAGATCCCCGACGAACCTTCGCCGGAAGAACTGGCGAAGGAAATCAACGGCAGCGCCATGGCCGACTTCACCGATGCCAGTGGCGCGACGGTCAAGGCCGGTTCGCAACTGGCGGCATTCGCTCAGCTCAAGGACGACGGCAGCACCGCGTCCGGTTGCTGGATCTTCGCCGGCAGCTGGACCGAGGCCGGCAACCAGATGGCCCGGCGTGACAACGCCGACCCGTATGGCATGCACCAGCATCTGGGCTGGGCCTGGGCGTGGCCGGCCAACCGACGGATTCTCTACAACCGCGCTTCGGCAGACGTCGCGGGCAAACCGTGGGATCCGAAAAAACGTCTGGTGTGGTGGAACGGCAAGGCCTGGGGCGGCACCGATGTGCCGGACTACAAGGCCGATGTACCGCCGGAAGCCGGGATGAACCCGTTCATCATGAACCCCGAAGGCGTGGCACGGTTCTTCGCCGTCGACAAGATGAACGAGGGGCCATTCCCCGAGCACTACGAGCCGTTCGAAACGCCGATCGGCATCAACCCGCTGCACCCGCAGAACAAGAAAGCCACCAGCAACCCGGCGGCGCGGATCTTCGATTCGGTCTGGGAAAGCCTCGGCGAAGCCAAGGACTTCCCGTACGCCGGCACCAGTTACCGGCTGACCGAGCACTTCCACTTCTGGAGCAAGCATTGCAAGTTGAATGCGATTGCCCAACCCGAGCAGTTCGTCGAAATCGGTGAAGTGCTGGCGAAGGAGAAGGGCATCGCTGCCGGAGATCGGGTACGGGTCAGTTGCAAGCGCGGGTTCATCGAGGCGGTGGCGGTGGTGACCAAACGCATCCGGCCGCTGCAGGTCAACGGCCAAGTGGTGCATCAGATCGGCATCCCGCTGCACTGGGGGTTCACCGGTCAGACGCGTCACGGTTACCTGACCAACACCCTGGTGCCGTTCCTCGGCGATGGCAACACACAGACCCCGGAATCCAAGTCATTCCTGGTCAACGTGGAGAAACTGTAAATGGCCAGCCAAGACATCATTGCTCGCTCGGCCACCACCACGGTGCCGCCCTCGGTGAGGAATCAGCAGGAAGTCGCCAAGCTGATCGACACCACCAAATGCATCGGTTGCAAGGCCTGCCAGGTCGCCTGCTCGGAATGGAACGAGCTGCGCGACGAGGTCGGCCACAACCACGGCACCTATGACAACCCGCAGGACCTGAGCGCAGAAACTTGGACCTTGATGCGTTTTACCGAACACGAAACCGACGCCGGCAACCTGGAGTGGCTGATCCGCAAGGACGGCTGCATGCATTGCGCCGAGCCGGGTTGCCTGGCGGCATGCCCAAGTCCCGGGGCGATCATCAAGCACGCCAACGGCATCGTTGATTTCGATCAGGATCATTGCATCGGTTGCGGTTATTGCATCACCGGTTGCCCGTTCAACATTCCGCGCATCTCGCAGAAGGATCACAAGGCCTACAAATGCACCTTGTGTTCCGACCGCGTGGCGGTAGGGCTGGAGCCGGCCTGCGTGAAAACCTGCCCGACCGGCGCCATCGTCTTCGGCAGCAAGGAAGACATGAAGGAGCACGCTGCCGAACGCATCGTCGACCTGAAAAGCCGTGGCTTCGACAATGCCGGGCTGTATGACCCGGAAGGCGTCGGCGGCACTCATGTGATGTACGTGCTGCACCACGCCGACACGCCGAAAATCTACGCCGGGTTGCCGGATACGCCAGCCATCAGTCCGCTGGTGGGCTTGTGGAAAGGTATCAGCAAGCCGCTGGGCTTGCTGGCAATGGGTGCGGCGGTGCTCGCCGGGTTCTTCCACTACGTGCGTATCGGGCCTAATCGCGTCGAGGAGGATGAACATCCGACGCCGCCGGATACTTCGGTGCACGTTGTCGACCCGGCGGTGCACACCTTCGATCCACGCGGGGAGGACCGGCCATGAGCAACAAGACGATCCTGCGCTACACCGCCAACCAGCGCACCAATCACTGGCTGGTGGCGATTCTGTTCTTCATGGCCGGGCTGTCGGGGCTGGCATTGTTTCATCCGTCGATGTTCTGGCTGACCCACCTGTTCGGCGGCGGACCGTGGACGCGGATTCTGCACCCGTTCATGGGCGTGCTGATGTTCGTGTTGTTCCTCGGCCTGGTGTTCCGTTTCTGGCGCGCGAACTTCTTTATCGACAACGACGGGAAGTGGCTGCGCCGCATCGACCGGGTGCTGGTCAACGATGAAGAAAGCGTGCCGCCGGTGGGCAAATACAACGCCGGGCAGAAGCTGCTGTTCTGGACTTTACTGCTGTGCATGCTTGGCTTGTTGTTCACCGGGCTGGTGATCTGGCGCGCGTATTTCAGCGCGTACTTCGGCATCACCGTGATTCGCTGGGCCATGCTCCTGCATGCGCTGGCGGGGTTTGTGCTGATCCTCAGCATCATCATTCACATCTACGCCGGGCTGTGGATCAAGGGCTCGGTGGACGCGATGCTGCATGGCTGGGTCAGCCGCGCCTGGGCCAGGAAACACCACGAGCTCTGGTATCGCGACATCACCCGCAATGAACGCAATCCGGACGTGCCGGAGCGACCGATCACCAAAAAGGGCTGACTTTTGCCAACCATTCTTGAACCTGGGGAAATCGAAGCGGCGGCCAGTTCGCCGCCGTTTCTGCACCTGCCGCCGCACAACCTGTTCACTTTGCGCGCCCAGCGTCTGGAGCAATTGGCTCATGGGCATCCGCTGGCTGATTACTTGCGACTGATCGCCGGATTGTGCCGGGCTCAGCAGCAGGTTTTCGATGATCCGCCGCTGACAGCACCGTTTGATCAGCAAAGGATCGAAGCCTGTCAGCAACATGGTTTACCGCCATTCGCCGCCGACACACTGGTGCGCGAAGACGCTTGGCAGGCTTATCTGGATGCTTTATTGCAACGTTACGTGGCGCCCGAGCAACCCGCCGTAGTCGACGCGCTCGCCACATTGCGCGGTGCCAGTGCCGGGCAATTGCGCGCGTGGGCCGTGGCGCTGGTCAGCGGTCAGTATTCAATGGTGCCGGCGGCGCTGGTGCCGTTCCTCGGTGCCGGCCTGCAAGCGGCGTGGAGCCATTGGCTGCTCAGCGCACCGTACCTGCAACTGAAACCCGGCGACAGCCTCAGCCAATGCCCGGGCTGCGGCTCACCGGCGATGGCCGGGGTGATCCGCCATCGCGGCAAGCACAACGGTCTGCGTTATCTGGTGTGTTCGTTGTGCGCCTGTGAATGGCATGTGGTGCGGGTCAAGTGCGTGTATTGCGAGTCCAGCAAGGGGCTAGATTACCTGAGCCTTGAGGATGATCGCCACGCCGCCAATCAGGCGCCGATTCGGGCGGAGGTGTGCCCGGGCTGCAACAGCTACCTGAAGCTGGTGTACCTGGAAAACGATGCCGAAGGCGAAGCGCTGTCGGCGGATCTCACCAGCCTGCTGCTCGACATGCGTCTGGCGCAGGACGGTTATCAGCGCCTGGCACCGAATCTGTTGCTGGCGCCGGGAGACGAATGATCAGAACGTCTACACTCGCCGGACAGTCTTGTTTTTTTGGGAGTGGCTGATGTCCGCAAGTGTGGCCCCGCGTTTACCTTCCATTGATGGGTTGTTACGTCACCCGGCCTGTCTGCCGTTGGCCGAGCGTTATGGGCGTGAGTCGTTGCTGGCCAGTTTGCGCCAGTTGCTCGATGAGTTGCGTTTCAGCGTATTGAACGGGCAATTGTCGGCGATTGAAATCAGCCCCGACGTGCTCGCCGGCCGCGTCGGCGAACGTCTGGCCCAGCAGCAGCGCAGCAACGTACGGCGGGTGTTCAACCTGACCGGCACGGTACTGCACACCAACCTCGGCCGGGCGTTGTTGCCCGAAGAAGCCATCGACGCGGTGCAGATGGCCGCACGTTATCCGCTCAATCTGGAATTCGATCTGGCGACCGGCAAGCGCGGTGATCGCGACGAACTGATCGAAGGCCTGATCCGCGAACTGACCGGCGCCGAAGCCGTCACCGTGGTCAACAACAATGCCGCGGCGGTGCTGTTGACGCTCAACAGTCTCGGCGCGCGCAAGGAAGGCATCATCTCGCGCGGCGAACTGATCGAGATCGGCGGCGCGTTCCGCATCCCCGACATCATGGCCCGCGCCGGCGTGCGCCTGCACGAAGTCGGCACGACCAACCGCACCCACGCCCGCGACTACGAAGCCGCGATTAGCCCACGCAGCGGCTTGATCATGCGCGTGCATGCGAGCAACTACAGCATCGAAGGCTTTACCGCCCGGGTGCCCACCGCCGAACTGGCCGAACTGGCCCATCGGCATGGTTTGCCGTTGCTGGAAGATCTGGGTAGCGGCAGTCTGCTCGACCTGACTCGCTGGGGCCTGCCAGCGGAACCGACGGTAAGGCAGGCGCTGCTTGATGGCGCGGACATCGTCACCTTCAGCGGCGACAAATTGCTAGGCGGGCCGCAGGCCGGGTTGATTGTCGGGCGCAAAGACTTGATCGCGAAGATCAAAAAGAATCCGCTGAAGCGCGCCTTGCGGGTCGACAAGTTGACCCTGGCCGCACTGGAAGCGGTGCTTGGCCTGTATCGCGATCCGGATCGCCTCGCTGAACGTCTGCCGAGTTTGCGGCTGTTGACTCGTCCGCAAGCCGAGATCCTCGCCCAGGCTTGTCGTTTACAACCGGCGATGGCTGGCGTCTTGGGTGAACCGTGGCAGGTCAGCGCCGTGCAGGCCTTGGGCATGATCGGCAGCGGCAGCCAACCGGTGGCGCGGTTGCCGAGTGCGGCGCTGTGTCTGCGCCCGCAGGTGTCGAAACGCATGCGCGGGCGTTGTCTGCTGACTCTGGAAGCGGCGCTGCGCGGGTTACCGATCCCGGTGCTCGGGCGTATTGACGATGATGCGCTGTGGCTCGATCTACGCCAACTCGACGATGAACCGGCGTGGCTGGCGCAGTTGCCGCAGTTGCAGGTCGAGTCGTGATCGTCGGCACCGCCGGGCACATCGACCACGGCAAGACTTCCTTGCTGCAAGCCCTGACCGGGCAAACCGGCGACCGCCGCCCGCAGGAGCGCGAGCGCGGGATGACCATCGACCTCGGTTATCTCTACGCGGAGCTGGAGCCCGGTGCCGGGCTGACCGGGTTCATCGATGTACCGGGCCACGAAAAATTCACCCACAACATGCTCGCCGGCGCGCAGGGCATCGATCTGGTGTTGCTGGTGGTGGCGGCGGACGACGGGGTGATGCCGCAAACCCGTGAGCATCTGGCGATTGTGCAGTTGCTGGGCATTCCCCGGGCACTGGTGGCGATCACCAAATGCGACCGGGTCGAACCGGGCAGGGTGGAAGAGGTTGAACGTCAGGTACTCGACCTGCTGGAAACCGGGCCGTTTGCCGAAGCACCGATGCTGACGGTGTCCAGCGTGACCGGGCAGGGCGTCGATGAACTGCGCCAGAACTTGCTGCAGGTTCAACGTGAAGTCCATGAGCGCAGCCGCGAAGGTGGTTTTCGCCTGGCCATTGATCGCGCCTTCAGCGTGGCGGGCGCCGGGATCGTGGTGACTGGCACCGCGTTGTCGGGCGCGGTTTGCGTCGGCGATAAACTGGCCCTCGGGCCGTCCGGTAAAGCGGTGCGGGTGCGCGGGTTGCACGCGCAGAATCAAGCCGCCGAACAAGCCTTCGCCGGGCAACGGGTGGCGCTGAATATCAGTGGTGACCGGTTGACCCTGGAGCAGATTCATCGCGGCCAATGGCTGCTGGCCGAATGGCTGCACGCGCCGACGCAACGGGTCGACATTGAATTTCAACTGCTGCTTGGCGAGCGCACGTTTGAACACTTTCACCCGGTGCACGTGCACCTCGGCACTCAGGACGTCATCGCCCGTGTGGCATTGCTTGAAGGCCCGCGTTTGCGTGCCGGCGAGCGCATGTTCGCGCAATTGCTGATCAACGCCCCGGTGCACGCGGTGAAGGGCGATCGCCTGATCCTGCGTGACCAGAGCGCGCAACGCACCCTCGGCGGCGGTCAGGTGCTCGACCCGTTCGCCCCGGCCCGGCAGCGCCGCAGCCCGGAACGGTTGGCACAGCTGCAAGCGCTGGCCGACAGCGACAGTCTTGAGCAAGCGCTACCACTGCTGCTCGACCACAGCGCGGGCGGCCTCGATCCGCAACGGCTGGAGCGTCAGTTCAATCGCCCGCGTGAAGACTGGTCACTACCGGCCAACGTGCGCCTGATCGATACCCGCCAAGGCCCGGTGCTGTTCAACGTGCAGCGCTGGGGGCAATTGAAGTTCACCCTGTTGGAGCAGTTGGCCAGACTGCATGAGCTGGAACCGGACCAGATGGGACCGGATCGCGACCGTCTGCGACGCTTCAGTGGTCTGGCGCTGGAGCGCTCGACCTTTGCCAGCCTGCTGGAAGAACTGCGCAGCGCCGGATCGATCAACGCCAGCGGGCCGTGGCTGCATCTGCCAGATCATCAGGTGCGTTTGAATGCCGAAGACGAAACCCTGTGGCAACGCATGCAGCCGCTGTTCGAAGAGGCCGGCTACGATCCGCCGTGGGTGCGCGATGTTGCGAAAATGCTCGGTGAAGACGACGCGGCGGTGCGCCTGCTGCTGCGCAAACTGGCGCGCCTGGGGCTGATGCACCAAGTGGTGCGCGATCTGTTTCTGTCTGCCGGGCAACTGCGGCGCATGGCCGACGTCCTGTTGCAACTCGAGCAGGAAAATCCACAGATCCAGGTGACAACTTTTCGTGATGCGCTAGGCTTGGGACGCAAACGCTGTATTCAGTACCTGGAATACTTCGACCGCGTCGGCCTGACCCGACGCATTGGCGAATCCCGCGTGATTCGCCACGATAATGCGCTGGCCAGTGCCGACGCACCCTGAGTTCAAAGGAAGGCAATCGCGCCCGGTGGCGCGGCCGGGCTTCAAACCCGGTTGGGGACGGCATCCGTTCCCGGGCAGGTTCGACTCCGGCTGCCTTCCGCCAATTACCGCAGCATTCACGACGCACTGAATCCCCTGTGGGAGCGAGCTTGCTCGCTCCCACAGGGGGGGCGTTGTCGGCGGCTTCGTGGAGTCTTTCCAGTCGATGGATTCGTAGGTGACGTCGGCTCTGAGTCTGGGTTTGACCACCCGCCATCAAAACCCCAGCGGATACTGAATCACCACATAAATCCGGTCGATATCATCGCCGGCCTGTGCCTCATTCGCTCGGTGCGAGACATGCGACAGCTGCACCGACAAATCCTTCGCCGCTCCCGATTGCACGATGTATTTCAGGTCGATGTCCCGTTCCCAATGCTTGCCGCCAGCGCCTTGCTGCGGCTGATAGTCGCCGGTGTCGGCATCGAACAGGTTGTACGCGCCGCCCTTGGGCGCGTGGGTGCCGTCGATGTGGCTGCCGCGAACATATCGGGTCATGAAGGTCAGGCCGGGGATGCCGAAGGCGCCGAGGTCAAGGTCGTAGCGTGCTTGCCAGGAACGTTCGCCGGCGCCGTTGAAGTCGGCGTATTTGATCGAATTGGCGAGGTAGATCGAGTCGCCGCCCACGAAATCGAACGGTGTATCGCCATTGATGCGTTGCCAGCCGAGCATCAATCCATGCGGGCCAAAGTTGTACTTGCCGGACAGGCTGAACGCCGTGTTATCGATGGCGCCGGCCAGCGCGCGGCCGGTATCGCGGGTGTGGTAGAGGTTGGCGTCGAGCAGCAGGCCGGACTGTTTGACGTGCAGATTGGCGTAGTACTGATGCCAGGTGTCTGTCAGTTCCGAAGCGTACAGCGAACCACCGACGGAGCTGTCGCCGTATAGATCGGCGCCGAGAAAACTGATTCCGCCGGCCTCGGTGGTGGCGCCGTAGCCGGAAAAGTCGCCGTGGCTCGAAGAGCTGTCCTGATTCTTGAACGCGGTGAAGTGTCCAGCCGTGAGGTTTACGTTATCGATTTCACGGCTGTTAAACAGTAAACCTGTGGCGTATTCCGGTTGCAGGCGTTTGTCCGAGGTGTCGAATACCGGGGTTTCCACAGTCATCTCGCCGAACGCGAGGGTCGTTCGCGAAACCTTGAGTTTGAACGCGCCGCCGGCGCTGGAGTAGTTCGGTTCACTGCGACCGCTGCTGTCGATCGGCAACAGCCCCGTGCCGGAATGACCTTTGCCGCCGTCGAGTTTCAGGCCGAGAAAGGCGTGGGCATCGATGCCAAAACCGACGCTGCCCGGTGTGTAGCCAGAGGTGAACGTGCCAATAAAACCCTGGGCCCATTCCTGCTTATAGTTTTTGCCGGAGGGCGAGGGCGAGCGGTAGTCGTTGCTCAGGAAGAAGTTGCGGCTGAGCACGTCGGTTTTGGCTTCGTTGAAGAAGTCGCTGGCGAAAACCGTGTCGGTCGCTGCGCAAAGCAGGGCCAACAGTGCAAAGCGTGGTGTCGAGGGAGCCATCGAGGGAGACCGACAATCAGGGAAGGTCTCCGATGATGGGCACGATCAACCGGGCCGGATTGAGCCGATGTGCTGAGTTCAACCGAGTGCCCTTGTGGGAGCTAGCCTGCTAGCGAAGGCGGCCTGCCAGTCGACATTGATGTTGAATGACACTCCGCTTTCGCTAGCCGGCTAGCTCCCACAGGGGCTATGGGTTACAGGCGGCCGTATTCGCGAGCGGTGCGATCCACGGCGATGCGCGTTTTGTCGACCAACTCATCCAGCTCCGCCCGCGTAGCGATCAATGCCGGGGCCATGATCATTCGGCCCAGCGTCGATCGAATGATCAGGCCTTCCTCAAAACCAATGGTGCGGCAGCGCCAGGCGATGTCGTTCTCGTTAGCAAAGCGCTTGCGGGTGGCTTTGTCTTCGGCGAACTGCAATGCCGCCACCAGCCCGACGCCCTGAACCTCGCCCACCAGCGGGTGGTTGCCGAAAACCTCGCGCAGGCAGTTCTGCAGGTACGGGCCGGTGTCGTTTTTGACCTGTGTAACCACGCGTTCATCGCGCAAGGCCTTGAGGTTGGCGATGGCCACCGCCGCCGCCACCGGGTGACCGGAATAGGTCAGGCCGTGAGCGAACACGCCGCCTTTTTCCACCAGCGCTTCGGCCATGCGTCGCGACAGGATCAGGCCGCCCATGGGGATGTAGCCGGAGGTCAGGCCTTTGGCGATCGACAGCGTGTCCGGTTCAAAACCGAAGGCCTGGTGCGCAAACCATTCGCCGGTGCGGCCAAACCCGCCAATCACTTCGTCGGCGCACAGCAACACGTCGTACTTACGGCAAATGCGCTGGATTTCCGGCCAGTAAGTGGCGGGCGGGATGATCATGCCGCCAGCGCCCTGGAACGGTTCGGCGACGAACGCAGCGACCTTGTCGGCGCCCAGTTCAAGAATCTTGTCTTCCAGTTGCCGCGCTGCCTGCAGGCCGAACTCTTCGGGGCTGAGGTGGCCTTCGTGGGCGAACCAGTATGGTTCGTCGATGTGCGCGACGTCAGGGATGGTGCCGCCCATTTCGTGCATGAATTTCATGCCGCCCAGCGCCGTCGCGGCGAGAGTCGAGCCGTGGTAGCCGTTCCAGCGGCCGATCATGATTTTCTTCTCGGGTTTGCCCATCACCTGCCAGAACTTGCGCACGGTGCGGATCAGCACTTCATTGGCTTCGGAGCCGGAGTTGGTGTAGATCGCGTGGCTGTAGTGCCTGGGCAGCAGGCTGAACAGCAGTTCGGAGAGCTCGATCACCTGCGGGTGAGTGGTGTGGAAGAACATGTTGTAGTAGGGCAGTTGTTGCAGCTGCGCGGTGGCCGCGGCGGCCAGATCCTTGCGTCCGTAGCCAAGGTTGGTGCACCACAGGCCGGACATGCCGTCCAGATAACGTTTGCCGTCGTTGTCCCACAGCGCCAGGCGATCCCCGCTGACCATCACCCGCGGGCCTTCCTCGTTGAGCGCCTTCTGGTCGACGAAGGCGTGAATGTGGTGGGCGGCGTCGGCGGCCTGGTAATCGCGGGTGCTGCGGGTCGGATCGAATACGGCGGACATGGCGGTTCTCCAGAGAAACGGGGCAAGTGAGTGCGCGTTCATTCCAGCGGTGCACGGCTAATATTTGTCACTTAAAAATATTTTTGTAAAGAAAATATTTGTCGATAAAAAAAGAAAACCGTAGGCTGACGTCCATCAGCGAGACAGGACACCAGCACCATGAGCGGGCTCAGAGAACGGCAAAAGGAACAGCGCAGGGAAGTCATTGCGCAGGCGGCGCTGGAGCTGTTCATCAGTAACGGCTTCGGCGCGACCACGCTGGAGCAAATCGCCAATCAGGCCGGGGTTTCCGCGCCAACGGTGGTCAATTATTTCGGCGGCAAACAGGAAATTTTGCTGGCCTTGCTCAAACAGCCGGACGAGCAGGCGATGCGTGATGCGCGGGCCAATCTGGACGACGACAGTGATCCGCTGGAGGCGCTGTGCGAGTTTGAAGGCTTGATGACCGACTACCAACTGCAAGCGATGCCGGCCTCGCTGTGGCGTGAATTGGCGCCGTTTCTGCTGACCGGCGAGCTGGCTCAGGCGTTGAGTCCGTGGAATGCGGCGGTGATCGAAGAAACCAAAGCGCTGCTCGGGCATTTCCAGACGCAGGGCAAACTGCGTGCGTCGGTCGATCTGGACGTGGCGGCAACGCTGTTCAACCAGTACGCGAACATGGCGTTTATCCGTTTGGCGACCCAGGAAGTGCCGGACCGACCGGCGCATGCCTTGCACATGCGCGGGGTGTTGACGCTGTTGTGTCACGGCATGCTGGAAGGTTGAACGGACTGACAGGTCCGACCCGTCAGAGGCGAAGGCTGTCCGCAGAGTGAATGGCAGCAATGAAGAAATACTGTCATCACCCTCATCCTGCAAGCCGATCTGACAACCGTTCAGCGCTCAACTACGCTGCCTTACGTATTCCTCTGACACCCGGGCGTAAGGAAACACGCGCATGCGAAGCAGGCTGCTGGCAGTAGCGATGACGGTGTGTGCCTTGCTCGGGTCCGCAGGTGGCTGGGCGCTTGAGGAGACGGCAAAGCCTGCGAATGAAGCGGTGGAGCTGAAGGTCGCCAACCGCAGCATCATGCTGTTTCGCGCGACGCTGCTGGGCGAATCGCCGGCGACGCGAGTCAAGCGAGCGAAGACGGTCATCACCGAGGCGCTGGACGAGTCGGAGAATCTGACGGTCTCGATCGACCCGATCCAGAACAGTTACATGGTTTTACTGGGCGACAAGCGCGCGTTCATCGTCGCGCCCAAGGACGTTGATGGCCTCGAATACGCCTCAGTGCAGCAGGCTGCCGAAGGCGCGGCCGAGAAACTGCGCCAGGTGGTCACTGAAACCGGGGAGGCGCGCAGCCTGCACCTGATCCTCAGGTCTCTGGCGCTGGCGGCAGCGTCCACTGTGATCTATGTCGGCTTGCTCTGGTGCCTGGCCTACCTGCGTCGCAAGTTGCTGAGCAAATTGCCCGAGTTGATGGAGCGCCATACCCAGGTGCTGAAAGTCGGGCGGGTGCAGTTGATCGACGCCAATTTCCTTTATCCGTTGGTCAGTCGCCTGCTGTTGGTGTTGCGTTGGCTGGTGATTGCGCTATTGACCTATGAATGGCTCGGGTTTGTCCTGTCGCGATTTCCCTACACCCGGCCGTGGGGTGAAAGCCTCAACAACTACCTGTTCGAGTTGGCCGGCTATCTGCTGGATGGCATTGTCGGGGCGATTCCCGGGCTCGGCGTGGCGCTGGCCATTTTCTTTATAGCCCGTGGGGTGACGGCGTTTGCCCGGCGCATTTTGCGGCGCATGGCGACCCCGGGCACCTTCAGTTGGCTGAACCATGAGACCCTGCAACCGACCCAACGCCTGACCTCGCTGGCCATCTGGCTGTTTGCCCTGGCGATGGCGTATCCGTATCTGCCGGGCGCCGGCACCGATGCGTTCAAGGGCTTGTCGGTGCTGATCGGCCTGATGATTTCTCTCGGTGCCACCAGTGTGGTGGGGCAGGCGGCAGCCGGATTGATCCTGACCTACACGCGCACTTTGCGCCCCGGCGAGTTCGTCAGGATCGGCGAATATGAGGGCACCGTCACCGAGCTGGGCATGTTCACCACACGCATCCGCACGGGGTTGGGTGAAGTGCTGACGCTGCCCAATTCGATGATCACCGGCACCGTCACCAAAAACTACTCGCGCACCGTGAAGGGTCCCGGTTACGTGGTCGATACCGTGGTCACCATCGGTTACGACACCCCGTGGCGGCAGGTCGAGGCGATGTTGCTGGAGGCGGCCCGCCGCACGCCGGGTGTTCTGGAAGACCCGCCGGCTCAGGTGTTCCAGACTGCCTTGTCGGATTTCTATCCCGAATATCGCTTGGTGGCGCAGGCCATTCCGAGCCAGCCGCGCCCGCGTGCGGTGTTGCTGAGCATGCTTCACGCCAATATTCAGGATGTGTTCAACGAATATGGCGTGCAGATCATGTCGCCGCATTATCTGGATGACCCGCAGCAAGAGAAGCGAGTGCCGAAGGACAAGTGGTTCACGGCCCCCGCACAAAAACCGGAGGGTCAGGATTTGCCTTAGTCAGTGCCGTTCTTTGGGGGGCGTCAGCGCCGGATCGCGGCATACGACTTGCCCAGATCGCTGGCCCAGCCGTCCAGCACGCCTTTGACGTCATCGGCAGTCAGCACTTGTTTGTCGTTTTCCAGCGGCACGCCGGTACCCTTGCGCACCACTTCGGCGACCACTTCGCCGGTGGAGCCGTCCTCGAACGAGACTTCGGTGGTGATTTCGCTGTCCTGATCGCGGATGCCGGTGGCGGTGCTCACGCCGGCGGCAACCAGGGTCACTGGCAGCCATTCATAAAAGCGCAAGCCTTGGGTGCTGGCGGCGACGCGGGTAATCGCTGGTCTGACGGTCAGGGTATTCGGCCCGGGTTGCGATACCAGGTGCATGACCTTGCCCAGTTCCAGCCTGAGCGCGGCGTCGTAGTAGTCGGTGACGCCGGACAGCGTGCTCAGCGGAACTCGCTCGGTCGGCGCGACGCTGGGGTAGAACTGACTGGGCGCCAGATAGGCCTGGGTGTAACGCCCTCGGGCCAGCGCCGGGCTGACCCAGCCCAGCACGGTCTGCCCGGATGGCGATGTGTGCTCGCTCAGCACGCTGTAATCGTGCAGAAATCCCGTGTACTTCTGCGGTTCAACGGTTTTGCTGCTGCAGGCCGACAGGCTCAGAGACGCTGTGCACATCAGTGTCATCAAGCAATGGCTTTTTATCATGCGAATCCTTGTTTTGCGCTTTTTGACCCGCGTCGTTCAAGCGCGGGCAGTGATTGGGGAGGAGAGCGGCGGGGTGTTGTCCGAGCATTCGATGTGCAGCTGGCCGTGGCTCATGATCCACTGGATGAGGTCGGCGGTCGGAATCGAATGCACGTACTCCACCCATCGGGCGTCTGCCGGGTCGTACTGTTCGAAATAGCGGCGCAGGACGATACGGCTTTGGTCATCTGACAGGCCCAGGCAGAACTCCTGAAACAGCAACGGCGTATTCTGATCAGGCGCGCTGGTGCGCTGGCTGAGAATCAACGGATAGCGGGCGTCGTGGCCCTCGGCGGTGTACCTGTCGTGCAATGCGCTCATTGAATGCCCCCCGGTTGTCGATGGCGAGCAGAGTGCCTGAGGGGTTTTGCCGCAGCATGTCCGCTTGATGTCCGCGACGAAGGAATGTTGCTCGATTGAAATATATGACCTGGCGGCCAGAATGGTTTTAGATGCGTTCTTTTTTGGCCTGAGGATCCTGTGCCCGTGAGCAGACTGCTGATCGTCGACGATGACGTGGAAATTCTCGCCCTGCTGAAGAAGTTCTTCGTCCAGCACGCCTACGAGGTCGATGTCGCCGCTGATGGCGCAGCGATGTGGGCCGCGATTGCCCAGCAGCGCCCGGACACGATCATTCTCGATCTGATGCTGCCCGGTGAAGGCGGCCTGAGCCTGTGCCAGAAAGTGCGGGCGCAGATGGGCATTCCGATCATCATGCTGACCGCCATGGGCGAATTGAGCGACCGGATTGTCGGCCTCGAACTGGGCGCCGACGACTACGTCACCAAACCGTTTGCCCCGCGTGAACTGCTGGCCCGTCTGCGCGCCGTGCAGCGTCGTGCCGGTGAGCAGGTCAGCCCTGTCAGCGAACCTTCGCGACCGGTGATTGCTTTCGCCGGTTGGCATCTGGATATCACTTGTCGCGAACTGCGCTCCCCGGAAAACGTGATGATTCCGCTGTCCGGTGGCGAGTTTGATCTGCTGGTGGTGTTTCTCGAACACCCGCAACGCATTCTCACCCGCGAGCAACTGATCGACCTGTCTCGCGGCCAGGGCCACGACGCCTTTGATCGCAGCATCGACGTGCAGGTCAGCCGCTTGCGCCGCAAGATCGAGCCGGACAGCAAGCGTCCGGACCTGATCCGCACCGTGCGCAACGGCGGTTACCTGTTCACCGCCAAGGTCACGCGCGCATGATCCGTCGCTTCCTGCGCCGTGATCCGCTGAGTCGGCGGATCGCCCTGACCATCGTCGCGGCCATGCTGGCTTCGCTGGCGCTCAATTTTCTGTTCGTGGAGGTGGCCGGGACCTGGGCGCGGCCACCGATTGAGCGCACCGGGTTGCTGGAGCAGATTGCGGCGACCGTCAAGGTGATCGAGGCTGCACCTGCGCCTTTACGCCCGAAACTCGCGCACGCGGCAACCGGCCCGACGCAGGAGGTGACGTGGAGTGCGCAACGTGACGAACTTGGATTGCCAGCGGGTGGTACGCAGCTCATCGCCAACAAGACGTCGGGGTTGCATCAGTTGCTGGGTGATGAGCGAGACATTCGGGTGTTCAATCCCGCCGACTGGCCGAGCGGAAGTCCGCTGGCGCGCTACGCGGCGCTGATTCAACTGCCGGATGCCAGCTGGTTGTTGTTCTCTTCGCCTGAGCGCTCCTGGGGCCTGGACATCGGCACACGCATCGCGATCATCATCGCCCTCGGTCTGATCGCCACCGTGCTGGTGGCCTGGCTGGCCACGCAGCAACTGGCCAAACCGCTGCAACGCTTTGCCAGTGCCGCCCGCCGCTTTGGCGGTGATCTGCGCGCGCCGCCGATAAAAGTCGAAGGCCCGGACGAGATCCGCCAGGCAATCATCGCTTTCAACACCATGCAGGCGCAGATCCAGCATTACATCAGCGAGCGCACGCACATGCTCGCGTCGATCTCCCACGACTTGCGTGCGCCGCTGACCCGCATGCGCCTGCGCAGCGAGTTCATGGAGGACTTTGATCATCAGGGCAAACTGATCCGCGACATTGAAGAAATGCAGTCGATGATCAACGCTGCGCTGGCGTTCTTTCGGGAAGACACTCAACCGGAGCAAAGCACTGCGTTCGACCTGTCGGAGTTGCTGCAGACCATCATCGACGACTACCGCGACCAGAACATCGCCATCGATTTCCATGGCCCGGCGCATCTGGTCTACGAGGGCCGCCCGCTGGGAATCAAGCGTGTGATCGTCAATCTGCTGGAAAACGCCGAAAAGTACGCGCAGCAGCCGGCCATTACCTTGAGCAGCGATGGCTACAGCGTTTGCGTTGACGTCAGCGACGAGGGGCCGGGGATTCCCGAAGCGTCGTTGCAGCGGGTGTTCGACCCGTTCTTCCGCCTGGAAACCTCGCGCAACCGGGAAACCGGTGGCGTCGGGCTCGGGCTGTCGGCGGCGCGGGCGATCGTGCGCGAGCAGGGCGGCGAACTGACGTTGAGCAATCGCAGCAGCGGCGGCTTGCAGGCTCGGGTTGAGCTGCCTCTGTAATACTTTGAAACATTTGCGCGTGACGGACGGTCAACAGGACACATTCTCTGCAAGAAGCGTCCATGAAAACCCCACGGCCCTCCGCACGCCTCGTACCGCTTTCACAACTTCGCAATCTGAAAATGGCCCGTTCCGCGCACGCTTATGTGCGCGGCAGTACGGTGCAGTTTTATGAGTGGCTGCACAGCCAGCCCGGGCGCCGCCTGCCGAAAGGGCCGGCGGTGTGGATCTGCGGCGATTGTCATGCCGGCAATCTGGGTCCGACCGGTGATCTGAAAGGGCGCATCGATATCCACATCCGCGACCTCGACCAGACGGTTATCGGCAATCCCGCGCATGACCTGGTGCGACTCGCACTGTCGCTGGCGACTGCCGCCCGGGGTTCCGATCTGCCCGGTGTGGCCACCGCACGAATGCTCGAGGAGATGATGCGCGGCTATGAGCAGGCGTTTGAAGACGACGTCGACAAAGAGCCGCCACGCCCCGCGCAAGTCAAGGCCGGGATGCGCAGCGCAGTGCAACGCACGTGGAAGCATCTGGCCCAGGAACGCATCGAAAACACCAAACCGACCATTCCGCTGGGCAAGCACTTCTGGTCGCTGTCACGCGAAGAGCGCAGTGCACTGAAGACCCTTTGCGCCACGCCAGACCTGCACACGCTGGTGACCTCATTGAAGGGGCGCAACAAGGACAACCGGGTGAAAATGCTCGACTCGGCCTATTGGGTCAAAGGCTGCAGTTCGCTGGGACTCAAGCGTTATGCGGTGCTACTCGGTGTGGGCGAGGGTGATGACGAGGAATATTGCTTGCTCGACATCAAGGAGGCCGTTGCCGCCGCAGCGCCGCGGGTCGCCCGCGCCTCATGGATGCGTGAACTGCAGGCGTGTCGCTCGAAGACCCTGGATGCACCGTCGTGGCTGTGGTCCAGTGTCGTGCAATTGGTGGGTCGTCATGAGAAAGGCTATCTCGAACATTGTCGGCGTTATGCGCTCGAGCATTGATCTGTGTGAGTGAAACAGTTGCCGGTTGCCGATATGAAATTTGTTCTGTAGATTTTCATGAAATTATAAGAAATAAATTTCATGAGGCGCCGAATGTTTCAGCAATCCCAGCAGCATGTCGCCAGTTATTACGCCCACAGTTGCGCCGATGTTCTCAGTACGCGGCCGGCGCTGGAAGGCGCGCACGACACCGACGTGGTGATCATCGGCGCCGGATTCAGCGGGCTGCACACCGCGCTGCGTCTGGCTTTGGCCGGCAAGCGCGTCACTGTGCTCGAAGCCAGTCGCGTGGCCTGGGCCGCGTCGGGACGCAATGGCGGGCAGGCGATTCTGGGCTGGTCGTGCGACATGCCGCCGCTGGAAGCTGCGCTCGGCTATGAGCGCGCCCGTCGCCTATGGGACGGCATGCGCTGGGCCGCGCAGGAACTGCGTGAATTGCCCGGGCGGCATGGTTTCGATTGCGACTATCGCCCCGGCCATTTGTGGACTTCGGTGATGCCGCGTCGGGTCAGCCTGCTGACTGAATGGCAACACGAAGCCAGTCACAAATGGGGCCATGACGGTCTGCAATTCATTCCCCGTGAAGACCTGCCGCAATGGGTCGCCAGCGAACGCTATCAGGCCGGTCTATACGACGCCGAAGGCGCGCACCTCAATCCGCTGAAACTGGCGCTTGGCCTGGCCGCCGCCATCGAGCGTGCTGGCGGGCGTATTCATGAGCAAAGCAAAGCGTTGAGTTATCAGCAGGAGGGCAATGGCTTCCGGGTCAATACCGAGCGCGGTTCGGTGAAGGCCGATGTGCTGGTGCTGGCCTGCAATGCCTATCTCGATGAACTCGATCCGCAGCTCTCCCGTTGCATCCTGCCGGTCGGCACCTATCAAGTCGCCACCGCACCGCTGACGCCTGAGCAAGCCACCGCGCTGCTGCCGAGCAACGTCTGCGTGACCGACAACCAGTTCGTCCTTGATTACTTCCGCCGCACGCCGGACAACCGCTTGTTGTTCGGCGGCGGCTGCACCTATCTGGGTGGCATGCCCAAGGACATTGCGGCGGCGACCCGGCCGTTTCTCGAACGGGTGTTCCCGCAACTCAAGGGCGTTGAACTGCAATTCGCCTGGGGCGGGCACATCGACCTGACCATGAACCGTACGCCTGATGTCGGCGGCGAGGGCAACCGTTATTGGCTTCAGGGTTATTCGGGGCACGGCGTGCTGCCGACACTGGCCGCCGCCCGTGCGGTGTCCGATGCAATTCTCGGCGAGACGGATGAATTGGCGTTGTACCAGGGCCTGAGCAGTGGCCGTTTCCCCGGCGGCAAGCACTTCGCCGCACCGCTGGAGGCCATCGGCAAGGCCTGGTATCGGCTGCGCGACAGTATTTGATGAGATTTTGACCATGAACAAGCAAGAAGAAATCGCGGCGCTGGCGATCCTGATCCACGACCTGCGCAAGCACAAGAAATGCACCCTCAAGGAGCTGGCGGACAAAATCGGCCGTTCGGTGGGGTTTCTCTCGCAAGTCGAACGCGGCCTGTCGCGCCCGACCGTGGCCGACCTCACCGCGATCAGCGAAACCCTCGGCGTGCCGACCACCTATTTCTACAGCTTGCCCAAACCCAGACAAGTGCCGTGGGTCACCCGTCCGGACGAGCGCCGCACGCTGTATTACGCCAGCGGCATTACCGACATTCTGGTGTCGCCGCAGATGCGTGCCTCGTTCTCCATGCTCGAAAGTCATCTGGAGCCGGGCGCGAGCAGCGGCGACCGCCACATGAACGACAGCTCGGAGCAGGGCGGTTATGTGCTCGAAGGCGAACTGACCTTGTGGCTGGGCAACGACGACGATCCGGTCACCTTGAGGGCCGGCGACAGCTTTCAATTCGACAGTCACACCCATTGCCGCTACGGCAACCTCACCGGGCAGCTCACTCGCGTGCTCTGGGTCTACACCTGATAACAACAAAGGAAATCCAAGATGGACGCTGTCTGCTCTGACCTGCTCGCCGAAGTGCGCGCGTTTCGCCAACGCTACCCCGAGGTGCGTTATGTCGACCTGATTTCCCTGGACATTCCGGGGCATTTTTACGGCAAGCGCTATCCGGTGGACATGCTCGAAAAAGTCGCGGCGGGAAGCGCTTTGAAACTGCCGCAGAACTGCGTGTTGCTGGGCGTACAGGGCGGTCTGTTCAAGATCGGCGATTACTGCTTCAACGACGGTGATCCGGACGCTTTGCGTCGCTTGGTGCCCGGCACACTCAAGCCCGTGACCTGGGAAAGTCAACCGCTGGGGCAAATGCTGATCACCTCCGACGGCACCGCCAAACCGATCGAATTCGAACCCCGCGAGGTATTGGCGAAAGTGCTGGATCGACTGGCAGCCAAGGGTATTCACCCGGTGGTGGCCTTCGAACTGGAGTTCTACTTATTCGACAAAAAACTTCGCGACGGGCTGCCGCAATTCCCTCGCGACGAGCTGACCGACGACGCCGATGATCAGCCGAACATGCACATCGAACGCCTCTCGCGTTTCGCCCCGGTGCTTGACGACATGGTTGAAGCGACGCGGGCGCAGGGCATCGATGCCACGGTGATTACCGCCGAGCTGGGGCCGGGCCAGTTCGAGATCAATTTCGGCCATCTGGATGACGGTTTGCGCGCCGCCGACTGGGCGGCGCTGTTCTGTCGCAGCACCCGCGGCGTTGCGCTCAAGCACGGCTATCGCGCCAGTTTCATGGCCAAGCCGTACGTGCAGCATCCGGGCAGCGGCATGCATGTGCATGTCAGCCTGTATGACGCCGCCGGCAACAATCTGCTGGCCGCCAATCACCAACAGCCGCTGCGCCATGCAGTGGCCGGTTGCTTGGATCTGCTGCCGCACAGCATGCCGATTTTCGCGCCGAACCAGAACGCCATGCGCCGTTTGAGCGGCACGGTGAACACTGCGACCAAAGCGAGCTGGGGTTACGAGGATCGTGACGCCTGCCTGCGCATCCCCGAGTCGGACACGAAAAACCTGCGCATCGAATACCGACTGGCCGGCGCTGACGCCAACCCGTATCTGGTGCTGGCGGCGATTCTGGTAGGCCTGGAACATGGTCTGGAATCAGGCAAGGAACCGATCCCGCCCCTCAACGACGACCGCAACAGCGGCATCGACTTTCCGACGGAGATCCTCGACGCGGTGCGCGCCTTGCAGCATCAGCCACAACTGCGTGCGGGACTGGGCGCCGAGTTTGTCGACGTGTATTGCGAGAACAAACGTCAGGATCACCTGGCATTCATGCAGGAGATCAGTGCGCGGGAGTATCGCTGGTATTTGTGATCACTGGTTCAGTGACTTCTTCAGCCCTTCACCAAAACCAATACGGCAAAAACTTCGGTGTGGGTTCGATCATGAGTTCCAGGTGATAGGTGATCGGGTTGAAGAAAAACATATCCAGTATCAGAAATGCCGCTACGCCAAACGACAGCGTCATGAGCTCGCGATAGGGATGCTCGGCGAAATACTGGTGTTTGCCATGGTAGAAGCTCAGTAGCGCAGACAATCCCAAGACTACGCCCAGGTAGTTGGGTTGTAACGAAACATCGGCGAAGTTGTTGTAGACCAGCACCGCCACCAGCATCCCCAACCCAAGCAGGGGCAACTTCAGGCAGACGTTGAGCAGGCCGTTTTTGGCGCGGACGAAGGCGGCTTCCTTGCTGACGAAGAGGTAAGCGGCCAGCAGTGAAATTGCCGGGGTGATTGCCAGGATATAGCGTGCTTTCTTGGAACTCGGAAGAGTGAACAGCACCAGCAGCACTAGCAGCCAGCCGGTTAGATAGCGCAGCAGGTCGATGTTTCTATCGCGGTTCGAACGGAAGAACAGTTTGTACTTCTTGAGAATGACGTTGATGGCGTAAAACACCGTGATGCCGTAGGTCAGCAGACCTGCCGAGAAGTAGAAGTAATAGCGTGGCGCGTGGTCGGAACCGAAGCGTGCGATGCCCTGCATGTTCAGCACTTCGTCGAGGAACGCTGGCCCTCCTTGCACGTAGGCCGCCCAGGCCAGTAACACCACCCCAACAGTCAGAATCCCCCCCGAGAGCAGTGAAAACAGCAGCAACATGCGCCACTGCCGGCTCAGTAAGTAATAAGCGCCAATGACACTCGCAGGTCCGATCAAGCCGATAGGCCCACGAAAAGCGAAACCCAGTGCCAGCCCGACGTACAGAAACACTACGCGGCGCGGGTCTTTTTTGATCTCGGCCGTATAGGCAAAGTAGAAGCACATCACCGTTAACAGCGCCGGATAGATATCCAGTGCCAGCGAGTTGACGCCGTCGAGAAAAGCCCAGGTCAGCAGACTGAAAAGAACGCCGTACGCCCCCCACTTCTTGCTGTGCAGCGCGCCCAGTCGATAAATGAATACCAGCATCAGCGACGCGGCCACGCAGGACGGAAAACCCATGGAAAGAATGGACACCTGGCCGAATGGCAGGGAAACCAGATAGACCAACAGGGTATTGAGAACCGTGTAGTCGGGATAAGGCTTGAGGTCGTCGGCAATCGGGAACAGTGTGATGCCGTGCAGCAACATGTAGTCGGCAAAGTCGACAAAGCGTGTTGTGTAGTTGAGGACCGCGGGTTTGTACTGCAATGCCATGAACACGGCCAGTGTCATGAAAAAAATGCTCAGGCATGGATTTCTCGTAATCAGTCCCGTCAACATTCCAACCCGCGAAGTGCGCTCTACAACAAGCGGGGCATCATATCGATCCATCGTTAACCCTTTAGTGAAGTTGTTCTTTTGACCGCAATCCTGACAGTCCGGTGACGCCTGCATTGAACTTCTGTGTGGCGCGAGATTGATGTTGAGCCTGGCCCGCGGCGAGGACTATTCAAGCATGACGGCCCTAAACACACCCTGAACAAAATCAATTGAAGTCAACAGGAAAACCGTATTAACAACGCGTGTCGAAACGGGCTTTGTGCATTTCAATGATTGAATGGCAGTGATACAAGGCCGGCTAGATGACGCGACCTTTCTTCGACGGCGCATGATCGGCCGGCCCGGTTCTGGCGGTTTGCAGCAACCGGGCAAATGCCGCTTTGTCGATGGGCCGACTCATGAAATAGCCCTGAACCTCGTTGCACTGATCCTTGCCCAGAATCGCCAGTTGCTCCTCGGTTTCCACGCCTTCGGCGGTGACGGTCAGGCCCATGGCTTTACCCAGGCCGATGATCGCCTGGACCACGGCGCGATCGTTGGCGCCGTTGCTGATCGAGGCGATGAAGCGCTTGTCGATCTTGATCCCGTCGAACGGGTAGGCGCGCAGGTAGCCGAGGGACGAATAGCCGGTGCCAAAGTCGTCCATGTTCAGGCGCACGCCGAGTTGCTTGAGCGCATTCATGGTGGCCAGCGCGCCGTCGGTGTCGACGAGCATCACGTTTTCGGTGATTTCCAGTTCCAGGCGACTGGCCGGGAAACGGGTCTGGATCAGCGCTTCGCGTACGTCTTCGACGACATCGCTGAGGGCGAACTGTGCCGGGGACAGGTTGACTGACAGGAGGATGTCTGACGGCCATTCGAGTGCGGTTTCACAGGCTTCGCGCAACACCCAGCGTCCCAGCGCGACGATCAGGTCGGTCTGTTCCGCCAGGCCGATGAACACGTCGGGGCCCAGCAGACCCTTGGTCGGGTGCTGCCAGCGCACCAGCGCCTCGACCGAGACGATGTGCTTGCCATCGACGGTGTAGCGCGGCTGGTAATGCAGAATGAATTCGTCGTTTTTCAGCGCGCCGCGCAGGTCGCTTTCCATTTGCCGGCGGGTCTGGATCTGGTCGTTCATGTGCGCTTCGAAATAGCACCAGGTGTTTTTGCCCTCGGACTTGGCCTGATAGAGCGCGATGTCGGCGCAACGGATCAACTCGCTGGGCACGAAGCCCTGGCGGCGGCTCAGGGCGATACCGATGCTGGCCCCGACGTGCAACGGATGGTGCTCGAAGAGCATCGGTTGATGCAGGCTCTCGACCAGCCGGGTACAGAACCGGTCGACTTCCTGCCGAGTGTCCATGCCATTGAGCACCACGACGAATTCGTCGCCACCCAGGCGTGCGACGATGTCGTGCTCGCGGGTGCATTCGCGCAGACGACTGGCGACTTCCTGCAACACCGCGTCGCCTGCCGGATGGCCGAGGGAGTCGTTGATCGGCTTGAAGTTGTCCAGGTCGATCACCAGCAGCGACAGCGGCGGCGCGTGCTCCTTGAGCAGCAGCGCTTCATCCAGATAACGCGCCAACTGGTTGCGATTGGGCAGGCCGGTGAGGGCGTCGTGCATCGACAGGTGCTGGATCTGCGCATGGGCGGCGACTTCGTCGGTGATGTCGCTGGCGGTGCCGCGATAGCCGACCACGGTTTGCTTCTCGATAATTGGCCGCGCCGACAGTCGACAGTGGCGTTGCTGCCCGGCGTGATCGCGGTAGGTGCAACGCAAGTCGCTGGCATTACTGTCTTCGGTGAGTTTCTTCAGCCACAGCTCCAGCGGCGTGGTATCGCACGACACCAGTTGCCCGATGCCCTGGCCCAGCCACTCGCTTTGCGGGTAGCCGGTCACTTCGCTGAAGCGCGCCGAGAGATAGGTCAGGCGCAAGTGTCTGTCGACTTCCCAGATCCAGTCCGACGCCGCTTCGGCGACCGCGCGAAACCGTTCTTCACTGGCTTCCAGCGCATGGTTGGCCGCCTCCAGTGCCTGATTCGAAGCCTGCAGCGTGCTGAAACTGTGGTCGACGTAGGTTGAAGATCGCACGGCGTGACGCAAGAAATAGGCGGTCAACAGCATCAGCACTGCCAGCACGGCGCCAAGCGTGGGCAGCAGTGACCACAGCAGTTGCCGGCCGGGACGTTCAAGGTCTGCGCTGAGGCTGTAACCGGTGTTGTTCAGCGACACCCGAGGCTGTTCGTCGGCAAGCGTGTCATCCGCCGTAAGTTTCAGGTTTTGCAGGCCATAGGCAGTGCCGATCGCCTGCAGTTTGGCAGGCGTCAGCTTGTCGACGAACACCAGCACCGAGGTCTGTGTCGGATCGCCCACCGGACGTTCGTCGTTGGGCAGAATTGCCGCTGCCGTAACCAGTGCCGGCCATCCGTCGAACAGCGAATAGGTATTGATCGGTACCGTCAGATCAGCCTGGTTTTGCACCTGATCAATCAATGACGCGGCAGAAGCCTTGAGCAGACTGCCGACGTCCACGTCGGCGAGTTGTCCTTGCACGACGGCGTACTTCGTGCGGCTGCGATCCAGCACAAACACGCCGTCGTAACCGTCGCTGGTGAACAGGGTCTTGCCGATGTTCTGCTGGGTGTAGGCCCAGTCGGTATCGACGCGGGTGTGCAAGTGTTCGTAAGCCGTGGTCCAGTCGGCATAGCTGGTGATGTAGCTTTTGGAGGTCGCGATGCGATTTTCCAGGGCGCGGGCCGTATAGAAGCGGGTTTGCTCGACATCCTCGCGATCCAGGCGAGCGGCAATGCTGAGCAGGGTGCCAATCGCAGCAATCACCCCGACGATAAACAGCGTGGCAACCGCAAATGCCAGGCGGCGGGTAATGGCGCTTTGCTGAGGCGGAACCGGCGTGGCAGGAGCGAAACTGTCCATATGCTCGTCCTTGGTAGCTAGGGTTTGCTCATCTGGAACAGCGGCCCGAGCGCATTGTTCAATCTGTTGTTGGCAATGGCGCTGCGGCGGATTTCTCAAGCGTAGTGAATACGCGGGGATTTTGCCTTTGGCGCAACGTCATTGCGCTCTGAGCAACTGCCCCAAGACCTCCAATTCTCCTTTCTCTACATCCGACACCAGCACGAAACGCATATGAGCGGCCTGCCACGAGACCACGTTGAATCCGCGCACGCTGCGACTCTGCACAGCTTGGTCCGCCTCGTTCGTCGGCAGGATGAACAGGTTGATGATGTGCTTGGCATGCCCGTAGCTCAGGGCGGCGGTGGTCTGGTGTTGCAGGTAATCCAGACGCCCGCCAAGCAAGGGGAAGCCTTGCGCCGTGTAGTCGAATACCGGCGGCGAGAAATCGAGTTTGCCGGTGAACCACGGTTTGACGGTGTGGCGATCGGACGACACCACGTCGTTGAGGTGTTCGCCCATCAACGAGCGTACGTGGCTGGACACGGCCTCGTCGATCAAGGGTTGCTCGCTGCCGGGAGTGGCGACATACAGCACCAGCGCCAGAGCCAGCACGGCGGCGGAAAAGGCCGGGGCCAGCCATTTTTGCCAGCGCTGGATGAACATCGGCTCAGGTTTGTCTGCGGCGAACACGCTCGCCGCGCATGCGGCGGGCGCCGGGTAGTAGGGTACATGGCGCTTCACGCTGACCTTGAGCAACTTCGCTTGCTCGTGCAACTGCGCGCATTCGGCACAGGTGCTCAAGTGCGCGGTCACCTGCGCCGCCGTCGCCGGATCCAGTTCCTGATCCAGATAGCCGTGCAACTGTGTCTGGCAAAGCGCGCAGTCGAGTTCATTCATGATCGTGCAACTTCAGTAGTTCGAGCTTGAGCAGGGCACGTGCCCGGGCCAGTCTGGACATGACGGTGCCAATCGGAATATCGACCACCAGGGCGATGTCCTTGTAAGGCATGTCTTCGAGTTCCTTGAGCACAATCACCTCGCGAAACACCGGCGGCAGGGCACTCAGCGCCTGCTGGAGCAAGGCGGCATTTTCCATGTGAATGGCCAGCAGTTCCGGGGTCTGGCTGTGGCTCAGCGGGCCTTCGTCAGCGACCCGATCGTCATCGATGGCGACCCAATGGCGCCCGGCCGAAGCCTTGAGCCAGGTGTAGCTTTCGTTGCGCACGATGGTCAGAAACCACGCCTTGGCGTTGCCGTCGGCGAAACGTTGCAAAAACCGGAAGGCGCGCAGGGCGCTTTCCTGCACGACGTCGCGCGCAGCGCTGTCGTTGCCGGTAAGCCAGCGCGCAAGGTTGTAGGCCGCGTCCAGATGGGGCGCAATCAATTCCTCAAATCGCTTCATGGTCGGTTCCGCACCGTCACCCCCCTGTAACCGCGCTGCGGCGGGTTTTATTCGCGCCAGAACATTTATTTTTTGCCGTGGAATAAAGCCTCACGCCACAAGGTTTACCTCGTGTCAGCTACCTCACTGTAGTTCGCCCGCGAGGACACATCGATGGACATTCAAGCAAAACACCCGCTGCGCACCGACGGCCCGCTCAACCCGGACCGGCGAACCCTGCTCAAATGCTCGGCGTGGGCCGGGGCCGGGGTTCTCTGGGCCCTGAGCGGCGGCATCCCCAAAGCCTTTGCGCTGGATGACGCAGGCAACGTCAGCGATCCCAAGGCGCTGGACAGCACCTTTCACTTCGTGCAGATCAGCGATTCGCACATCGGCTTCAACAAGGTAGCCAATCCCGAACCGGTCAAGACCTTGCAGGTGGCCATCGACAAGGTCATCGCGCTGCCCAGACGGCCATCGCTGATCTTGCACACTGGCGACATCACCCACCTGTCCAAGCCCGAGGAATTCGACACCGCCGCACAGTTGCTCAAGGGCCTGCCATCCACCGTGCATTACGTCCCCGGCGAACACGACACCCTCGACGAGGGCGGCGGCAAGCTGTACCTGGAGCGTTACGGCAAGGGCACCAAAGGTAACGGCTGGTATAGCTTTGATGATCATGGCGTGCATTTCATCGGGCTGATCAATGTCTTCAATTTCCAGGCCGGTCATGAAGCCACCCTCGGCGCCGAGCAACTCGCCTGGCTGGCCGATGACTTGCGCGCAGTCAGCAGCAGCACGCCCATCGTCGTGTTCACCCACATCCCGTTGTGGACGGTTTATCAGCCGTGGGGCTGGGGCACCGAGGACGGCGATCAGGCGATCGCGATGCTGCGCAAGTACGGCTCGGTGACGGTGCTCAACGGGCACATCCATCAGGTGATCCAAAAAGTCGAGGGCAACATCACCTTCCACACCGCCCGTGGCACCGCTTATCCGCAGCCGGCACCGGGCGCAGCACCGTCACCGGGGCCTATGACGGTGGCGGCGGATCAGCTGCGCAATTACCTGGGGATCACCGACGTGCGCGCGACCCAGGGCGATCACCCGCTGGCCCTGATTGATTCGACACTGGTGTAACCGAGGGCAAACCGATGAAAACGCGACTATTGGCACTGGTGGGCCTGTTGCTGGCGATGCCGGTGTGGGCAGCGGAAGTGAAGATCGACATCAAGGAATTCATGTTCGCCCCCAAGGACCTGACCGTGGCCGTCGGCACCAAGGTGACGTGGGTCAATGATGATCAGATTCCGCACACGGTGGCGGAAACCCACAAAGTGTTTCGCTCGGGTGCGCTGGACACCAACGACAGCTTTTCCTGGGTGTTCGATACGCCGGGGGAGTTTGAATATTTTTGCGTGTTGCATCCGCAGATGATCGGCAAGGTGGTGGTGACGCAGTGAACTGGCTCGTGATCTGCTGAATACGTACCGCGAAGGTGTCGCTGGCCTGAGTGTTACTCAGCTACCAATCTGCACCTTTGCGGGGCTTGCCATGGGCTATCGGGTAGCACTGTTCTAGCTTCGGGCGGCAGGATTAAATCGCTGTTCGTTGTGAATTCGTGAGTTAAATCATTCAAATCAAGCGCTTGGCACGGTGCGGAGAAATCTGGCATGCATCGTGCTTTTTTGTATCCGTGGATAATTGGATACAAAAAGACAAAAGGTGCTGCCATGCAATTCGCTCCTGCCTTCGATCAACGTCAACCGATGACCGCCGAAGAAGAGGCCTACAACTTTCTGTTGGAGGGCATCTGCGGTGGTCGGTACCGCAAGGGCGACCGGTTGATCGCCGAGGACATCGCCAGTGAAATCGGCATGAGCCGCATGCCGGTGCGCGAAGCGTTTCGCCGTCTCGATGCGCAGGGTCTGGTGACGCTGAGGCCCAATCGCGGCGCGGTGGTCAGCGGTCTGGATGTCGAGCAGATGCACGAAGTGTTCGAGATGCGCAGTGCGCTAGAGGGCCTGGCGATTCGCATCGCGGTGCCCAAAATCAGCGAGCGTCAGTTGACGGCGCTGGAACGGCTTCTCGATGAAATGGATGACTACCGCGACGAGAGTGCGGCGTGGGTCAGCCGCCATCGCAAGTTCCATGAATACCTGTGCAGCCTCAGCGAACGCCCTCGGTTGCTCAAGCAGATCAGCGCCCTCTACGCGCTGATCGAAGCGCCCATGCGCCTGTGGCTGCAGCACATCGAAAAGCCCCTGAGTGCGCGTCAGGAGCACCAGATCATCCTTGATGCGATTCGCGCCGGCGACGCCAGCAAAGCCGAAGCCGTGGTGCGCGAGCACATCGAAGGCACGGTGCCCGAGCTGATCAAATTTTTGCAATCGGAAAAATAACCACAGAGCGGAACACGAGTCCGCCGATGTTTTGACGTTGAGTACTGCCCCGTTACTAACCGAACTGGAGTGTCTGGTCATGCATACGTCTCGCCTGTTATTGGCTGCAATTTCCCTCGGACTCTGTTCGCAATGGGCGCTCGCCGCACCCACGGTGCCGGAGCGTCTGGTCAAGGTCGACAAACTGACCTATTGCTCGGGCATGGATTCGCCGCCGCTGGTGTCTTTCGATGAAGCGCAAAAGCCCAAAGGACTGACCGTCGACCTGGGCCTGGAAATCGCCAAGCGCCTGGGCGACAAGAAGGTCGATTGGCGGGTGATTCCGTTTTCCGGACTGCTCCCGGCCTTGCTTGCCAAACAGTGCGACATGATCGTCGACCAGCTGTTCGACAAGCCCGAGCGCCGCGAGGTGATCGACATCGTCAATTACATGTATTCCAGCCAGGCGGTGGTGGTGCCCAAGGGCAATCCGAAGGCGCTGAAAACCCTGGCGGATCTGAGCGGGCACAAGATCGCGGTGCTTAATGGTTCGACCATCAAGACCTTGCTCGATGCGGAAAATGAAAGCCTGACCAAGGCCGGCAAGCCACCGATGAAACTGGTGGTCTACAACACCGACACCGATGCCTTCCAGGCCTTGCGCATCAATCAGGTCGACGCTTACGGCACCACGGTGGAAACCGCCGGTTATTACGCTGCGATGGCTCCGGATCTGTTCGAAGAAGGCGTCCCGGCCTTCAGCCGGATTCTCACCGGCCTGGGCATCCGCAAGGACGATGCGCAACTGAGCGCTGCGGTGCAGCAGATCATCACCGACATGCGCAGCGACGGCAGCTACAACCAGCTTCTGAGCAAATGGCACGTTTCCAGCGACACACTCGATTGAGGTAAGCGTTGATGAACTTCAATTGGGATGTGTTCTGGCAATACCTGTTGCAGCCGAGCGGGGTTTATCTCACCGGGCTCTGGCTGACCTGCCTGATCAGTGTGCTGGCAATGCTGCTGGGCTGTGTGCTGGGGTTGGCCGCTGCATTGTTGCGTTTGTCGAAGAACCCGTTGCTGCATCTGCCCGTGCGTTTTTATGTGTGGCTGATGCGCGGCACGCCGTTGCTGGTGCAGATCGTTTTCCTCTACACCGCGCTGGCGGCGGGCGGGATTTTTCGCTTCGAAGACATTGAGCTGTTCGGGCTGGTGGTGCCCGGCAACATCCAGGCGGCGATCATTGCTCTGGGGCTCAACGAAGGCGCGTACATGGCCGAGATCATCCGCGCCGGTATCGGCGCCGTGGACAAGGGCCAGTACGAGGCCGGGCGTTCGCTGGGCATGACCTTCGCCAAACTGATGCGTCGCATCGTGCTGCCGCAAGCGTTCCGCGTCATCGTGCCGCCGCTGGGCAACGAGTTCAACGTGATGCTGAAAAACACCACGCTGGTCAGCGTGATCGGCGTGCAAGAGCTGTTGCTCAGCACGCAGATGGTCACCTCGGCGACTTTTCGGGTGTTCGAGTTGTACCTGGTGGTGGCGATTTATTTCCTGTTGCTTACCACGCTGTGGGGCTTCTTTCAGCGCTGGCTGGAGAACCGCTTCGGTCAGTCCGACCGACCTTCTTCGCCACCGCCGGCCTCCAGTCGGATGTTCGGTCGCAGCACTCTGAAACTGCTGAGGGGACGCTAATCATGGCGCAGCCAAATGACGAACTGATCATCGAAGCGCTGAACATTCACAAGGCCTTCGGCGATCTACAGATTCTCAAGGGCATCTCGCTGCAAGTACGCCGTGGCGAAGTGGTGGTGCTGATCGGCGCTTCGGGCTCGGGCAAAACCACGTTTATCCGCTGCATCAACCTGCTCGAAGACATTCAGGGCGGGGAGATCCGGGTCAGCGGTCGGCCCATGGGTTATCGCACCCGGGCGGACGGCAGTCTTGTGCGCGACTCGGAACGCAACATCGCTCGCCAACGCCGCGACATCGGCATGGTGTTCCAGCGCTTCAACCTGTTCCCGCACATGACCGCTTTGGAAAACATCATCGAAGCACCGATTCAGGTGTTGGGTGTGCCACGCCAGGCTGCGCTGGAACAGGCGCGGGCCTTGCTCAAGCGAGTCGGGCTGGCAGACAAGGCCGGGCATTACCCGTCGATGCTTTCCGGCGGCCAGCAGCAACGAGTGGCGATCGCCCGAGCGTTGGCGATGAAACCGCAGGCGATGCTGTTCGACGAACCCACCAGCGCCCTCGACCCGGAAACCGTCGGTGAGGTTCTGCAAGTGATGAAAGAGCTGGCCGAGGAGGGCATGACCATGGTCGTGGTCACCCATGAAATGGGCTTTGCCCGCGAGGTCGCCGACCGGGTGGTGGTGCTCGATCAGGGCGAACTGATCGAACAAGGCCCGCCGGAACAGATCTTCAGCCGTCCGACTCATCCCCGAACCCAGGCCTTTCTCAGCCGCGTGCTGTGAATTTCACAAGGACATCGACGATGCGTTTATCGAGTGTGTTTGCGGCGCTGTGCTGCGCCGCCGTGGTCCCCTTGCTTCAGGCCGCCGACTCGGTGGTGAAGGTCTACAACTGGTCCGATTACATCGGCCCCGATACGTTGAAGAACTTTGAAAAGGCCAGCACGATCAAGGTTCAGTACGACATTTTCGACACCAATGAAATGCTCGAAGCCAAGTTGCTCTCCGGGCATTCGGGCTACGACGTGGTGGTGCCGTCCAGCCAGTTTTTGTCCAAGCAGATTCGCGCCGGCGCCTATCAGCCGCTGCAACGCGGATTGCTCGATAACTGGAAGCACCTCGACCCGCGCTTGATGCAACGTCTGCAGGCTGCCGACCCCGGCAACCAATACGCCGTGCCGTACATGTGGGGCACGGTAGGCATCGGCTACAACGAGGAGAAAGTCCGCGCTGTGCTGGGCAAGGATGTGCCGCTCGATTCCTGGTCAATGGTGTTCGATCCGCAGAGCCTCGCCAAACTGAAAAGCTGCGGCGTGGCTTTTCTCGATGCGCCAGTGAAGATCATTCCTCAGGCCCTGCTTTACCTCGGGCTGGACCCTAACAGCGTCAAGCCTGACGATTACAAGCAGGCGTCGAAACTGCTGATGACGTTGCGGCCTTCGGTGACCTATTTCAACTCATCGAAGTACACCGCCGACTTGGCCAACGGCGATATCTGCGTGGCGATCGGCTATTCCGGTGACGTGATGCAGGCCCAGACCCGGGCGCGCGAGGCGGGCAAAAACATCGACATTCGTTACCTGATTCCCAAGGAAGGCGTGAACCTCTGGTTCGACATGCTGGCGATCCCCAAAGACGCCGCTAACGTCGCCAACGCCCATGCGTTTATCAATTACCTGCTGCGCCCAGAGGTGATTGCACCGGTCAGCGATTACGTCGGCTACGCCAACCCGAACAAGGATGCCACGGCGCTGATGGACCCCAAGGTCAGCGGCAATCCGGGGATCTACCCGACTGACGACGTGATCAACCATGCCTTCGTCTCCGCCGATCTGCCGGAAAACATCCAGCGTCTGATCACCCGCGAATGGAACCGGATCAAGTCCGGCCAATGAATTGCTGATTTGAAGAGCCTTTGACATGTTGAAATTTTCTGCTCACGAATACCCTTATCCGTCGCAACGCCAAAGCGTCTTCGCCCGTCGTGGCATGGTTGCGGCGTCCCAACCTTTGGCCGCGCAGGCCGGTATCGAGATGCTGCAAAAGGGTGGTAACGCGATCGACGCTGCCGTCGCCACGGCGGCGGCGCTGACCGTGGTCGAGCCTACGGGGTGTGGCCTGGGCGGCGATGCGTTTGCGCTGGTCTGGTTCAAGGACCAGTTGCATGGCCTCAATGCCAACGGCCACGCCCCGGCCAGTCTGAGCATCGAAGCGGTGAAGGCGGCCGGCCATGAGCAAATGCCGTTGTATGGCTGGACGCCCGTGACGGTGCCCGGTTGCCCATCGGCCTGGGCCGAGCTGTCGCAACGCTTTGGCGTGCTGCCATTTGCCGATTTGCTGCAACCGGCGATCAGTCTGGCCAGAGACGGTTTTCCGCTGTCGCCGGTGGTTGCCCATCAATGGCAGATCGCGCTGGATGAATTCAGTCCCTATCGCAATGAAGGGCTGCAGGCCTGGTTCGACACGTTCTTGATTGACGGTCGCGCGCCCAGGGCCGGAGAGATTTTCCGTAACCCGGCGCAGGCGCGTACCCTCGAAGAACTGGCCCTCACGCGTTGCGAGAGTTTGTATCGCGGCGATTTGGCGCAACGCCTGGATGCGCATTCGCGGGCAACGGGCGGCTATCTGCGTGCCACGGATCTTGAGCATTACCGCGCGCAGTGGGTCGAGCCCATCCACGTCAATTATCGCGGCGTGGATGTCTGGGAAATCCCGCCGAGTGGGCAGGGGCTGGTCGCGCTGATGGCGCTGAAAATTCTTGAAGGCTTCGACTTCGACCACCGTGACAGCCAACAGACCTGGCACCGCCAGCTGGAAGCGATGAAGCTGGCCTACAGCGATGGCCTGCACTACATCACTGATCCTTTGCACATGCGCGTGGCCGTGGCCGATCTGTTGAGTGACGAGTACAGCGCCCGCCGCCGTGCTCAGATTGGCGATCAGGCGCAGCCGCCGAAGCCGGGCGATCCACACGCCAGTGGCACGGTGTACCTGGCCACCGCGGACGGGCAGGGCAACATGGTCTCGTTCATCCAGAGCAATTACCACGGCTTCGGCTCCGGCGTGGTGTTGCCCCACAGCGGCATCGCCCTGCAAAACCGAGGGCAGGAATTCAGCCTTGATCCCGAGCATGCCAACGCGTTGGCGCCGGGCAAAAAGACCTTTCACACGATCATTCCCGGCTTCCTCACCAAGGACGGCCAGGCGCTGGGACCGTTCGGCGTAATGGGCGGCTACATGCAGCCACAAGGCCATGTGCAGATGGTCATGAACCTGGTGGATTTCGGCCTGAACCCGCAGTCGGCACTGGACGCGCCGCGCTGGCAGTGGCTGGGCGGGATGAAGGTCGGCATCGAGCAGGGCGCTTCAAGGGATCTGGCCAATGCGTTGGCGCGTCGTGGACATGAGGTGCAGATCGCCAGTGACCTGACGGATTACGGACGCGGGCAGATCATTTTGCGTGATCCGGTGACGGGCGTGCTGTGTGGCGGGACTGAGCCAAGGGCGGATTCGCATATCGCGGTTTGGTAAAGCAGGTTGATTGCCAGGAATTGGCGAATTTTGCCCCTCTGACCGTCTGCGCGGAGAACGGTCAAAGGGGCGAAGTTACAGGTAGGTTGACCAATACACATCTACTTTCTAGCCACACCTACTTCTAGCGTTTTAAGGTTTCAGTTCCCACGCTTTGAGTTTTTTCGCAGCGGTGCCGAAAGGCCCCAACTGGTAGACGGCCGCGCCGGCCGGGGAGAAAACAAACGACTGGAATGCCTCGGTATTCATCTTGTCGAGATAGACACGAGGCGCAATGCCCGTGCTGACGTGTGGATTGAAATTCTCACCCGACATTTTCGGAACAAATGTTGATACGTATTGGATGAGCGCCGCGTCATTGGCGGGGTTGTCGTGCGCAGCAGTAAAAGCGTCAATAGGTCCGGATTCCACCGCAAAGGGCTTTACAGCGGCAATGATGTCCGCTTGCAACTTGATGATTTCCGGCGTTGGCTTCACGCAAATACCTGCGACCCCGACCGCTCCAACGGGAGCGTAGTAGTACTTGAACGCCTCCAGCTTCATCGCGTTCACATTGGCGCTGACGAGGACCTTCTCAGCAGCAGCATAGACCTTGCCGAGATCCTCTGTGCGGACGAAACGCTGAATCAGCGTGATATGTGGACGGTGTTCGGCATCCAGGGCGAAACCCTTCGGGAACACAGCAAGCAGGCGTGCGTTATTGGCGTCGGAGTATCTAAGCATCGTGCTGTCTGGTTCCAACAGGATGTCGATGGCGATGACTTTGGACTGTGCGCTGGTCGCTATCGATGCAAGTACGCTAACCACTACGGCGACCAGGACCGTTTGTATGCGCATAGTATTCATGGTGGCGACTCTCAGAATAGAAGTCGCACCCAGTGAAACGGGTGCGGCTCGGTTAGCGGGCTCAGCGTTTCATTTTGTGAACATCATTATTGTTTCCCCGCCGACATGTCTTCGATCTGTTTCTGCATCTTCGTCAGATTGAATGAGCCGGGCGTCTGGCTAGGCGGGTAGTCCTGCATGGTCATCAGGAATTTGCCGACCATTTCGGTGATTGGCACGATCGCGTAAACGTGATCGATCCACCAATCGTTGTAGGTATTCGAGTTATGTTGAGCTTTCTCGAACGGGTCGCGGCGCAGGTTGAAGATCAATGGCGCACGCAGTTCAACGAATGGTTCGCGCCAGAGATTCATGGTTTCTTCGCGGTTTTCCATGAAGACAACCTTCCAGTCCTGGAAGCGAGCGGCGACGATCTCACCAATGTCATTCACATAGATGAACTCTTTGCGCGCAGAGTCTTTCGTCTTGCCAGTGAAGTAATCGAGCTGGTTGTAGCCATCGATGTAGTTTTTGTAATGACGGCCATTAAGGTCCGTGCCTTTAAGCAACTGTTCCTTGATGTCCGGCACACCGGCAACGGCAGCGAAGGTCGGCAGCCAGTCTTCATGTGCAACGATGCCGTTAAGCGTGGCGCCTGCCGCAAAATGGCCGGGCCAGCGCACAAACATCGGCACCCGGTAAGCGCCTTCCCAGTTGGTGTTCTTTTCACTGCGGAAGGGAGTGGTGCCTGCATCAGGCCAACTGTTGTAGTGCGGACCGTTGTCCGTTGAATACTGAACAATCGTATTGTCGGCGAGGCCGAGGTCATCAATGACCTTGAGCAGTTCGCCTACTTGCATATCGTGCTCGACCATGCCGTCACTGTATTCATCCTGCCCGGAAATACCGCGATGTTCGGCCTTCACATGGGTACGAAAGTGCATGCGTGTGCCGTTCCACCAGACGAAGAACGGCTTGCCGGCTTTGGCTTGAAGCGTAATAAACTCCTTGGCGGCCGTGACGGTCTCTTCATCAATGGTTTCCATACGCTTCTTGGTGAGCGGGCCGGTGTCCTGGATGGTCTGGCCACCCTTGCCGTCAGCGAACGTGTGGAGCACCCCGCGCGGTCCGTATTTCTTCAGGAACGCAGGGTCTTTCGGATAGTCCAGATTCTCTGGTTCTTCTTGAGCGTTCAAATGGTAGAGGTTACCGAAGAACTCATCGAAGCCATGCATGGTGGGTAGATGCTCGTCCAGGTCGCCCTGGTGGTTCTTGCCGAACTGGCCAGTGGCGTAGCCCTGACTCGTGAGGATCGTGGCCATGGTCACATCAGTCTTCTGCCAGCCTTCCTTCGCGCCGGGCAGGCCAACCTTGGTCATGCCGTTGCGAATGGGGACGGAGCCACCGATGAAGGCAGCACGTCCGGCGGTGCAGCTTTGCTGAGCGTAGTAGTCAGTAAAGCCCAGGCCTTCCTTGGCGATGCGGTCGATGTTAGGCGTCTGGTAGCCCATCATGCCGCGGTTGTTGTAACTGATGTTCTCGATGCCGATGTCGTCTCCCCAGATGACCAGGATGTTGGGCTTTTTGTCAGCCGCGTGAGCCATGGCTGATAGGAGGACAATCCCGACGACGGCAAATAGCCTGCTCGGGGTTCGTTTTAACGTCATGTGATTTCTCCTTGATTGACTCAGCAATCAAATAATGAAGTCTCGTTTTAGTGCGGTATGACTCCTTGTGTTTATTGCCCGTCAGCGCGGAAACAATTGCAGGGGATTGGCTTACATGCGCCTTTAAGCCGAGTTGCTATTTGAGCAGTGCGCTCATATCGTCCGTGACGCCTTTGATGGCAGCCTTGAAGTCATTGGCGGTAATCGCCTGACTGTTGTTCTCCAGGGTTTTGCCGAACACTTTGCGCACCACTTTTACAACCGGTAAACCGGAGGTGGCATCCACAAAGTAGGCCTCGACATACAGTTCGGTATTCTGATCACGATGCCCCGTGGCGGCAGAAACCCCACCCACAACGGCCGCGATCGGCACTATTTCATACCAGTGCATGCCCTCATTGGAGGCTGAAACGCCTGTGATCGCCGCCCGCATGATCAAGGTACGTGAACCGGCAGGTGCGGCTTGCAGGGTGGGTACGACTCTGTATCTTTGCGACAGGGTGTTTTTTACGCTGGTGCTGGCGTAGACCTGCAACGACTGCAGGGTTTGCATGTTGACTCGTTCAGTCGGTTTCGGCGTCGGGTACATTTCCAACTGATTGAAAACCACGGTGTCATAAGCACTCGGTTTGAAGCCTGGAGCCATCCAGCGCATGGTTTTCTGACCGCTCGGAGTCGAGACTTCCTTTAAACCGTCATAACTGGGCAAGAACCCTGAATACTGGTTTTGCTCGGTCACTTTCGAGACGCAACCCGCGAGTAGCAGGCCGCTCAACGCAACACCAATAAATAACGTGCGAGACATGTTCATTTGACGTGGTACTCCAGGGTTGCTTTTTGTTATTCACTGGTCAGGCGCTAGAAGCGCCAAGTCATATTGCCGGTCAAGGTTTGAATCCAGGCATTACTGAACTGGCCGGAAGTACGTTGGCCAGACAAGGACTTAGTTTGATCAACTGGCAAGTCGCCCATCCAGACCACATCCCAGCTGAAGTTCAGGAGGGTGCTTTTATCCAGCGCATAGCTGGCGCCAGTACCCAGGCGCCATGTGGCACCCACCGGCACAACCAGGCTTCGATTTGCGTCGGATACTGCGGAGGTGTCATATGCAACGCCCACATTCCACAGCAACTTTGGGGTTGCCTGATATTGCGCACCCAGCGCCAGTTGGTAGGTGTCTTTGAAGTTGGCATTGACAGTGGTCGACTGTGCACCGGCGGCATTGGTGTCAACCTGCAGGGAAATTTCTCCTAAACTTGACCAGTCCTGCCAGTTGACGGTAGCCAACAACGCCCATTGCAGATCGAGCTGCTGATAAAGGCTGAGCGTGGCTGTTTGCGGCACACTCATACCGATCCTGGTGCTCAGACCGTCCAGATTATTTAACAATGGCCCCGAGCTTTTAACGTCCAGACGATCTTCGAAATCAAGATCGACTTCGCTCGTGTAGGCCAGACCGATCCGGGTAGCTGCCTGAGGTGAATAGATCACACCCAGGTTGGCGCCATAGCCCCAGGTGCCGTCTTCATACTTGTATTGGCCATCGCTGCGGTCGAGCAAACCGAGGGGCGCGCGATTAATCGCTGTCTGCGATTTCAGCATGCCGTACATGGATTTCAGGCCAACGCCCAGCGACCACTGATCATTAAAGCGATAAGCCACACTGGGAACCAATGACAGGCCGACAATGCTGGCGTCCTGCACGTAATAACGGCCAGTCCAGCTATTACCAAAACTTTCCGCCAGACCGAAGTCGCCATAGGAGCCAAATCCGATACTCCATTGATCATCCAGTTTATGGCTGATAAAAAAGCTGGCCCCCGGTGTCAGGCCCAAACCGTTGTCGCCATTACCCCCGCTACTGGTGGTAGACGAATCTTGATCAAAACTCACATTGCCAAACAGCAGTTGGGCACCGGCACTTATTTGTGTGCCCTCCAGATAGCTCATACCTGCCGGGTTGCTGGCGATAGTCGACGGACCTTGAGCCCGTGCAGCAGCGCCGGCATTGACCAGTCCCGTATTATCGCTGCCGACTTCATACAACATGATCCCACCGGCGTGTGCCCACGAAGAGACACAAAGGCACAACGTGCCGCAGATCAGTTTCTTGGCCATCTGAGCGTCCCTGGATTTTTTCAATCCACTGTTATTAGTCTTATCGGAATCAGGCTAAAGATTACGAGGACCGATGAACGTGATCTCGCTGAACGTTCCGAGCACTTTGTTGACGCCCTTCAATGAGGAGTGTCGATGAACGCGGGTCGACCGAGTTGATAAATATCAAGTAACCCCTTCGTTCCCCTCAGGCTGACGCCAACGCACTAGTTCCTCGTTGCCGTTGCCCCGAGGCGCCACTTTCAGCCGTGGGAAACCCTTGAGCGCATGGCGTCGCCTATGTTGTAGAGTTTGCGCATTTATTTGGAATCAAACTCTTCCTGATGAGGCGCATTGACGCTCTGGTATCAACCCGAGGTTGAAAGCGCGTGATCTCGATTCGTCATGTGGACGACCATCAAAGGGAGCCATCCAGATGAGAACATACTTCTTCACAAAGACCTCCCGAGATCCAATCGATGGCAGAATCTCCCTGACTTGACTGTTTTGGAGAACACCATGCTTCGTGTGTTTGAACGAAGACTCGATCCATTCCCGCCTGACGAGTTGCCACCGCCGCCCAACGGTCTGGCCAGGTTTCTCTGGGCCTGCACTCGGGGGGCGCGCGGCTACGTCCTAGCGCTGGCGTTGCTCAGCGCCGCCGTGTCGATTTATGAAGCGTGGCTGTTTTCCTTCCTCGGCCAGGTCGTCGATCTGCTCTCGACCTGGCAGGCGGGCGGGGAAGCGGCTGCACAGGAGCGTCGCGTGTTGTGGGGCATGGGCATCGTCATGGTGCTCAGTGTCGGATTGGTGGCGTTGCGTACCATGGTTCAGCACCAGATTCTGGCAATTAACCTGCCGCTGCGCCTGCGCTGGGACTTCCATCGGCTGATGCTGCGGCAAAGCCTTTCGTTTTTCTCCGATGAGTTTTCCGGACGGGTCACGACCAAGGTGATGCAGACAGCGCTCGCGGTGCGCGACGTGCTGTTCACCATGATCGAGATCCTGCCCGGGATCGGCGTGTACTTCATCGCGATCATCGCCTTGGCCGGCGGTTTTGCGCTGAAGCTGATGCTGCCGTTTCTCGCGTGGGTCGTGTTGTTCGGGCTGGCGATGGGGTACTTCGTGCCGCGGCTGGGCAAGGTCGGCCAGGAGCAGGCCAACGCGCGCTCGATGATGACCGGGCGTATTGCCGACGCGTACACCAACATCACCACGGTGAAACTGTTCTCCCACTCCAACCGCGAAGCGCACTTTGCACGGGCGGCGATGGAGGATTTCAAGCAAACCGGTTTTCGCCAGATGCGTCTGGTCAGCCTGTTTGAGATCGTCAATCAGGCCCTGGTGGTGGCATTGATCATGTCAGCGGGCGGCTATGCCCTGTGGCTGTGGCACCAGGGCGATGTCGGCGCCGGCGCGGTGGCGGCGATCACCGCCATGGCGTTGCGGATCAATGGCATGTCGAACTGGATCATGTGGCAGATGACCTCGCTGTTCGAAAGCATCGGCACCGTTCAGGACGGCATGGCGACCCTGACCCAGGGCACTAAGGTGCAGGACGCGCCGGATGCCGGCGTGCTGGTGACCTCGGGCGGCGCAGTGACATTCGACAAAGTGAAATTCAATTACGGTGGCGAGCGTCAGGTGCTCGATGGCCTGAGCCTGAGCATCCGTCCCGGGGAGAAGATCGGTCTGGTGGGCCGCTCCGGTGCCGGCAAATCGACGCTGATCAACTTGCTGCTGCGTTTCTACGATGTCGACAGTGGCGAGATTCGGATCGATGGCCAGAACATTGCGCACGTGACTCAAGACAGCCTGCGCAGTGCCATTGGCATGGTTACGCAGGACACTTCGCTGCTGCACCGCTCGATTCGCGACAACATTGCCTACGGCCGGCCCGATGCCACCGACGCGCAGATCCGCCGCGCGGCGGCCAACGCCCAGGCTGACGAATTCATCAGCCAGTTGAGTGATCGCCAGGGTCATACCGGTTACGACACTCTGGTGGGCGAGCGCGGGATCAAGCTGTCCGGCGGCCAGCGCCAACGGGTGGCGATTGCCCGGGTGATGCTGAAGAACGCACCGATTCTGCTATTGGACGAAGCCACCAGTGCGCTGGATTCGGAGGTTGAAGTGGCGATTCAGGAAAGCCTCGACGACATGATGCAGGGCAAGACCGTGATCGCGATCGCCCATCGACTGTCGACGATTGCGGCGATGGACCGGCTGATTGTCATGGATGACGGACGCATCATCGAGCAGGGCACCCACGCCGAATTGCTGGAGAAAAACGGCGTGTATGCACGGCTGTGGGCGCATCAGAGCGGCGGCTTCCTGGGTGAGGACAAAGGCGTGATCGAGGCGGTGGATCAGGCCTGACCCACCGACGTTGCTCGTGCCGTCGGGGCAGGGTGACGCGACGTCATCAGGCCGATAAAGGAGATTGCCAGCGCCAGACCAATAGTGGTGGTGACTTCGGTGCGGTGCTGCGGGGTGATCATCATGACCGCCAGCGCCGCACAGATGAAGCCGATCACCAGCCACGTCAGCCAGGGAAACAGCCACATGCGGAAGGTCAGCTCGACCTTGCGCTGTTGCAATATCCGCCGCATGCGCAGCTGCGACACCGCAATCGCCAGATACACCAGCAAGGCAATCGCCCCGGAACTGGCCAATAGAAACTCGAACAGCCCGGCGGGCATGAAGTAGCTCCATACGGTGATCGATGCGCCCAGCACGGTGCTGGCGATCACGGCGGCCCGTGGCACGCCAGCCGCGGAAGTCGCCTTCAGCGCTTTTGGTGCATCGCCTCTACGACCCAGCGAGTACAACATGCGCGAGGCAATGTAGATCGAGGAGTTCATGCAACTGGCCACGGCGATCAGGACGACGACGTCGACCATGAACTTGGCATTTGGAATGTTCATGATTTCCAGGGCGCGCTGATACGAGCCCACCGAGGCCAGCAACGGATCATTCCAGGGCACTACGGAGATGACCACGAAGATCGACAGCAGGTAAAACACGCCAATGCGCCAGATCACCGAGCGGGTGGCCTTGGCGATGTTCTGCGCCGGGTTATTCGATTCGGCAGCGGCAATGGTCACCGCTTCAGTGCCGATGAAGCTGAACATGATCGTGATGAAAGCGCCGACCACCGCCGACAAGCCGTTGGGCGCAAAACCGCCGTGCGTGGCCATCAGACTGCTCAATCCGCTGACTTCACGGTCGGGAACCCAACCCATCAACACGGCAAAACCGACACCGATGAAGCCGATGATTGCCACGACCTTGGCCATGGCGAACCAGAACTCGAACTCACCATATTTGGACACGCTGAACAGGTTGGTCACCACCAGCGCAATGATCGATCCCAACGCGAACAGCCAGGCATCGACCTGCGGAAACCATTGATTCAACACATGCCCGGCTGCCAGCGCTTCGATAGGAATGACCAGCACCCAGAACCACCAGTACAACCAGCCGATGGTAAAACCGGCCCAGCGGCCGATGGCCTGGTCGGCATAGGTGGAGAACGAACCGGTGTCCGGATTGGCCACCGCCATCTCGCCGAGCATGCGCATGACCAGCACGACGAGCAAACCGGAAAACAGATAGGCGAGCAGCACGGCCGGCCCCGCTGCGGCAATGGCGTGCCCTGAACCGACGAACAAACCGGCGCCGATAATCCCGGCGATGGACAGCATTGTGACGTGACGAGGCTTGAAGCCCTGCGCCAATTGGCTACTCGAATCCATGGAGTTCGGGCTGATCATCGGTATTTTTATTCTCTGCTGATCGACATTTAAGCGAATTGAACGGGCACCCGATCGAGCACCATCGTTGCCTGCTGAAACTCCCGAAAGAAGCCCGTCCAACCGCCGCAGTTCTTATCAACCCCATGATCCGAGCGGGGTCGTTTGATACGAAGACACGGCACCTTAGCCGGCCTTGTCGCTGATTCAGTAGCCTGATTGCGCCATGATCGTGTCTGATATCGACATGTGAATACCATGAGGGCGTATTGGAATTTTCTACGAATCTCTCAGCTATTCGACCGAACCGCGCATCAGCAGGGAAAAGATCGATGCGAATATGTCAACATTCAGGGCGGTAGTTCAGATAGTGTCCGCTGGCTGATGGCTGACTATTACGATGGTTTTTATGGACAGGAGCTATGCAATGGATCTGAAGTTCAGTCATGTAGATGTACTGGTCAAAAATCTTGAGGAAGCCTGTGCTTACTACGCACACATACTAAACGCCAGGATTTCCAAAACGCTTGTCTGGGAGCGGGGCGGTCTGCATGTTCGCTACGCGATTGCACTGATAGGTCAAGAACGTTTCATGCTGGTGCAACCGTTGGCAGGCAATCTGAAAGAACTTTTGGATTCTTCAGGTGAAGGCATGATTTACCGCCACTGCTACTCAACGAAAGATATCGAAAAAGCCTATGACGAGCTGATGGACGCGGGTGTTCAGCCTCAAGACGAAAATGGAGCGCCATTGCCTCGCGCGAATCTGCAATCCCCGGCCGGCACACGCATTATCTGGTTACCAAAGCGCTTCGGGCATTTCTCTATCGAGATACTCGAAGAAAAGGCGCTGGAAGCGTTTATCGAGACTGCGTTTATCTGAAAAATAGCGGCCACTCCTGTATTAAGTGACTTGGCAATGGCAGCGAGTTGCGCAGTGCCCACGCCGGCTTTTATTCGATTGCAGCCCTTCGCTAACAGGCAACAACTGGGAGAGGTCGGCCAAAAGCAGCCGTTAGGGAAAGACGGATCTACAAAGCAGGCACTGCCTGCCATCGGATCAAGTTCGCTTGAGTTGAAACGCAATCTTAATCGCGGCTTCAGCCTGGCCAGCGAGCAAAGCTATTTGCGGGGGGATGAGAACCTCGCCCCAAGACAAGTTTGTCGCGACGGACACAATCAAATGCAGCTCGTAATGGCGCCCGTTCAACTCGGTTTTGACCCAAGCAAGAGTGCTACCTAGAGTGTCAACTGTTACTGGGATAGAGATAAACCTGCTTTGGTCCGTCGGTCGCACACCGCCGCGACGACATTCAAAGTGAACAGCCATCCGTTCATAGGTCTGAGCGTCAATGCCATGCACGACGACGAAATAGTTTGAGCAATCATATTGGTCCACCGTAGTAATCATAAATTTACAGTCCATTGCAGAGACCAATCTGCGTTGATATCTAAGCAGCTAAAGTTTTCTTGGGGCCGGTTTCTGCCATTATCCATTATTGACTGACTGCCTTGGGTCCGTAATCAGTCCACCGGTTGAATCCGCAGCCGATAGCTGCCACCCACAAACAACTGTCATAGGCCAAAAGCCGCCCACCAGCAGCCAATAATTCAGCCGTCCTCTCTCGCCACAAAGCGTTACTCACCAAGCCACCATTCAAGTACCGGCAGTTGTCGGGGCTCGCCACACACCGGGCGCGATACATTGCGCACGTGCCGGGCCCCAAGCCGCTCGTAAAAGGCTTGGGCCGACGGATCGGACTCCACCGACAAGGTGGACACGCCCAGGCCGCGTGCCACAGCCAGTGCATGCTCCACCAGGCGTCGTCCGTGGCCTCCGTTCATGGCCGACGGGTCGACCCAGCAATGCTCCAGTTGCCAGCCATCCTCGTCGCGCTCCAATCCATAGAATCCCAGTGGCGGGCCATCCGCCGCGACCAGCACCGCGTAATGGCCGGTCAGATGTGCCGGGGTTAACGTCAGCGCCGGTTCCCAGGCCTCCATCCATGCTTCGGGATAACCCCAGTGGGCCTTGCTGCGCCGGGCCAGGGCACTCAGCGCCGGTGCATCCGCGCCACGGCATAGCCGCAGGATCGGCGTCTCGTCCGCCAATAACGCTCGCGCCGCCTGGTCAGTGGCCAGCAGGCTGTACTGGTGCAGGCTGAGGAAGCGCTCGTCCTTGTACTCCAACTCCCGCAGGGTTCCCTCAAACACGAAACCGAGCCGCTCCAGCAGGCGGGCGCTGGCGGGGTTTTCCGGCTCGACGTCGGCGTGAATGCGGTGCACGCCGAGGTTGCTCAAGGCGAAGCGCAGAAGGGTGGGCAGGCAAGCCTGCATCAGACCTCGCCCCCAGTAATCCGGCATCAGCCAGTAGCCGATATCCAGGCTGCGATCGGCATGAGACCAATCATTGAAGCCACAGGCGCCCACCAATTCATCGCGCCCCGGCAGTGCGATGCCCCACCAGATACCCCGGCGTTCTTCCAGCAATGCGTCGTACCAGCGCATCTGTTCGTCCGTCGCTTCGAGGCTGTTGTAAGACACGCCATAGTGGGCAATCACCTGCGGGTGAGACAGCCCGGCGAAAATCGCATCGACATCACGACGATGAATTCGCCGCAGCGTGCAGCGTGGCAGGAAAAACTCGGGGAAATCAGCAATAAGGTCCATCAAATTCACTGCGCCAGGTGAGTGCAGGAATACTCGCAGCAAAGTGGCCAGACGCACAGATACAGTCAGGGAAGGGCTGGGCGTAACAGACTGACACTCATGCCGAACTGCTGGAGAGGAAGGGCGTTTATACGCGGCGGCGTGCGCATCAGGTCGGAGCTTTTGGGTCTACAGTCTTGTGTATCGGGCACTGGAAGCAATTGAAATGAACCTGTCATCTTCGCTCTCACCGCCAAGGTATGTCTGCCTGCTGGGCTATGGCGGTTTACTACCGTTTATTGGCCTTGTGCTACTCATCCTCACATCTTTGGAATATCGAATGTTTTGGGCGGTAGCGCTGGTCAACTATGGCGCTGTCATCCTCAGCTTCATCGGCGCCTTGCACTGGGGGTTCGCCATGTCAGTGCAAAACATGAGTGACGAACTGCGCCGCGACCGGCTTATGTGGAGTGTCATGCCGGCCCTTGTCGCTTGGCTCAGCACGTTACTGCCGGTGCCAGTGGGTTGCTTGCTGTTGATCATCGGATTTGTCGTGCACTTCTGGCAAGACCGGCAGTTGGTTCGGGTTGTGAGCCTGCAAGCCTGGTACCTGCCAATGCGATTGCGCCTGACGGCCGTGGCGTGTGTTTGCCTGCTGACTGGCGCAGTTGCTGTAGTCATTCATTCGTGAAACCGCGCCTGCCCGAATCGTCTGCAGTGAGAGTGTCTTAATAAGATCATGGATGAGCAACTTGCCGCCTCACGACGGCAAGTTGCATCAGGCCCTACAAGGTAAACGACAGCGCGGAGAAAACCATCCCGCCGCTGCCCGCCCAGCCCATGCAAAACTGCCCGGTCTCGGCTTCGCCACGACTCATCGCATCGAAGATGCCGTAGGGGATGGACGCGGTAATGATGTTGCCGGTTTTATGCCCGACGTGGTGCAGCTTGTGATCAATACCGATCAGTTGCCCAATGTGCTCCCACATCTTGGGTGAACCGGTATGAATAAACACTTTATGAACATCCGCCGCAGAGACGTTTTGCAAATTGAAGACTTTTATCGCTTCGTTGCGACCATCTTCATGCAAGGCTGCTGCGTAGGAATTGAATTGATACTGGCCGCCGGTCGGTGAAATACGCGGAATATCTTCCTCATTGCAGAACAGTTTCCAATCCGGCAGGGAGATGGTCGACAAGTCACTCAAGTCTGGCCTGTTGATGTACGAGAACTTGAAGTTGCCGGGGGCTTCATGACTGAGGATGGTGACCGTGACGGCTTCGCCAATGGTAAAACTCGGAAACTTGTATGCCAGTTCCGCCGACGACTGTAAGGAGAAGTTCTTGGGCATCACCGGCCCGCCAGCAGACATGCCAAATTCCATATTGACGATCGCCGCGTAGCGAATCTCGCCGGCCTGCATCTTACTGTTGATGACATCCATGGCAGTCACCCAGCCATTGCAGGCGTCCACCACATCGAAGTTTCTGCAGCTCAGGCCCAGCGCCTTGGCGATGAACGTACTGTTGGCCGGCTCGATGAAGCCTCGCGTGACGTTCGGATAGATCAGCAGGTCCAGATCGGCCTTGTCGATATTGGCCTGGGCGAGCGCGGAGTTGAATGCTGTCTCCATCAGTTCCATCGGCGTTTCGTCGGCGCCCAGCCAGTGACGCGTGCCGCTGCCGCTTTTTTCAAGCAACTTGCTAATGGTCTTCAAGGTTTTTGGCAAGTCTTCCTGGAACGTATCTTTAGAGTGTTCCTCGACCAGGTTTATAACGTCTTGATTGCTGATAATGCGTGACGGGAGAATCCCGGACAGCCCAACTATTTTCATATGACTTCCTTGTTGAAAGTATGCATCCGTGGGCAATGGCTGCGGATGAGCAAACCCTTACTCATCCCTGTAAGGAGCCACTGGCGGCAATACTTTTAGCACAAAGAAAATGCGGATCAAGAAAGTTGTTGGTTATTTTCCTCAATCGAATTGAATCATGATCTGAGTCAATTTAACGCGTCATTCCTTATAAACGAGCGCATCCACCACAACTCCGAACGCTGACGAATGTTCACGACGATTCGGGTAGTAAAGGTGGTAACCGGCAAACGGTTGGCACCAATCCTCAAGTACGCGCACCAGTGTGCTGTTGGCCAACTGGCTCATGACCATGTCTTCCGGCAGAAACGCCAGCCCGCAGCCTGCCTCCGCCGCACGCAGGATCGGCATGCTGCTGTTGAACGTCCATTGCCCCTCGACGCGCGCCTTGAGTTCGTGACCGTCTTTTTCAAAATCCCATTGCATCAGGCTGCCGTGGGTGGGCAGGCGCAGATTGATGCAGTTGTGCGCAGCCAGATCGCTCGGTGCCTGCGGGATCGGTCGGTGCTTGAAATACTCGGGAGACCCCACTACCGCGATGCGCAATGACGGACCGATCGGCACGGCAATCATGTCCTTCGCCACCTGATCGCCCAGACGCACGCCGGCGTCATAGCGCTGTGCAACGATGTCGGAAAGGGCATAGTCGACCGTGATTTCGACCTTGATGTCCGGGTAGTCGGGCAGCACCTTCAACAGCTTCGGCCAGAGGATATTGTTGGCGGCATGTTCGGACGCCGAGATCCGCACATTACCGGCCGGGGTGTCGCGAAATTCACTGACCGCAGCCAGTTCCAGTTCGATCTCATCGAAGCGCGGCGCCATCGACTGATACAAGCGCTGGCCGGCCTCGGTCGGCGAAACGCTGCGTGTGGTTCGCGTCAACAGGCGCACGCCCAGCCGAGCTTCGAGGGCGCGCATGGTGTGGCTCAGCGCCGACTGCGAGACACCCAGTTGTGCGGCTGCGCGGGTAAAACTGCCTTCGCGGGCGATCACCACGAAGGCTTGCAGGTCGTTGAGGTTGGCGCGGGACATTGATGAGGGCCTCTCATGAGGGACGCGGGATTATTCCATGAAAGCAGGTTGCGCATGGATGCGCGACCCTCAAGGCGCTCATCACAGGGTGCGTGCGTAAAATTCGCTGAGCTTGCCAATCGCCGCATCAACATATTGCGGCACCCAGTAGGTTTCGATATGCGTCGCGCCATCGAGAATGAACACTTCCTTGTCCGAGGTGCCGGTGGCTTTGGGGAAGGCATCCTGAGTCATGTACAGGCTGTCGGCCTTGCTGCCGGCGATCATCAGCAAGGGTTGATTGATCAGTTCAATGTGGTCGGTGGCGTCGAAACGCATCAAATCCAGCAAGCTGCTGGTGGTGTATTTGAAGGTCGAGTTGGGGTGTGCGTGGGTTTTCCAGTAGTACTCGTAGCCCTGGCGATACAGTTCGAAGGGCAGTTTGGCTATCTGCTCATCGGTGAGGTTGGCATCGCCCGAATACAGTACCGCACCGCCGGCCGCTTCCTGCGCGCGGGCTGCTGATGCCTGTTGCAAACGTTGCTGGATGCTGTCGATTTGCGAATCGTTGTAGCCGTTGCGGCGTACCCGGCCCGAGTTGAACATGCTTACGGTCGCCAGCGATTTGAAGCGTTTATCGGTTTGCGCCGCCGCCAACGAATAGCCGCCACCGCCGCAGATGCCGAGCAGGCCCAGACGCTTGTCATCGACACCGGCAAACTGGCTGATGAAGTCGGCCATGCCGTGGATGTCTTCGATGCGAGACGCCGGTTTATCGATGCTGCGCGGCTGACCACCGCTGGCGCCCTGATAGGCCGCATCGGCCGTGATGGTGATGTAGCCCTGTTCCGCCAGGCGCTGGGCATACAGACCGGCAACCTGTTCTTTGATGCCGCCATTGGGGTGTGCAACGACCACGGTCGGGTAAGTCTTCTTCGCGTCGTAGTTGGCCGGGGTGTACACGTTCGCGGCGATGTCCAGACCATTGAGCGTGTACTTGACCGGGTGGATATTGACCTTGCCCGGTTCGTTCTTGCTGATTGCGCCGTCGTAGGCGAGGGTGAAAGGGTTCTTTTTGTAGTCGGCGGCCAAGGCCTCGCCCGCCGAGAGGCCGACCAATGCCGACATGAGCGTGGCTTTGAGAGTGTTCTTCACGTGAAGCTCCTGAGCAATCAATTAGGGCGGCAGTTGCAAAAGTGTTGGGGTCAGTCCAGCTGTTTTTCTTTGAGGAATTGCGCGACCAGGTCAGCGATCTGCACGTTGTTCAGATCCGACATGGGAAAGTGGGTGTTGCCGTGAATGCCAATCTCCGGCAGGTGGATCAGTCGCACATCACCGCCATGTCGATTGACCGCGTCACGCCAAAGCCGGGCCATTTTCAAGCGTGCGCGCCAACTGTCCTGAGCAGGCAGGTCGACGGCCCGTTCCGGGATGTTATCGCCGTAGAGGATCAGAATCGGAATGCGCGTCAGCGCCATGAATTGCTCCATGGGCACCGCTGCGCCTTGCACCGTGTCGAACGCGCTGGGAATCGGCGCCGGCACTTCACCGTCAGCAAACACGAAACTGCTGCCCGGTTCGAATGCCACGATGGCTTTGACCTTGTCGTTCTTGATCGCCGTCAACCAGCCCGGCCCGCCACCTTGCGAATGGGTGAACAAAATCCCCGGGCCGATTTTGTCGAACAGCGCCGACACGCCGTCGGAGACCACGCCCATGTCGAACGGCCCGGTGTTTGGCGTCATCGCCCGGAAAAACTGCTCGCGGGTTTGTGCGTCCTGTGCCACTTGTACGCCATTGAAGTAGTTGGGCCACAGGCCGATGCGGAACTGGTTGAACCACAGCTGTTCGTCAGGCACAGGCTTGAGTGTGGTCTCGACCATGCTGCGTCCGGCATCGCCACGCCGAGGCTGATCGATCAGATAGACGCCGTAGTGACGGCGCAGAAAGATGTTCTGAAACCCCTCGCGGCCATCGGCAGTGGTTTCCCAGGTCTTGGAAAATTGCCCCGCGCCGTGCCACATGACGATGGGCAGTTTTCGCGCATCGACCGGGATCTGATAGAACGCGTAGGCGTGGTCACCGTGGTAAGTCTGGCCGTTGGGCGCCATCGGTTGGCGCGGGTTGAAAGTGCCCGGTGCCGTGATCATCGTTCCGCCAGCGGCGAAGCTGCCTTGCTTCTGGATCAGCAGCGGGCCTTCGGAAGGGTTTGCGCAGGCCGCCAACAGGCTCAACAGTGAGAGGCACAGCAAATGTTTTGCAGCTTTCATGTCATGCCCCCGAAGCTGCAAGGGCTTGGGTCAGCGCGGTGTCGGCACGTTCAGCCGTCTGCGCATCGCCGTGTTTTTTCAGCAGCTCGGTAACCTGGCGCAATTGTGCCGCGCTGAGACCGACGCGCAGGCTCGCCGCCATGTGCGAGCGCAGCTGCGATTCCACCCCAGGCGTGGCTGCCAGCGCCCCGACAGTCGCCAGTTCGCGGCTTTGCCAGTCGAGGTTGTCGCGCTCGAAGATGTCGCCGAACAAGTGTGTTTGCAGGAAGCGGTTGATCACCGGAGCAAACTCGAACACCGGGCCTTTGACCGGGCCGCCGGAGATTCTGGTTTGATTCGCGGTGCCGGCGGCCAGCAGTTCGTCACCGGTCGGGATAGCGCGGCCCGGCTCGCGTCCCGGCGCATCATCGATGCCGCGCTGTTGGCGCGCCTGCACCACCGTCATCAGCTCGTTCAAGGCGTTGAGGCTGCGCGGGAAGCCGACATACGCGTAGAGCTGCACCAGAATTTCGCGGGTTTCGCTGATGGTCAGGCCGGCATCGAGTCCCTGGTTGAGCGCGGTGTTGAGGTGAGGCATGTCACTGGTCGCCATGAAAGCCGCGATCAGTGGAATCGCTTGTTGTTGGCTCGACAATGTCGTTGCTTTGGCGGGTGTGTTGGTCATGGTTTGCGCTGCCTCGGCTGCTTGAGTGGTCACGCTGAACATCGCCGCAACGCCCAGACAAAGCGTCATGAGTGCGGGGAGGGCAGTGCACTTGCGTGCGTCAGTGGTCATCATGAAAGGCTCCATCCATTGCAGGTCACTGCGGTGTTGCTGGATCGTACGGAGGATGGTGGTGGCGATTAACCCCGAAAAGGCGCATGGACTCCTGAGCAAAACTCATGAGTCAACGTTGCCATCACCGCTGGAGTCCTGACGCGGCCCCGCTGTTACGGGGCCCGGAGGTCAGATGATGGTTGGCTGGAAGAGTACCGAGTGAACAACTTCGACACATTCTGTAACTTCATTGGCCGGCGTATTGCGCCTCCGAGACCTGCTCCGCCCAGGTGACGGTCTGGCCGTCTTCGGCTTCAGCGATGGCGATGTGGGTCATGCCACTGTTGGTCGTGGCGCCGTGCCAGTGCCGGGTGTTCGGCGGAATCCAGACAGTGTCGCCCGGACGGATTTCCTGACGCGGGCCACCCTCTTGCTGCACATAGCCAACGCCAGCGGTGACGATCAGTGTTTGCCCCAGCGGATGGGTGTGCCACGCCGTGCGTGCGCCAGGTTCGAAGGTCACCGTGCCGCCGGCGATGCGCGCGGGCGCGTCACCTTTGAACAAGCCATCGACGCGCACAGCGCCGGTAAAGTTTTGCGCCGCGCCCTTGATCGAGGGCTGGGTACCGTTCGGGGTAACGCGGATTTCACTGGCAGCCTGGGCTTCTGCGGTCATGAGTGAGAAAGCCACGAGTGGCGCGATCAATCGGTTCATCGGATCAACTCCGGTCAGGCAATGAAAGCGGCGCCGCACGCAGCGCCGCGTTGGGCAGACTCAAAGTCCGGTCATTTTCAGTGCCGACTCCGGCAGGCGTTCACCGTGCACCTGAATTTGCGCCATCTGCTCGTTGATCACGCGCAGATCATCTGCGCTCAATGGCAACTCGACCGCGCCCAGGTTTTCTTCCAGGCGATGCGGTTTCGTCGTACCCGGGATCGGCACAATCCACGGTTTCTGTGCGAGCAACCAGGCCAGGGCCACTTGTGCCGGCGTGGCGTGTTTGCGTTGCGCGACGGCTTTCACCACATCGACCAGCGCCAGATTGGCCCTGCGCGCTTCAGGGGAAAAGCGCGGGACGACATTGCGGAAATCGCTTGCGTCGAACTGCGTGTGCTCGTCGATCTGACCGGTGAGGAAACCGGCGCCCAGCGGGCTGAACGGAACGAAGCCGATCCCCAATTCTTCCAGCACCGACAGCAGTTCCAGCTCCGGCCCGCGCCAGAACAGCGAATATTCGCTCTGTACCGCCGTGACCGGTTGCACCGCGTGAGCCCGGCGTATGGTCTCCACACCCGCCTCAGACAGGCCAAAATGCTTGACCTTGCCCTCGGCGATCAGCTCCTTGACCGTGCCGGCGACGTCTTCGATGGGTACCTGCGGATCAACGCGGTGCTGATAAAACAGGTCGATGCAATCGGTGCGCAGACGCTTCAACGAGGCCTCGGCCACGGCGCGGATATGCGCCGGGCGGCTGTTGGTGCCGCCGCCGCGTGCGCCGGTGATCAGGTCGATATCGAAGCCGAATTTGGTAGCAATGACGACTTGCTCGCGGATCGGCTGCAAGGCTTCGCCCAGCAGTTCTTCATTGGCGAACGGGCCATACGCTTCAGCGGTGTCGAACAAGGTGACGCCTTGCTCGTGGGCCGAACGAATCAGCTTGATCATGCTGGTTTTGTCGGCAGCCGGCCCGTAGGCCGACGTCATGCTCATGCAACCAAGGCCCAGTGCGGACACTTTCAGGCCATTGCCCAACGTGCGGATTTTCATGATGTCACTCCGTACAGAATTCGATTAACGCGTGAGGGGGTGATCGCTCAGCCAGCCATTCACGCGCTCCATGGTCTTGCGCTCTTGCTCACCCTCCATCAAAAAACCTTCCAGAACCTTAGTCTTCGGCGCGTGCTTGACGAGCACGCTGCGACTGTTGCCCAAGCCATAACCGCCGTGGGTGTTGAAGGGGATGAGGGTCTTGCCGGTCAGGTCGTGGGCGCTGAGGAAGGTGCGCACGATCGGCGGCGCGGTTTCACCCCAGATCGGAAAGCCGAGATAAATCGTGTCGTAGTCGCTGAGGGCGTGAACCTTGTTTTGCAGTTCGGGTTCGAAGCCGCTGTCACGCTCCTGACGCGCCTGTTCCACGGTTTGCAGATAGTCCTCGGGGTAGGCGTGGGCCGGGCGAATCTCGAACAGATCGGCACCCAGTCCACGCTGGATCAGCCCCGCAACCACGCGGGTATTGCCCGAGCGCGAAAAGTACGCGACCAGAATCCGCGAGCCTGAGCGCGGTGTTTCACTGGCGCCTTGCGTGTCGGCGAGCGACAGCAGCGGAGCGCTGGCCAGTGCGGCGATCACCGTGCGCCGCAGCGGATCGTGATCGTTGCTCATCGACCGACACGCGCTTTAAGGGCCTCGGGATAGCGCTCGCCTTCGATGCGGATCTGCGCCAGCGCAACATCAATCGCCTTCAGCTCGGCGGCATCGAGCGTGATGTCCGCGCCGCCGAGGTTTTCTTCCAGGCGATGCAGTTTGGTCGTGCCCGGAATCGGTACGATCCACGGTGCCTGCGCCAGCAGCCAGGCCAAAGCGATCTGCGCCGGTGTTGCGTGTTTCTGCGCGGCGATCTGGCGAATCAATACCACCAACCCCTGATTGGCTTGCAGCGCCGATTGGCTGAAGCGCGGGACGATACTGCGGAAATCGTCGCTGCCGTAAGTGGCCTCCGCCGACACCGTGCCGGTGAGAAAGCCCTTGCCCAAAGGGCTGAATGGCACGAAGCCGATGCCCAACTCCCAAAGCGTCGGCAGGATTTCCTGTTCGGGCTCGCGCCACCACAGCGAGTATTCGCTTTGCAGCGCCGTGAGCGGCTGCACCGCGTGCGCACGGCGAATGGTCTGTGCACCGGCCTCCGACAGGCCGAAATGCTTGACCTTGCCTTCGCTGATGAGGTCTTTCACCGTCCCGGCGACGTCTTCGATCGGCACGTCCGGATCGACGCGGTGTTGGTAAAGCAAATCGATGTAATCGGTTTTCAGTCGGCGCAGCGAACCTTCGACGGCGACCCGAATACGTTCGGGCCGGCTGTCCAGAGTCTGCTTTGTGTTGTCAGCACCGACGGCGAAGCCGAATTTGGTGGCGATCACGACCTGGTCACGAACCGGGGACAGCGCCTCGCCGACGACTTGCTCATTGAGATAAGGGCCGTAAAACTCGGCGGTATCGAAGAAGGTGACGCCTAGATCAACGGCCTTGCGAATCAGCGAGATCGCTTGCGGCGTTTCTGTCGCTGGACCGTAGCCATGGCTCAAGCCCATGCAGCCAAAGCCCAAAGCTGACACTTGCAGTGAACTGTTTCCGAGTGTGCGCTTGTGCATGTCGATCTCCCGTCAGACGTTGGGAGCACAGTAAGCGAGCGTGAGTAAGGGTACTAGACGGGTAAATCGGCAAGGGTTTATGAGGCTCACTCATCAGTCACTCGATGTGTCGACCGCGCTCTGCCGGCATCTGAATGTGACGTTGCGAGCAAAGGTCTCCCAGAAGGGATATACAACTTCCATAGCCAATTTCTGTCACATCGTTGCGTAAAAGCCTCAAGATGGCCCTAACATCCGCGATAAATAGGGAACTATTAACGTCCACAAATAGACTGAGCTGCTGTTGCGACGTCGCACGAAACAATTTCTACAAAAAATGGAGCACACAATGGGCAGGGCACGCGATGAGTTTGATTTTTGGTGGGGTACGTCCGGGTCGTGGGTGGAACCGCCGAATGTGCGCCGCAGCGGCACCAGCGGTGTCCAGCTGATTGTTCAAGGTGACAAGACGTTTTTTGTAAAGCGTCAGACCGGCCATTTGTTCCGCAGTCTGCGTTACCCCACTGGCCGACCCACCGCATTGCGTGAAGGCGTTGCCCTTTCAAGACTCGAGCAACTGGGCGTGAATGCACCAAGGCCGGTATTTTATGGCGCGAGAAAAGTTGACGGCCTATGGCAGGGTGTTCTGGTGACCGAAGACCTGGGCGGCTTCATCGATCTGGATACCTGGTATGGCCAGGGAGCTGCAAGCCTGTTGACCACAGCGCAACATCTGCGACTGCTTGAACGTTTAGCGCAAATGCTGGCGCGGCTGCACTCGGGCAAATGGCAACACGGTTGCATGCGTTCCAAACACATCTTTATCAAGGCGTCGATTACTGACGCTGACTTCGATTTCGAACTGGCGCTGCTTGACCTGGAGAAGTCTCGCGGTCGTGCTACGGCAATGGGCGCGGCGCGTCACGACATTCCCCAACTCAGACGGCATTCTTTCTGGGATGAGTCGCAGTGGCGGCATTTCCTTTCGAGCTATGAGCAAGCCAGCGGTAGAACTATGTAGATAGGTGTGCCTGCCACCGGGGCCTTACCGTCCTGTTGGCGGATTGTTAATCAGCCACAAGTTTTTCGTAAACGGCGGGGTCAGCCCCCGACGTTGTGCGGCAGCGACACCAGCTCAATCTGCGTGCCCCACGGCGCCTGAAAATAGAACCAGCGAACGCCGTCCGGGTTGGTAATGGGCTCGTTGAGAATGGTCACATTCAGGCGCTTGAGGGTAGCCAGGCTGCCGTCAATATCGGCGGTGCGCAACGCCACATGGCTGGCTCCGGCGTCGTCGCCATGGGGTTGAACCTGATTGATCTCAGAGCCTTGGTACTGAAACAACTCCAACTTCGCGCCGCCGTCCATTTGCAGCATCACAAAGCGTTGCAGCTCGCTGGAGCGGTGCCAGCGGAATTGGCTTTTCCACTGATCCGGGATCTTGCCAGGGCTGATGTCCGAGATCACCCGTGCGCCCATCAGCGCGGAGAAAAAGCGTGTGGCTTCGTCGATATCCGGCACATTGATGCCGACATGATCGATGGCTGAAACCTGAAGCGGTGCGGCGGAGTTCATGGCGGGTGGGCTCTGCGGAGTCGAGGGCGCTGCTAAAGTACCGGCAGCCAAGGGCAGGGTGGCGGCAAGCAGTGCCCAGTGCAATGTGTTCATAAACGGATCCTCATGAATGGGTGGCGGGCGACCGCAACAGTCGCCCGCTGACTGCTCAGATTTGCGCCTGGCCGCCGTCAACAAACAGCTCGATACCGTTGACGAAACTGGCGTCATCCGAGGCCAGAAACAACGCCGCACTGGCAATTTCATCAGCCTCACCGACACGCCCCATGGGAATCAGCGACGCCAGGTAGTCGAGCAAGCCCTGCTGTTGAGCGGCATCAGGGCCGGCCAAATCAACCAGGCCAGGCGTGCGGGTGGCGCCGGGGCTGATGGTGTTGACGCGCACCTGGCGGTCTTTCAAATCCAGAATCCAGTTGCGGGCAAACGAGCGCACGGCGGCCTTGGACGCGGCGTACACACTGAAGGCGGCCGTGCCCGAACTGCCTGCCGTAGAGCCGGTGAGAATCACCGAGGCTTTTGGAGCCAGCAGCGGCAGCGCCTTTTGCACAGTGAACAGCACGCCTTTTACGTTGCGATTGAAGGTGTCGTCGTACTGCTGTTCCGTGATGTCACCCAGCGGCAGCATGGATCCACCGCCAGCATTGGCGAACAGCACGTCGATTCGGCCGTGGGTCGCGCCAATCTGGCGATACAACGCGTCCAGCTGATCAAGGTTGGTGGAGTCCACCTGCACGCCGGTGGCGTTGCCAACTGCGGTAACAGCGGCGTCCAGTTCTGCTTGGCGACGGCCCGTGATATAGACGTGAGCGCCTTCCTGAGCGAAGCGTTTGGCGGTGGCCAGACCGATGCCTGTAGTGCCGCCGGTTACCAACGCAATTTTGCCTTCGAGTTTGTTAGTCATGGTGTTTCTCCCGTATTTCGATTGAGTGAGTTGCGGTGTGGGAGAAGCTTATCGACGGGGAAAAACTTTCAAAATAGAATTGCCTGAAACCTATCGTTGCAGAAATGAAATGAGCAGACTTCCGGATTTCGAAGGGTTGGCAATGTTTGCCAAGGTGGCCGAAGAGGGCTCGTTCGCCGGCGCGGCGCGCGTCATGAGCGTGTCGGTGCCGACGGTATCGCGGGCGGTCGCGCGGTTGGAGGCGCGCCTGGGTGGGCGCTTGTTCAACCGTACGTCGCGGCAACTGGCACTTACTGAATTCGGCGCGAGCATGGCGGCCAAGGCGGGTGAGATTTATCGGCAGGCTGAAGAGGTGGAAAGCGAGGCTCAGGATTTATCGGTCCAGCCCCGCGGCCAAGTACGCTTGGCGATACCCATGTCGTTTGGCTTGCGTTGGGTGGCACCGCTGATGCCGCAATTGCTGCGCCAGTATCCCGAGCTGTCGATTGACTTGCACCTTTCAGATGCCTCGGTAGACCTGATCGCCGAGGGCTTCGATGCCGCCTTGCGCATCGCCGTATTGCCGGATTCCTCGCTGGTTGCACGGCGACTGTGTGCCGTCACTCAATACCTGGTCGCTTCACCGGCTTATCTGGACGCTCATGGCCATCCTGGCCACCCCCGCGAACTGGCGTCCCGCACGTGCCTGAGTTATGCCTACCGGGCCCGCAGCCAAGTGTGGCGGTTCACCCATCAAGACGGCAGCGAAGAAGACGTGGTGCCCAGCGGCCCGCTGAGAGTGACCAACTCGGATGCTTTATTGCCGGTGTTGCTTGAGGGCTTGGCTATCGCCGAACTGCCGGAATTTATCGCCAGCGAGTACTTGAAAGACGGACGCTTGGTGGTGGTGTTACCGCAATGGAGCATGGCCCGTGGCGGTTTGTATTTCGTCACCCCCTCGGCGCGTACACGGCCTGTGAAAATCAAAGCGCTGTCGGACTTTTTTGCCGAACATTTAAGCCAGCCCGAATGGCGATGGCCGTCATGAGACGTTGCGCACATGGCTTTCAATTATGAAACGATGATTTTCATTAACGTCTGTTTTTGAAATCGAAGGGGTCCCTTAACGTAGTCAGGTCAGCACCTGCAGTGTGCTCGTCCCTTATGCGTTTCGGAGAAAGTCGTCATGAAAAATGCCGTGGAGTTACTGCAAAATTACTTGGATGCCATTCAGACGCCGTACCTGGCGGCAGCACTTTTCGCGGAGGATGGCGTGCTCGAGTTGCCGTACCTAGCGTCGCTGGGCATACCCCATCGCGTTCAAGGCCCTGCCGCCATCGAGGGATTCATTGGCTCGTTGCTCGGTAAAGTGCCGGATTTCAAATTTCACAATGTGCGCTTTTTGATCGACACACCCGATCAGGCGTTTGCCGAATACAGCGTAGAGGCCTTGGTGCCTGCCACTGGGCGCCTCTACCGGCAAATGTACGCCGGCCGCCTGGTGGCCAAAGACGGCAAAATTCAGCTGCTGCGCGAATCCCTCGATACCGTGGCCGCTGCCAAAGCGTTCGCGCCGGTTGATTCAGAGCGAGGCTAATAAGTCGCGATTATTCCGGTATGGCGGGCAGGGATTGTGCGCTTCTGGCCGCCATTGGCCGCTCACGGATGTACGCTTTCGGCCCAGAGTTTTTAAAAACTCTAGTTACCATCCTGTAAAGCCAGTTCAGGGAGCCTGACCTGTGGGGCCCAGTTTGGCTTCATCGTCGAACTCAGACACCCATCTCAAATGTGAATGAAGGGTTGTCTCTGTACCATTATTTTTGCGTATTCATTTGCAAGGGAAGCCAATGAAACGGGGCGCATCAGAACGAGGGTTTCTGGGGCAGGGCAGAGGCGTGGTTGCGGCCATGGGTCAGGCATGAGTGCCCGGGTCAATCAACAGGCGCAACGTCTATTGGAATGCTGATGGTTGCGAGAGTGACAAGTTGGCTAAAACAGGCGCTGGTGCGTGCTCAGCACATAAGTCACGCACCAGACTCGTTTGAATAATTACCACTGACCGCTTCCGAGACAGGCGATTATTTCCCAGCCACTGAATTCCCACCAGGAATAGCGCTCATCGGAGCAACTTCTGGCCAGACTGGCCGTCTGGATTTCTCCGGCTTTTCGCTGGGTTGCGAAAGGCGTGTCAATCGAGGCGGTCGCCTGCTTGACCGTCTGTGGAGCAGTGATGGTCGTTGGATGCACGGCAGCGTTTGTGACGGTTGCGGCGAAAGCAAGCGTCGCGCAGATGGCCAGAGTTGTCATGGGCTTTTTCATGTTCGAATCCTTTCAGTTAACTGACAGCGGGCTTATACAGCGGCCCCGACCTGCCTTCTGAACAGATCGGGCATTCGCGTAATGTGACGCCAGAAAAGCCTATCACTGCGCTATCTCCAGAACAGTCGCACAACTGTGCTATTGACAACTTGTTGAACGGCCAGTCTTCGTCAAGGGCGCTGGATCGAGTCAAATAATCTGAACCCCGCCCGAACGCTCACGCCTAACGATCAGCTTGTGTTCATTCGCACAGGCCCGGTGCCAATACCGGCACATTCCGAGAGGTGGTCAACGTGGCTAAAGACGAGAAGAAAAGCAAAAAAGACGATGCTTCGAAAGCCAGCAAGGACTTGAAAGACAAAAAGTCCTCGCCGGAAAAGAAATCGGCGGCAGCCTCCACGCTTTCCAAGTCTTCCGACAAGAAAGACAAGAAGAAAGACGCCGAACCGAAAAAGTCTGCCAAGAAAGCCGATAGCAAGCCGGAAAAGGCCAAGGATGCAAATAAGGCTGACAAACCGGCGAAAAAGAAAAAGTAATACCTGCGACTCGCCAGGGCGTCATGCCCTGGCGTGCATGTGTTTAAACAGTCTCTTCAACCCTGCGCGCATCCCCCAATGAATCACGCTGCATCGACTGCAGGTTTTTCTCGATGGTTTCGCACAGAGCCTCCATCTGAATCTGGTGCTCACTATGGCGAAAAGGGCTTTGCAGGTCGGTGCCGATGCGCTCGATGGCCAGCAGCATGAAGCCCACCACGGTCGAGGCGAGCGGGGTGAACCAGCCCAGCGACTCTACCAGCCCCACCGGCACAATCAGGCAGAACAGCGAGATAAACAGGCGCGGGAAATACACGTAAGGGTAAGGCAGCGGGGTATTGGCGATCCGCTCCATCCCGCCCTGACTGTTGGACAGCTCGACCATGGTCGATTCCAGCCGCGCCAGACGAATGCTGTCCAGACGCCCGCCCTTGTATTCCCGGGCCAGCAACGCCGCGGAACCGGTGAGGAGGTCGTTGGCGAAGTTGTTGGTGGTGCCACTGCGGGCGAACTCATCTGCCGGGATAAACGCGCGGACCTCCTCCGGGCAAGGCTGACCTTGCAGGTGCGCGGCGAGGCAATTGACGTACGCCACATGGCGGCGCAACAGCGTCGCCTTCACCGGGTTCACTTCGTTATCGGGATCATCCAGCAGCGTCAGCACCTGCCGGGCGAAGCTGCGCGAGCTGTTGATCATCATGCCCCACAGCGTGCGCGCTTCCCACCAACGGTTGTACGCGCTGCTGTTGCGGAAACTGATCAGCACCACCAGCGCTGAACCGAGCAAAGTCAGAGGCATCAGCGGCAGGTTGATCTTGGCGTTGAGGAACAACATGAAGTCGACGGTGACGGCGATGTCCCAGAGCAACAGCCAGAACAGCGACCAGCCCACGTAGCCCATGGTCTTGATGATCAAACGGTATTTTTTGACGATGGCTGCTTTCAAACGGAAACCTCGTGGCGAGCGGTAAGCGTTAACGCCCTAGCTCCGACGCAGGTTTGGGGGTAAAGGTTCGGTGTTGACTGAGCATCTTGGTTACGACAATTGTCAGGCAATAAAAAACCCGGTCATTACGCCGGGTTTTTTATTGCCTGCAGTTCTGCCAGAAGTCAGAGCGAAGCTTTCACCTGCAAGCCAAACACCAACGCATTGTCGATGTCCTGCCCGGAAAAGACCCCCGGCTCGATGATGTATTGCAGGTTCGGGCGCAGTGTCAGCCAAGGCGTGGCCTGGTAGCCGTAGCCGAGTTCGATCAACTGCTCGCCACTGTCCAGGTTCGGGAACTGCGTGCCGTTGGCCATGGCGGCGTCCTGCTGCACGTCGCGGCTACGCGGGTTAGGCACGGCGCGGCCGTAGCCCAGAGCGACGGTGTCACGCGGGCGACCTTCGAACGGTTTGTACAGCACCAGACCGGTGCCATACCACTTGCTGAATGGCGAAGCCGCCTCGCTGGCTGCCGAGTATTGGCCGAACGCATGCAGGCTGCGGCCCTCGGACGATTGCGAACTCCACACCGCCTGATCAATCAGCAGGTAATGCCCGCCACGCCCGGAGACTTCTTTGTCGCTGCCGATGCGTTTCACGTCCGAGCTGTCGTAGTAGTAACCGAGCTTGTATTCGCCAGGCAATTGGCCCGCGTGCTTGTACACCAGTTCGATCGGCACCACGGTGCCGGTGGTGTGTTTCGGGCCCAGGTGCCAGGCGCGGCTGGAGTTGCCGTTGCTTTCCGGATCGACGTTGAACGCGGCCACGCGCAGTTGCCACGATGGGGACAAGTCGTACTTCACCCGCACGCCCAGGTGCGCGTTGGGGTAGTTGGTCCAGCCACTGCCGCCGGACATGTTCAGCGGATGGCCGCAGAAACCGGCGTTCATGAAGTTGCACAGAATGCCGCTGTCCAGACCACCGAGGTCGTTGCCCATGGCCATGTAGCCGAGTTTTACGTTGAGCGCCGGGGTGAACAGACTGCGCTCGTAGCTCAGTTCGGTCAGGCGGGTGTAGAGGCCGCCGTAGTTTTCCTGGATCGGCAGACGGTTGCCAACCAGGTCTTCGGAGGCGCTGTTGCCGCGGCGGTCGTTGATGGTCAACTGGACCTTGCCGGCGTTCTCCACGCCATACAACTTGCTCAGATCAAACTGGGCGCCGAGCTTGATGTTCTGCGAGTAACGGCCGGAGCGATGCAGGCCGCCATCGGCGTTGTAAGCCATTTCGCCGGTGTAATCGCCGGTGAACTTGATCCCGTCCTGGTCCATCTGGTGGCGCAGGCCACCCCAGTCACCGGTCAGGGTATTGCGGGTCAACAGGTTCGAATCGGTATCGGCGAAGGCGGGCAGGGTGGTGCAGGTCAGGCCCAACAGCACGCCGTTGACCCAGCCGTTACGAGTAAAACCAAACATGGAGATCTTCCTGCTCAAAGCGGTAGCGATATCGGAAAGCGGCGCGGCACCCTCAGGTGCCGCGCGCAAAAAGAAAGCGCCCGTGTTCAACACGGGCACTGCGGTTTACGGCAAGGCGTAAGCCATCACGTAGTCGCCGCGATCGGTCGACTGACGCGCGCCGCCAGCGGTGACAACGATGTACTGCTTTCCGGTTTTCGGCGAAACGTAGGTCATCGGACCGCCCTGGCTGCCGACCGGCAGACGCGCTTTCCAGATTTCCTCACCGTTGCCGCTGTTGAAGGCGCGCAGGTAGAAGTCCTGAGTACCAGCGATGAAGATCAGGCCACCTTGGGTCGACAGGGTGCCGCCCAGGGTTGGCAGGCCGATCTTGATCGGCAGGTGCATGCGGATGCCCAGCGGACCGGTGTCTTCAACGGTGCCGACCGGAACCTGCCAGGCGACTTTCTGGGTCTTCATGTCGATCGCGGTCAGGGTGCCGAACGGTGGAGCCTGGCAAGGAATGCCGGCCACCGACAGGAAGCGGTTTTTGTTCACCGCATACGGCGTGCCTTTGAGCGGTACCGCGCCCATGCCGGTGTTCAACGCTTCGCCACCGGACGAGGCTTGAGCCTTGTTCTGCGACGGAATCATCTGGATCCACAGACCCAGGCGCATGTCGTTGACGAAGATGAAACCGTGGACCGGGTCAGTGGAGAGGCTGCCCCAGTTCATACCGCCCAGCGAACCCGGGAAGCTCAGCGATTTGTCGGTACCCGGCGCGGTGTACAGGCCGTCGTAACGCATCGATTTGAAATCGATCCGGCACAGCAACTGGTCGTACGGGGTGGCGCCCCACATGTCCGACTCAGTCAGGTGCTGGGCACCGATCTGCGGCATGCCCACCGATTTCGGCTGGGTTGGCGAGTACGGTTCGTTCGGGATGTTCGCGGCTTTGACCGGGACTTCTTTAACGTCGGTCAACGGCTTGCCGGTGGCGCGGTCGAGCACGTAGATCTGCCCGGCCTTGGTGCCGATGACCAGCGCCGGAACGGTTTTGCCGTCCTTGGTGAAGTCGATCAGGCTCGGCTGCATCGGCAGGTCGAAGTCCCAGAGATCGTTGTGCACGGTCTGGAACACCCAGCGTTCATCACCGGTGGTGGCGTCCAGCGCGAGCACCGAGGCGCCGTAGGTGTGATCGAGTTTGCTGCGCTCGACACCATAGATGTCGGTGGACGAGCTGCCCATCGGCAAGAACACGGTGTTGGTCGCCGGGTCGTAGGACATCGGCGCCCAGCTGTTCGGCGTGCTGCGCACATACGTGCTGCCATCGGCCGGGGCCTTTTTATCCTGCGGGTTGCCCGGGTCGAACGCCCAGCGCATGGCGCCGGTAATCACATCAAAACCACGGATCACGCCACCCGGCATGTCGGTTTGCACGTTGTCGGCCACACGACCGCCGACCACCACGGTGGTACCGGCCATCAGCGGAGCGGAGGAGAGCTGATAGTAGCTGTCCGGCACATCGCCCAGACCGGCCTTCAGATCAACCTGACCGTTGTTACCGAAACCCTGGCAGAACTCGCCGGTGTCGGCATCGACCGCGATCAGGCGAGCGTCGATGGTGTTGGTCAGCAGACGGCGCTGGCAATTGGCGGCAGGCGCCGGTTTGGCTTCGATGATGCTCGAATTGCTTGGCTGAGCGATGGCCTTGGTGGCATCGAAATAGGCCATGCCACGGCAACGCTGCCAGACTTTCGATTTGGCGTTGATCGCGTTCTTCCACAGCTCTTTGCCGGTGTCGGCATCCAGCGCAATCAGGTTGTTGTGCGGGGTGCAGATGAACACCTTGTTGCCGATCTGCAGCGGGGTGAGCTGGTCTTCGGCACCGTTGCCATCGCTCTCGGCGACGTCACCGGTGTGGTAGGTCCACGCCACTTTCAGTTTGTCGACGTTGTTGCGGTTGATCTGGTCCAGCGCAGCAAAGCGGCTGCCGCCTTCGGTATTACCGTAATGCGCCCAGTCTTTTTGCGCCTTGTCTGGCTCAACCGGCGTCAGGCCCGGGCCCGTGCCGGTGGCAGCGACAGTCGGATGCGCGACGAACATGTTGCCGGCAGCCACCGCCAGCCCCACGGCCAGGACAGCGGCAACGCCGTAAGCGCCACGCCCCGGCACGCCACCGTTGGCACGCTTGAGCAGCGGGTAAACCAGCGCCACCACCAGGCCTACGGCGCTGAACATGAACAGGCGCGAGAACACCGGCCAGAACACCAGCCCGGCATCGCTCACCGCCCAGATCGCGGTCCCGACCAGAAATGCCGCGAACAGCCAGGCGCCAGCCGTCTTGAAGCGAGCGATCAGCAGACCGGAAACGGCCATCACCAGACCGCCCACGAGGAAGTACCACGACCCTCCCAGGCTGACCAGCTTCACTCCGCCAGCCGCAAGTGCCAGGCCGAGCAGGGCGATGATCACCCCCAGCCCGACCAGAATGAATTTTGATATGCCCGAGAGGCCTTGACTCTGCTTCACGTTGAATGTCCCGTTGAGATGAGGCGTGCATTATATAGTTAGGTAACTACCTAGTTAAATCACTAATTCAGAATGAAGCATAGAACAACGCCGCTACGCAGGTTTGCGGGCAGGCGTGAGCGCTCACGGGACCGGCAAGGGCTGGTGGAGCGTGAGGCAAAGTCGCAATTACGTCTGGTTAAATGGGATTTTTGACAGGTGTCAATCATCAGGGGGGAGAGTGAGTCGATAAACGCCGATTCGACGTGCCAGGCATCAACCGACGTACGGCTGCTGCCGTTTCGACTCACGAGAACGAATGCTCAGAAAGGCCAACACGCCGGGCAGACACTGAGATCAGTGGGCGCGCAATACTGTAAAAATGACGTCAGACGTCCTTGAATTCCTCTACGAGCAGCTCCGCAAATTTTTCTTTTGCTCGATGAGGTCCACTGTTTTTATTCCATATAAAATAATTCTGTATTGGGTGCAGGTCGTCAAATACATGGCCGCTTATGTCACCGATCCTGCGAAACTGTTCAAAAACGCCTCTGGGCACTAACGAAACACCCGCTCTTGAGCTGACACACCCAAGAATGGTTCCATAACTGGCAATGCTAGTTATGGGGCTAACAACACCATGCGCTTGCAGCCAGTTTTCCAGCGCCTTTCTATAAGGACAGCCTTCAGGCCACATGAATATATCCGTGCCACTCAAGTCCTGCGGATTATGCACGTGCCCCGCAGCTGAAGAGGCAATCAATACCAGTTCTTCCATGTAGATTTCGATACTTTCAATATCAGGATGATCCTGATTGACAGCAATGATGGCACCGTCGAGTTTATGATCAACCACATCATTCAATAACTGCGACCAGTCACCGGTGCTGAACTGCATTTGCACAGACGGATAGAGTTGATGAAACTTTGAGAGCAACTTGGGCAGTCTGCCGGTGGCCGATGACTCTATTGCCCCGATCTTCAAGAGTCCTGATGGCGCCGCCGCAGGATCGAGCGCTCTTTGTGATTCCTGGCATAAAGACAGGATTTTGTTTGCATACCCAAGAAACAATCTACCGGAAGGGCTGATAACAAGCCCTCGACCTTTCCTGATAAACAAAGATACCCCAAGTTCTTTTTCCAGAAGTTTGATTCTGTTGGTAATGTTGGACGGCACACAGTGCAGTAATTCAGAGGCGCGAATGATACTTCCGTGATCCGCTACAGTCTTGAACATAGTAAGTTGAGAAAGCTCCATGCCATTGCTCACTTATAATGAAGGGTTTGATCATTATAAGTCACTTGTCGAAACCCTTCAAGTCACATATTGTTTAAAGCCTGATCTGATTGTGGAAGTTTAAATCAGCGGATTAACTCGGCATATCTTTAGGGAGAAGGATAAGCTCATGAACTCAACCATGTTGCAGAGTCGCGTTGACGCATTTAATAGTTACAGATCCATGCAAGAGTTTGGTGAAGCTTTTATAGACGCTCTGCCAAAGCACATCAGGAATTTGAAAATACCTGGTCGAGTGATATTGCAGAATCAGCGCAGACAGCCCGTATTGGCAAACGTCACGCATATCCCTGACATTCAGGATGCCATGCTGGAAGTGCTTAATCATCCCATTACCCAGGATGCCCAGCGCCATGCCGAGAACGCATTTGAAGCGTTTCTTGAAAAGGCCGCAATGGATTCGGCTGTTCTGAAATTCTTTAATGGATGGAATGAAACACATAAAACCACCAGCTTGGTCTCTGCAAAAATAATTATGCGACTCTCAGCAGACGCACTATCCGTATCTGCTGAAAGACACATCGAATATCTGAATGTCATGGCACACATGCATGAAGTTGCGAAAGACGACTTCGGGCTCGGGCACCCTGGGCATGATGGCATGTTCGAATACATGACTTCAGCTTTTAACGCGACTGCCTGGATTGAAAATCAACACAAAGTTCGAGAATGCAATGAATTCTCAGATTTTCTTTACAGTACTGGAATCTCAGAACACAAATCAGCTCTGAATTCGATAGAGCACAAGAGTTCAATCATGGATGCCATGATGGTTTCTATCGCTTCAGAACTTTGGAATGGTCGTGAATATAATTTCATCGCTCAGTACATTGAAGCAAAGTTGCTTGAAGTCAATCCTCTGCTAAAAACAGATATTCAAGCTCTACGTAACGCTAAAGGTTATGTGATGGGGCACTCAGGCGAAGTCGAAAACAAACATGGTCTTCATGCGTTGGCGGCCGCGCAAGCGTACGGCCGAGCGATGGATATACCTTTCAAGCTCGGTCGCATGAAAGGCATCATGCTCAACTATAACGAGCGCGTAGGAAGAGCTTTCGAGGCCATGCATCGATATTTTACTGCGGAAAATTAACCTGGAGAATGTTGTGATACTTTGCGGAGAACTTCAGTCCCGAAAGGATCTCCTGAATGGATTTTGAACAAGCGTTGTTCGCTTTAGGCTTTTTTGCATTCTGTGGTGGTTTGATAGATGCAGCGGTAGGTGGTGGCGGGCTTGTACAGCTGCCAGCACTTTTGCATGCGCTTCCTCAATATAGTTTGGCAACCGTATTTGGAACCAATAAGCTGGCAGTTCTTGCGGGCAATCTTTCTTCGATATACAGCTATACCAAAAGAATAAAAATTGTCTGGAAACTGATGTTGCCCACCATGCTGTCGGCATTCGTTTTTGCGTTCATTGGCGCGTTTTCAGTGTCAATCGTTCCCAAAAAAATCATGGAGTTCGTTGTTTTTTTTGTTTTGATAGCGATGGCGATCTATACGTTCGCGGAAAAAAGATTAGGCCTGATCAGCACTGAATTTCATTGCGGAACAAAGGAAATTGCGTGGGGCATTTTTTTTGGTGGCTTGATTGGTTTTTATGACGGCGTCTTCGGTCCGGGTAGCGGCAGCCTTCTGCTATTCATTTTCGTCAAATATTTTGGCTTTGATTTTTTAAATGCCTCCGCCTCCGCAAAGCTGGTGAATCTGGGCACGTTCTGCGCCGCGCTCATGTTTTTTGTACCAACGGGAAATGTTCTGTGGGCGGTAGGTGGCGTCGTAGCACTGTGCAATATTGCCGGCTCGCTGACTGGCGTTTTTCTGGCACTGCGGTATGGCAGTGGCTTTATTCGGATCTTTTTCCTGATTCTGCTGGTTTTCCTGATTGGCAGAATGGGGCTGTCTCTATTTTCATAGATGAAATCCAACCCCTTCAGCGCTCCAATGAACGTTGGCTGTTGCGCTTGATCACCCACGGTTATTGCGCAGAATCGAGAAATTCAACGCCGCTGCCACACACAACCAGGCCAGATAAGGAAACAGGATCAGCCCGGTGATCACATCCAGGCGCAACGCCATAAACACCATCACCGCAACCACCAGCCACAACACCAACAGAATCACCATGGCGGCCAACACCTGATGCGCGCCGAAGAACACCGGCGTCCACAGTGTGTTCAAGGCGATCTGCGCGGCCCACAGTGCCAACACGGTCTGACTGCCGGGAATCAGGCTCAAGCGATAACCGGCCCAGGCCAGCAATAGATAGATAATCGTCCAGGCCACCGGAAACGCCCAATTGGGTGGGGTAAATCCGGGTTTATTCAGTCCTTCGTACCATGACCCGGGTTTGAAAATCACCCCGGTACTCGCTGCAGCACCGCACGCGATCAGGAAAATCAGAAACGTCACCATTTATTACTCCTTGGCCGCAGCCACTCTCTCTGGGATTACAGCGCCGCAACGGTCGCTCATTCGGATTTCATCGCCAGCAGGTCGCTGACCCGCGCCACCAGCGTGTCGACGGCGAAAGGCTTGGTCAGCACCTGCATGTCCGGGCCAAGCTGACCGGCACCAATCACCGCGTTTTCCGCGTACCCGGTAATGAACAGGGTCTTCAGGTTCTGGCGGATTTCCCGGCCGGCATCGGCCAGTTGCCGACCGTTCATGCCACCCGGCAAGCCGACGTCGGTGATCAGCAAGTCGATGTGAATGTCCGAGCGCAACATCTTCAGCCCGACCACGCTGTCAGCAGCCTCTATCAAGGTGTAGCCGAGATCGCCGAGCACGTCAGTCAGCAGCGCACGCACCGTAGGCTCGTCGTCCACCACCAGAATGGTCTCGCCTGCCTTGGGCACGGCGGCCGGCGCGTTGTCCTTGTGATCCTGATTCGGCAGCGGTTCGCCATGATAGCGAGGCAGATAAATGCACATTTCTGTGCCCCGGCCGACCTGCGAATGCACGCGCACCTGGCCGCCGGATTGCTTGGCGAAACCATAGATCATCGACAGTCCCAGCCCCGTGCCCTGGCCCAGCGGTTTGGTGGTGAAGAACGGGTCGAAGGCCTTGGCGATGACATCGGCGGTCATGCCGGTGCCGGTATCGGTCACGCACAGGCACAGGTATTCGCCCTCTGGCATGTCCAGGGTGCGCGCGGTCTCGCCGTCCAGCGTGCGGTTGGCGGTTTCGATGGTGATGCGCCCACCGTCCGGCATCGCATCGCGCGCGTTGATGCACAGGTTGAGCAGAGCATTCTCCAACTGACTGGCATCCACCAGCGTTGGCCAAAGCCCCGGCGCGGCGCGGGTTTCCAGGACGATGCTGGGGCCAACCGTACGCTGGATCAGTTCGGTCATGCCGGTCATCAGCGTGTTGACGTCGGTTGGGCGCGGATCGAGGGTCTGGCGTCGGGAGAACGCCAGCAGCCGGTGGGTCAGGGCGGCCGCACGCTTGACCGCGCCCTGGGCGGTCATCATGTATTTGTCGACTTCGTTCAGCCGTCCCTGGCTGATGCGTGCGCCCATCAACTCCAGTGCGCCGGAAATGCCGGCCAACAGATTATTGAAGTCATGCGCCAGGCCCCCGGTCAGTTGGCCGACGGCTTCCATTTTCTGTGACTGACGCAGTTTCTCTTCGGCTTGCATCAACTCTGCAGTGCGCGATGAAACGCGTTGCTCCAACGTATCGTTGAGCGCGCGCAATGCAGCAATGGCGCGGTCGCGCTCCGCTTCGACATTGCGTCGCTCCTCGACATCGATCAGTACACCGGGAAAGCGCAGCGGCGTTCCATCGTCTGCACACTCAACCCGGCCGTTGGCCTCGATCCACTGGTACTTGCCGTCCGTGCGACGCACGCGGTACTGATGGGAGTAGGCGCCACCGCGGCCGATGGCTTCGTTGATCGCGCTGGTCAGTCCATCGCGGTCTTCGGGATGCACGGTCACCATCACTTGTTCGAGGCTGAGCCCTTCGCGGCCCAGCGCCGGGTCGAGGTCAAACACCCGGGCGAATGCTTCGTCCACGGCGAAACGATCGGTGAGCAGATCCCAGTGCCAGGTGCCGATAATGGCCCCCGCGGCGAGCGCCAGTTGCACACGCTCGACGTTCTCCCGCGCGATGGCCTCACTGGCTCGCAAACGCTCCTCGGCGTCACGCCGCTGGGTGACGTCGTTGAACAGAATGGCGATCTGCCGGTCGGCCGGATCGCCGACACGCACGGCGCGCACGTCGAACCAGCGCTCGAAGGTGTTGGCGTAATTCTCGAAGTTCGCCGGTTCCCCGGTCTTGGCCACATGGCCGTAGGTTTCAAACCAGAAGCTTTCCAGATTGGGCGCGAACTCGGTCACCCATTTGCCGCGCAGGTTGACGCCGCACTGGTGTTCGAACGCCGGATTGGCTTCGACAAAGTAGTAATCGACCGGCTTATCGTCAGCGTCGAACTTGACCTTGACGATGGCAAACGCCGATTCGATGGTTTCCAGAATGGTGATGAAGCGAGCCTCGCTGCGGGCGAGGGCGTCCCGACTGGCTTGCAGCTGCGCCGCCATGTCGCGCTCGAGGTCAACGTCCTGTGTGTCGACCTGAGTGCTTTGAAGCGCCGCACGCAATCGCCTGACTTCTGACTCGAGCGCTTCGCGACTAAGGTGTTCAAGGGTATCCATGTGACCTGCTTTGTTGAATGTTCAGGGGCTGGCTGCATAGAGCGCGTAAGCACAACACGGGCAGTGTCATTGCGCTCTCAGGGGACTCGAGCGCCGATCATCCGTTGACCGGGCGCGTTGTGCTTAAGTTTCACCGCCGGCGCAAGCGAGCGCTGATTTCAGATCGATTCGCCGTTATCCAGACGCGCCAACAGGTTCTGCCCGCGTTGCCACAGCGCCTCCAGCTTGGCTGACGGCATGCGGTCGAGGTTCTTGTACATCATCGCCATGCGCTGATTGCCGCGCAGCTGTTCACCGTGGCGCATCAGAAAATGCCAGTACAACGCATTGAACGGGCAGGCATTGTCCGCCGTACTTTCGCTGACCTTGTAGGCGCAGCCGCGGCAGTAGTCAGACATGCGATTGATGTATTGGCCACTGGCGCAATAGGGTTTGGAACCGAGGTAACCGCCGTCGGCATGCATGACCATGCCCAACGTGTTGGGCAGTTCGACCCAGTCGAAGGCGTCCATGTAAATCGCCAGGTACCACTCACAGATCTGGCTCGGCGCAATGCCAGCGAGCAGGGCGAAATTGCCGGTGACCATCAGCCGCTGAATGTGGTGCGCGTAGGCATGCTGCAGACTCTGGCCGATGGCCTGGCGCATGCAGTTCATCTGCGTGGCACCGGTCCAGTAGAACTCCGGCAGTGCACGGCTGTTGCCGAAGGCGTTGCCCAGTGCGTAGTCCGGCATTTTCAGCCAGTACACGCCGCGCACGTATTCCCGCCAGCCGATCAGTTGCCGAATGAAACCTTCGGCCGCATTCAGGGCAATCCTGCCGGCCCAATAGGCCGACTCGACGTCGCTGCACAACCGCCGCAAATCCAGCAGGCCGATATTGAGCGCGGCGCTGATGCGTGCATGAAACAGGAACGGCTCGTCACTGGCCATGGCGTCCTGATAGTCACCGAAACCCGCCAGGCCATAATCCAGAAAATAGTCCCACAGCGCCTGCGCGTCGGCATGGGTGACCGGGTAGTTGAAATCATCGAGTGCACCGTAGTGCTGACTGAAGCGCGCCAGCACCAGATCCAGCACCTCGCCGGTGATGGCGTCGTTACTGAAACGGATCGGGTAGGGGGCTTTCACACCTTTGGGCAGGGACTTGCGATTCTCGGCATCGAAGTTCCAAGCACCGCCCACCGGCGTGCCATCGCCATTGAGCAGCAAGCGACTCTTGCGGCGCATCTCGCGATAAAAGAACTCCATGCGCAACTGTTTTTTCCCCGCAGCCCAGGCGGCGAACTCGGCGCGACTGCACAAAAAACGCGAATCGGCGTGCCAACAAACGAGCAGGCCACAATCCTTGATCGATTGTTCCAGGCGCCAGTCACCGCACTCGGTGACGTGTACTTGCTCGACCTGCAAGCGCTGTTGCCAGCGGCGTAATTCCCCCGGCACCGAACCGCTGTTGTGCGGATCATCCAGCGTCACATATTCGACACGAATGCCCTGGTCTCGCAACGACTGGGCGAAATGGCGCATGGCGCTGAAGATCAGAGCAATCTTTTGCGGATGGTGCGGTACATGGCTAGCTTCTTCCATGACCTCGACCAGCAGCACGGTGTCGCGCTCGCTGTCGAGCGTCTGCAAGGAGGCCAGATCGAACGACAACTGATCGCCCAGCACCAGGCACAACCGACGATTCGGGTTCATTCAGTGCGGTCCGGCAGGATTCGTTTCATAACGGCGTGGCCATCGAAAACGGAATGCGCAGCTCTTCGACCGGCCCGGTATCGCGGCCACACATTTCGTCGTGCACGCATTGCTGCACCAGCACGCACGGGAATGCCGGCACGGTCTGCAGCAAGTCACGCAGATGGGTGATTGAACGCAGGTGCATGGGTTTGGCCGCGTCGTCGAGCAAGGTGAACTGACCGTGATCCAGGCGAACCCGGGCCAGATAAAAACCACCTTCAAGCGACAGCAACTCCAGCTCACGAATTTCGCTGTTGGCCGCGCGTTCGGTCAGGGTTTGCAGATTCATGCTTCACTCCTTGCCTACCAGGGCAGGCGTTGTCCATCGTAGGCAAAGAACTGGCCGCTGTCGGCCGGCGTCAATTGGTCAATCAGGTTCAGTAGCTGTTCAGCGGCAACGTCCGCAGGGCGGGCGCTGGATGCCCCGCGAAAAGGTTGCGACAACCCCGACACGACAGTGCCCGGGTGCAGACTCAGCAAGCGGCTTTGCGGGCGGGTGCGGGCCAGTTCGATCGCTGCGGTCTTGATCAGCATGTTCAGCGCCGCCTTGGAGGCGCGATAGGCGTACCAGCCGCCCAATCGGTTGTCGCCGATGCTTCCAACCTTGGCCGAGAGCATCGCCATCGCCCCTTGGGGATCAAGCAACGGCAGAAAATGCCGCAACACCATCGCCGGCCCCAGCGTGTTCACTTGAAACACGGCTTGCAGCGCATCGGCCTCGATCGCGCTGTAGCTCTTTTCCGGCTTGATCCGCTCACGATGCAGCAGGCCGGCAGCGTGCACGATCAACTGATAGGGCGCTTGCGCGGCCAGTTCGGCGGCGGCGCTGGCGATCGATTGCGGCTGCTCCAGATCCAGCGCCGGAACGGTATGGCGCCCCAGCTCACGAACGCCGGCACAGCGCGGGTCCTGACTGAGCTGCTGGCAAAATGCGCTACCGATAGCGCCACTGGCGCCAATCACCAGTGCGCGATAACCATCGCCCAGGGAGGCCATGCTGAACGGGCTGTTCATTGATTTTCTCCCGCGCTCTGGCGACGGAAGAACAAGGTCACCTGACCGACTTCAAAACCGAGTTTGGACATGCGGGTGCGATTGATCAGCGTGTCCTCGTCCATCTGGTACATCCAGTCGTCCATGCTCATTTCATAGGTCGAGCCATCAACCGGCAGGTTCAGGCGATACCGCCAGTGCAGCGCATTGCCGGCCACCTGACCTGTGGCGACGCCCACTACATCACCTGCGCGCCCGCTCCAGCGTCCCTGGCCGTCGGGCGTCAGGGTCCAGACGCGGCGTTGGCGCGTACCGTCGCTGTACAGGAAGCGCTCATCAAGAATCAGGTTGTCACCTTCACGATGGCTGACGATGTTGACCTCGAAGCGCTTGACCACTTCCCCGGAACGCTTTTGAAACATCCCCCAGGCTTTCACCGGCTGGCTGAAAAAGCGCTGCAGATCCAACGCCGGTTGCTGATCGGCGTAGCGACTGACATCCACGCTGCCGCAGCTCGCAACGCCGAGTATCAGAGCCAGCAAGAGCACAATTCGGGTCATTGACGTTCTCCCTGAAGGCACAGGCAGGAGGGTGAAATTGGAAAGATCATGCTTGTACAGCCTACTTTCGCTGTACAGGTTTATCGTACCCATCGAGGGTCGAACATCAACTTCGCCGCCCGATCAATTGCAGGAACTCTTGACGCGTGGTGGTGCTGTCACGAAACGCCCCGAGCATCACCGAGGAGGTCATGACCGAATTCTGCTTTTCAACGCCGCGCATCATCATGCACATGTGCCTGGCCTCAATGACCACGGCCACGCCGGCGGCATCGGTGATCTGCTGGATGGCCTCGGCAATTTGCCGGGTGAGGTTTTCCTGGATCTGCAGGCGCCGGGCGAACATGTCCACCACGCGCGCCACTTTCGACAGCCCGAGCACCCTGCCGGTGGGGATGTACGCCACGTGCGCCTTGCCGATGAAAGGCAGCATGTGGTGCTCACACAAGGAATAGAGCTCGATGTCACTGACGATGACCATCTCATCGCTTTGCGATTCGAACAGTGCGCCGTTGGTGACGTCTTCCAGGCTCATCGTGTAGCCGTTGCACAGATACTGCATCGCTTTGGCCGCACGTTTGGGCGTGTCGAGCAGACCTTCACGCTCGGGGTTTTCTCCGACGCCGACGAGAATTTCACGGTAATGGCTGGCTAGTAGTGGGTTCATTCAGAGGACTCGCAGCAGTGCTGTGCGTGAGGGCCAATCCGTAGCGCAAGAGTTGTACGCAATTAAGTTCTTTGTATAGGTTTTACTCAAGATAGGCTGAAAAAATCCGCCTGACAATCAATCGGCAATCTTTTTTATGCAGATGCGAACACCTCACATCGCAGCGTGCGAGGTTGCGCGTTTGGCGCAGAGGGGAAAGCGCTCCCGGGCAGTGGGAGCGCTGGGCGAATTCGCGGAATTATTCGCTGTAGGTCGGGTAATCCACATAGCCTTCGGCATTGCCGCCGTAGACCGTGGCGGGGTTCAGCGGATTGAGCGGCCAGTCATTGGCGATGCGCGCCGGCAGGTCCGGGTTGGCCATGAACGGCCGACCGAACGCCACCAGGTCAGCCAGCCCCGATTCGAGCAATTGCGCGCCGGATTCAGCGTTGTAGCGTCCGGCGTAAATGATGGCGCCGCTGAAGGTGTCGCGCACTGCGCGGCGGAACGTTTGCGGCATCACGGGCGCGTCGTCCCAGTCCGCCTCGGCGATGGACAGGTAGGCAATCCCCACATCCTCAAGCACCTTGATCGCTTCAATGTAAGTGGTGTGCGGGTCTTCCTCGACCATGCCCAGATAAGTGCGTGCTTCATCGGTGGTGGTGAACAGCGGCGCGAACCGCACGCCGACTTTTTCCTTGCCGATGCACTCGGCGACACCCGACACCACTTCGCGCAGAAAACGCAGGCGATTGTGCAGCGAGCCACCGTATTGATCGGTGCGCACATTGCTGTGCGCAGAAATGAACTGGTTCACCAGATAGCCGTTGGCACAGTGCAATTCGATCCCGTCAAAACCGGCATCCATCGCATTGCGCGCCGCCTGAATATAAAGCTGAACCAGTGCCTGGACTTCATCGGTGCTCAGCGCTCGCGGTGCGGATGGCTTGACCAGCTCTCCAGCGCCCGGCGTGGTTTCAATGAACACGCTGACCCGTTCAGTAGCGATGGCGGAAGCGGATACCGGGGCCGCGCCGTCGGGTTGCAATGCGGTGTGGGACACACGTCCGACGTGCCACAGCTGGGCGAATATCACGCCGTTCCGGGCATGAACCGCTTCGGTGACAATGCGCCATCCGGCAATTTGTTCAGGCGTGTGAATGCCGGGGGTCCAGGCGTAGCCCTGACCGCGAGGCTCGATCTGCGTGCCTTCGGTGACCAGCAGACCGGCGCCGGCGCGCTGCTGGTAATACTCGGCCATCAATGCGTTGGCGTCATTGCCCGGTTGCGTGCTGCGCTGGCGGGTGAGGGGCGGCAGGACGATGCGGTTTTTCAGGGTGTGCTGGCCCAGGGTGAAAGGCGTGAAGAAAGGGCTGTTTTTCATGGAATTCCTGTTTTGGCCTTATTAGACCAGTCGACTAGTAATGCGGCAAAAAAAACACCGTGCGTGATGCGCACGGTGTCCGGGAGGCTGGTGGCTCAGGCCAACAGCTTCAACAACGTTTCAGCAACGGCTGCCGAGCTGGCAGGGTTTTGACCAGTCACCAGTTGGCCATCGATCACCACGTGAACCTGCCAGTCAGCCACTTTGGAGTAGCGCCCGCCAAGACGCTGGAACTCGTCCTCGATCAGGAACGGCACGACATCGGTCAGGCCCACAGCGGCTTCTTCAGCGTTGGTGAAACCGGTGACGTCCCGGCCTTGAATCAACGGCTTGCCATCGGCAGCCGTGACGTGGCGCAGCACACCCGGCGCATGGCAGACGAAACCGTGGGGTTTGTTGCTGCGGTCGAAGGCTTCGATCAGTGCGATCGAGTGTTTGTCCTCGGCCAGATCCCACAGCGGGCCATGGCCACCGGGATAAAACACAGCATCGAAATCCTCAGCGCTGACATCCGCCAGACGCCCGGTGTTGGCCAGTGCCTGTTGGGCAGCAGGGTCCTTGCGAAAGCGCTCGGTTTCAGCGGTTTGCGCATCGGGCTCATCGCTTTTCGGATCGAGCGGAGGCTGGCCGCCAGCCGGCGATACCAGGGTGATCTGTGCACCGGCATCCTTGAAGGCGTAGTAGGGGGCCGCGAACTCTTCGAGCCAGAAGCCGGTTTTCTTGCCGGTGTTGCCAAGCTGATCGTGGGAAGTCAGAACCATCAAGATTTTCATAGAGCGCCCTGTGGTGGTCGGGTGTCCTCGACGGGTTCGTCTGCGACACCTTGGAAGGAATGACGGGCACAGCATAGATTCATATTAGACCGGTCGTCTAGTAAATTTTTTACGGCGGTGTTTCCGCGCGATCACTGTGGCAAACTCCTGCTCATCAGAAATATACGACTGGTCTAATGTTTGGTATTTTGCGCCCCATGAAACCGACCTACGACGATACCCGCCAACACCTGCTCGACACCGGCCACCGCATGATGGCCGAAAAGGGCTTCACCAGCGTTGGCCTGAGCGAGATCCTGCAGACCGCCGGTGTGCCCAAGGGCTCGTTCTATCACTACTTCAAATCCAAGGAACTCTACGGCCAGGCGTTGCTGGAGGATTACTTCGTCGGCTACCTCGCAGATATGGAGCGACGCCTGACACTGCCGGGGCTCAGTGCCTATGAGCGGCTGATGGATTACTGGCAGGGCTGGCAGAACCGCTGCACCCTGGAAGGTCACGGCGATGAATGCCTGGTGGTCAAGTTGAGCGCGGAAGTCGCCGACCTGTCCGAGTCGATGCGCCTCACCTTGCGTGACGGCGCCGAGCGCATCGTTGCGCGGATCACGACGTGCCTGGAAGCAGGGCAGCTGGATAAAAGTGTGCCGGATGCTGATGCTCGTCAGCTGGCGGAAACCCTTTACCAGCTCTGGTTGGGCGCCAGTCTGCTGAACAAGCTGCAGCGCACCGGGCAGTCATTGCAGACCTCGATGGTGATGACGAAGCAGCTTTTGCAGCGGCCATCAAACTGAAGCGCCAGGCCTGTTGAGCGCCCCCGATTCTGGTGGCCTCGCCCTCAAGGTAGCGCGTAGATCTTGAACAGCTTCTTCGCCGCTTCGCCGGCGCCATCCAGGTATTTGTCGTACGCCTGCTCGATGTCGCCAGCGCGGTACATTTCACTCAACGCAGTGTCGACCAGCAGGCGGAAATCTTCGTCGTTTCGATCCAGTGCCATGGCCGTCGGCGCGTACTCGAAAATCCGCTCCAGCAGCACCAGGTGACCTTCCGGGTCATTCCTGCTCAACAGATGCTTGAGCACCATGCGCTCAGCAAAGAACGCACTGGCTTTACCATCGGCAACCTGTTTGAGGCCTGCATCGGCATTCTCCACCGTGACCAGCGTGGCCACCACGCCGAGCAAACGCATCTGCTGGTGTATCCACGCCTCGGTCACACCGCCGGCGATGGCAGCATACGTTTGATTGGACAGCCCAAGGTTCGCGGTGGCACGCCACGTTGGCCCGGTATGGGACACCTTGCCATTGAGCACATTAAGCAACGGCTGGGAGGCGTCCTCGCGCACCACGGCCGAGAGACCGGCGGTGTAGACCGGCACCGAGTAGCTGACCTGCGAGCGCCGCGCCAGTGTCGGAGGGGTCGGTGTACAGAGAATGTCGATTTTCCCCGAATTGACGGCATTGATTTCGTCGTTCAGGGACACAGGCTGGTACGCAATCTTCAGCGTGGGCAACGCCAGTTCGCTTTTGACCTTTTCGGCGATTTTCAAACAGAGGTCGATGGCATATCCGCTGGCTTTATCCGCGACCTGCTCGCTGAATGGCGCGAAGTCCGGCAAGTAACCGAGAGTGAACGTGTGGCTCGTGCGGATGCGCTCAAGCGTGCTGCCGTGGGCCATGACTGGCAATAGCGTCAGTAGGCAGACGAGTAGCAGCGGGTGGGATTTGCTCAGTTTCACGTTCATGTGCGGGTTCCTCGAATTCAGCTGTCTGAGCCGTCACGATGACGGCGGTCAAGGATTGTCGGCCCGGGGGTGAACCGGCACAGGCACGTCGACAAAACGTTTGGCAAGGAAGCCGTAGAGCAGGTAGCCGAACACCAGAACCAGAATGCCGCCGAACACCGCATCTTTGCCGCAGGCATACAACGCGTAGAGGGAGTACGCCACGGCCACCACCAACAGCAAGGTATTGCGGGTGTACACGCTGGCACTGACCTTGGCTTTGTACATCATGACCAGCAGCCCGGTGGCCGCTGTTACATAGGGAATCAGGTTGGTCACTGCGGCGAGGCTGACCAGTTTGCCGAACTGCGCACTGGCGTTCGGCGAAATGGTCGACAGCGCCATCAAGGTCTGCAGCACGCCGCAGACCAGCATCCCGACGATGGGGGCATTGCGGGCGCTGACCTTGCAGAACAGTTTGGGGAACATGCCCTGGTCAGCCGTCATCTTGGCGGTTTGCGCCAGGGTGAACTGCCAGCCCAACAGCGAGCCCACGCATGCCATCACTGCCAACGCCATGATGATGTGGCCGACCGTCGGGTTGAACATATGCGCATAAACCAGCGCGAACGGCGCGGACGAGTTAGCCAGCTCGGCATTGGGAATGATCCCCTGAATGACGGTCGTCGAGAGCACGTAGACAACCGCCGCTCCCAGTGTGCCGAACAGGCAGGCCAGCGGCACCGTACGCGTGGGGTTTTCCACCGCGTCAGAGGCCTGGGCGGCCGATTCCATGCCGAGAAAGGCCCAGAGTGTCAGCGGAATTGCTTTGCTGATCGCTTCGGAAATGGGCAGGTTGTAAGGGTTCCAGGCGGCGATCAGCAGATCGGGTTTGAACCAGAACCATCCGATAAGGCACAAGCCGGCGACCGGGATGATCACGCCCCAGACCGTAATCGCACCGATCTTGCCGGTAACGCCGGGGCCGCCAAAATTTGCCACGGTGGTTATCCAGAGCAAGCCGACCGTTCCGATGAACAAAGGAATGGCGCCGCTTCCCAGCCAAGGCATGAACGACGTCATGTATCCCACTGCGGAGATGGCCACCGCCACGTTGGCGATGGCCAGTGACAGGAAATACAGATACGAGCAGAGGAAGAATCCCGACTTTGCGTGCGCCTCTTCGGTGTAGGCGGATAAGCCGCCCGAGCGCAGACAGAAGATGCCGCACTGGGAAAAACAATATGCAATGGCCATGGAGCCGACAGCAGTGACGATCCATGACAACAGCGAGACCGCCCCGAGTTGCGCCATGCTGGTCGGCAACATGATGATGCCCGAGCCCATCATGTTGACGGTCACCAAAGTGGTGAGTCCCGTCAGGCTCATTTTCTTGTTGGTGTCGGTCATCGAAACCCCCTCGATCGGCGAAGTGCATCCGCGCCCAGCCCTTGAACGCACTGCAGCGTGGTCATGGTCAATGTTCGCCGACGGTTGAGGTCAACGTGTCTGCCTTGTTTATCCAGCCTCCGCCTGTTGCCTTGTAAACATCGATCATGGCGGTGAACACCGAACCCCGGGTCCGGGTGTAGGTCAGCTCGGCGTCGAACAGACTGCGCTCGGCATCCAGCACTTCTATGTAGCTGGTATAGCCGTTGTCGTAACGCAGCCGGGCAAACCGGGTGTAGGTGCGCAAGGCTTCGACCTGATTGCCTTGAGAAGTCATTTGCTCGCGGGATTTGCTCGCGGCAACCAGGGCGTTTTCAACATCCCTGAAGGCTGACTGGATCGACTGTTGGTAAGCCAGCAAGGTTTGTTTTTGAACGGCCTCGGCCTGTTGCACCTGGCCGGCGATCCCGCCAGCGGTGAAGAGCGGCATGCTGGCCGCGACCCCGTAAGACCAGGTGGCGGCCGGCCCGGTGAACAGGTTGGACAGTTGGTTACTGACCGAGCCCAACAATCCGGTCAGCGATATCGTCGGGAAATACAGTGCCTTGGCCGCACCGATTCGGGCGTTGGCGGAAACCAGATTCAACTCGGCTTGCCGCAAATCGGGGCGGCGCTCAAGCAAGTCCGAAGGCAGCCCGGCGGGCACCGATGGCAGCGACAGTTGTGTCAGCTCACGGCCTCTGATGATCGGCCCTGGATTGCGCCCAAGCAGCACCGCCAGATTGTTTTCCTGTTGCGCCACCAGTGACTCGAATTGCGCAACGGATGCCTGGGTGCGCTGGAATTCCGAAAGGTTTTGCGCCAATTCCATTTCAGAAATGGTCCCGGCACCGAAACGCAGCTTGAAGATTTCGTAGGAGTCGCCACGGGCCTTGGCCGTGGTGCGGGCGATTTCCAGTTGGCGGTCAAGATCGCGCAGCGCGATGTAACTCGATGCCACCGACGAGACCAGGCTGAGTATCACCGTCCGCCGACCTTCTTCCGAGGCCAGCAAGTCAGCCCGCGCCGACTCATTGAGTCGCCGCAAGCGCCCCCAGACGTCAAGCTCCCAGCTCACACTCAGGGTGGCCTGATAATTCTGGTAAATCGGGTCGACGCTGGAGTCCAGCGGTACCGGGCCATTGTCGCGTGGCGCGCGGGAACGACTGCCTTGCGCGGCGGCGCCGATTTGCGGAAACAGCTGCGAACGCGCCACACCGTAACGGCCCTGAAACTCCTCGACCCGGGCGGCGGCGATCTTGATGTCTTTGTTTTGCGCCAGCGCGCTGCGGATCAAGTCATTGAGCACCGGATCGTTGAACTGTTCCCACCACAACGCGTTGGACAGGTCGTTGGCCTCTTGCTCTGCGTAACGATAGGCCGGCGGGGTGTCGGTGGCCGGGCGCTGGTAATCCGGGCCGAGCATGCAGCCGCTGAGCCCCAGACAAATCAACCACGACAAATGGCATGTGCGCATTCATTCCCCCTCGTGTCTGTGCAGGGGAGCGCCACCGGGGATCTCTCCGGGCGATGTGAGCGAAGGCGGCGGGGTGGTCTGTTGCGGCGCGCCTTTTTTCTCGGTCAAGCGTTCAACCAGGTAGTAGAACAGCGGGATGAAGAAAATGGCGATGACTGTTGCCGCCAACATCCCGCCGATGACACCTGTGCCGATCGAGTGTCGGCTGTTTTCCGATGCGCCGACGGCAATGGCCAATGGGACACACCCCAGAATGAACGCCAGGGACGTCATCACGATAGGCCGCAGCCGCTCCCTGGCGGCGGTCATTGCCGCATCGTAGGCAGACATGCCGCTTTCCCGGTTCAGTACCGCAAATTCGAAAATAAGGATGGCATTCTTCGCGGCCAGGGCGACCAGCATGGTCAAGCCGATCTGGAAGTAAACATCGTTACTCAACCCGCGAATCAGTACCGCGAGCAGGGCACCGAACAACGCAAAGGGCACCGCCAGCAATACCCCGACGGGCAGGGACCATTTTTCGTACTGCGCGGCCAGGATCAGGAACACCATGACCAGGCCGAAGATGAACACCTGAGAGGAAGCGCCCCCGCTTTTTTTCTCCTCGAAGGCCTCGCCACTCAGGGCCAAGGCATAGTCATTGGTCATGATTTCAGCGCTGATCTCTTCCAGCGCCTTGAGTGCCTGACCGGAGCTGTAGCCGGGCGCGGCGTTGGCGGTGAGCTTGACTGCCGGGAAGTTGTTGAAGCGCGTCAGCAGGTCGGGGCCGGTGACGTAGCGGGTGGTCAGCAGCGCTTTGAGCGGCACCATCCCCAGGTTCTTGCTGCGCACATAAATCTGCTGCAAGTCTTCAGCCTTGAGTCGGTAGCTCGGTTCAGCCTGCAGAATCACCTGCCACAGACGGCTGAACTTGTTGAATTGAGACACATACAGAGAACCGAACATGGTTTGCATGGTGCTGTACACGTCTTCCACCGGCACCCCCAGCGTCTCGGCCTTTTCGCGGTCGACATCGACCAGCAATTGCCGGGAAAACACATTGAAGGTCGAGGTGATGGCGCCGAGTTCCGGACGCTGCCTGGCTTTTGCGACAAGCATGCCGACCATCTCGGCCAGTTGCCCGACGCTGGCGTCGCCCTTGCTTTGAACCCACACCTCCATGCCGCCCGTGGTACCGAGGCCCGGTATGGATGGCGGGTTGACCGGCAAAATGATCCCGCCCTGTACTGTGGAAAAGGCCCGGGCCGCTTTCTGGATGAGCGCTGGAGCACTCTGTTCCTTGATGGTTTGCGAGTCCTTGTAACGCTCTTCGAAATCCTTGAACCCGACGAAAAAGGCACCGGCATTGTTCTTGTTCTGGCCATCGAGCAGGCTGTAGCCGTTAACGATTGCGACACCCTCGACGGCCTCGTCATGCATGAAGAAATCACTGGCGACCTTGCCCACTTCAGCGGTGCGATCCAGGCTGGCGGCATCGGGCATGATCAGCGCGCCCAGCAGATACCCCTGATCCTCCGGTGGCAGAAAGGCACTGGGAATGCGCTGCGCCATCAGCGCAATCAAAACGATCATGCCGGCGAACAGCAGCAACGCCAGCACAAAGCGTTTGATCATGAACGCCACGGCACGCGAATAGCCTTCGGTCATCCGCTCGAAGCTACGTTCGAACCAGCGGAAAAAAGCGTTCTTTTCGCCTTGGTGAGGTTTGAGCAGCAGGGCGGCCAAGGCCGGTGAAAGCGTCAACGCTACCAAGCCGGAGATCACCACGGAGATGGCGATGGTGATCGCAAACTGTTTGTAGAGCTGCCCGGTGATGCCCCCCATGAAAGCCACCGGCACGAACACCGCACACAACACCAGCACGATCGCGACCACCGGGCCGGCCACTTCATCCATGGCGCGTTTGGCGGCGTCCTTGGGGTTCATCTTGTGTACGTGCATATTGCGTTCGACGTTTTCAATCACCACGATCGCGTCGTCGACCACGATGCCGATCGCCAGCACCATGCCGAACAGCGTCAGCATATTCACCGAAAATCCCAGGGCGGACATGCCGATAAAGGTGCCGACAATCGACACCGGTACGGCGAGTACCGGGATCAGCGTGGCGCGCAGACTCTGCAGAAAGATGAACACCACCACGACCACCAGCACCAGCGCTTCGAAAAAGGTGTGAATCACCTCGGAAATCGATGCGCGGGTGAACGCGGTAGTGTCCATCACGATCTTGTATTCGATCCCTTCGGGAAATGTCGTTTTCATTTGTGCCAGGGTCGACGTCACCGCTGCCGAGACATCGAGGGCGTTTGCCCCCGGTTGCTGATACACCGCGATCAGCGTGGCGGGACGTCCCTGATAGGTGCTGCGCAGCGAATAGTCCTTCTGCCCGAGTTCGGCGCGCCCTACATCCTTCAGGCGGACGATGGCCGCGCCGTCGTTGCTGGCGCGCAAGATGATGTTCTCGAACTCCGCAGGCTCCGTCAGGCGGCCCTTGGTGGTCACCGCGAACGATTGCTCCACGGCCTGGCCGGTCGGCGATTGCCCGACACGGCCGACGGCGAATTGCTGATTCTGATTGGCGACCGCTGTCTGTACGTCAGCGGCGGTGATGCCCAGTTGCGCCATGCGATCGGGTTTGAGCCAGATCCGCATGGCGTAGTCCGGCGTGCCGAAAATGCTCGCCTGGTTGGCCCCCGGAATGCGCTTGATTGCATCCAGAATGTAGAGGTTCGCGTAGTTGGCGACATAGGTGCTGTCATAGCGCTCGCCGGCAGAATACACGGCAAGCACCATCATGAACGCGGAAGATTTTTTCTGTACCTGAATGCCTTGGCTCTGGACGGCGGAGGGCAGTTGCGGCAAGGCCAGATTGACGCGGTTTTGCACATCGACCTGGGCAAGGGACGGGTCGGTGCCAATCTCGAAGAACACGTTGAGGGTCATGTTCCCCGTCGCCGAGCTCGACGAGTTCATGTAGATCATATTGTCGGCGCCGTTGACCTGTTGCTCGATCGGCGCTGCCACGTTATTGGCCACCACCTGGGCATCGGCGCCGGGGTAGGTTGCCGAAACGGTAATTTGCGGTGGGGTAATATCCGGGTACTGGGCCACCGGCAATTTGGCCATGGCCACCGCGCCGGCCAGGGTGATGATGATTGAGATCACCGAAGCGAAAATGGGCCGATCAATGCAGTAGTGGGAAATACTCATGGGCTGTGCCCGGTGTCTTGCTGCGTGCTGGCAGCCATCGGTTTTGTCGGCGTCTGGTTAGCTGGCGGGGCAGGAGGGGCAATGATGTTCAGCGGCCCTCCGGGCGTGACTCTGATCGCACCGTCGACCACGATCCGTTCACCGGCCTGCAACCCTTGGGTAATGAACCAGTCATCGCCGTGCCAATCACCCACTTCGACCACTCGTTGCTCGGGCTTGCCCGCAGCATTGATCACCCAGACGAAGTGGCTCTTGGCCCCCTCCAGAACGGCTTTTTGCGGTACGACGATGGCGTTCGGCCTGGTAGCGCCGATGGCCCGCGCCCGCACGAACTGGCCGGGACGCAATTGGCCGTTGGGATTGGCGACCACGGCGCGGACCAGAAAGGTGCCGGTGTCCTGACTGTAGGAGGGCGCGGCAAAATTCAGTCGCCCCTGTTCGGGCAGCACCGAGCCGTCGGCCAATACCACTTCCACGACAAATTCACTGCGCAGCGGGAATATGAGGTGCCCGGAAGCAATCTCTTCGCGGAACTTGAGCGTCTCGTTTTCCGAAAGACTGAAGTTGACGTAGATCGGGTCCATCTGCGAGACGGTGGTCAGCAGTCCGGACTCACCGGGTGTGACGTAACTGCCTTCCTGCTTTTTGGCAAAGCTTGAAAGACCGGTAAGCGGGGAGGCGATGGTGGTGTAACTGAGGTTCAGCTGTTCGGTTCGCACCGACCCTTCGGCGGCCAGCACGGCGGCTCTGGTCTGACGCTCATCGCCGACAGCATTGTCCAGGTCCATCTTGCTGACAGCATTCTGCGCCGCCAGCGGCCGGACACGGGCGAGGGTGGCTTTGGCCACCTCCCAGCGTGCCTGCTGTTGAGCCAGTTGCCCCTGGGCCGAGAGCAACGAAGCTTCAAAGGGCTTGCGGTCCATCTGAAACAGCGTCTGCCCGGTTTTTACCAGGTCGCCTTCGGTGTACAGCCGCTTTTCCAGGAACCCGGCAACCCGGGCGCGGATCTCCACTTCGCGGGAGCTTTGGGTTTGCGCAACGAATTCGAAGGTCACCGGTGTCGTGCGTGCGGTGACCGTCATGATCGTGACATCAGGCGCTTGACGGGCGAGGGTCGGGGGTTCTTTGCCGCAGCCGGCGAGCAGGCTCAGGCTGCCGACGATAATGGCGACGGGCAAGCCGAGTTGCCTGCCAACACTCATGTTCCTGCCCATATTCTGCTCCGTGAAGGTTTCTCGGACAGACGCTTAGCCATTTGTTGATCACAACGCTAGCACCGGCATTCAGTGGCATTTCTGACAATTATCAAAGAACACGATTTGCCAGCCGCGAGACCCATGGGTTGGCACTCAAACCATGGAGCAGCACACTCAGTAAAACGGTACAGGCTGCTACAGCCACCAACGTACGACCGACTTGCAGAGGGTAGTCCAGAATCATCACGGCGAAGACAATACTTGCCAGGCCGCGCGGGCCGAACCAGCCGATGAACAGCCGGGTTTCGAAGTCGAAGTCGGTCCCTGCCAGACTGATAAGCACAGGCAGTACGCGAACCACGGTCAGGCTGAGCACTGCATACAACCAGATATTCAGCGTGAAACTGCTCCAGGCCCAAGGGATTACCTGCGCGCCGAACACCACCCAGGTAATGACGGAAAGCAGGCTGGCGAACTCTTCACTGGCCTTGAGCAGATCATGCTTTTGTTCAGCAAACAGATAACTGGCGAGCAGGCCGCCAACGAACGCCGCGATAAACCCGCTACCGCCTGATGCTTGCGCGGTGGCAAAGCAAACCAGCGCCAGTCCGGGTAGCGTCAGCTGCGACCACATGGGTGCTTGCCAATGGTGTTTCCCGGCGTAACGCTGCAACAACCAGGCGATCAACGTCAGGGCGACGCCGACGAGCGCGCCAATGCCAAGCTCCTCGGCAACCAGCTCCACCGCCAGCGAGACGGGCGACCGCGTCTGTTCTTCGATCAACAGGGCCAGGAACATCAACAGCACCGGCACGCAGATGCCGTCATTGAGCCCGCTCTCCACGTTCAGTCCTTCACGCACGGATGCCGCCACCTTCGGGTTGCTCACGACAGCCTTGCCCAGTGCGGCATCAGTGGGCGCCAGAAGAGTCGCCAAGATGGCCAGTTCGATCGAGGGAATCTGCGGAAACAGCCAGATGCCGACCAGCCAGCCACCGAGCATGGTCAGCGGCAGCCCGATCAACAACAAGCGTAGCGGTAATCCTTCGTGGGCTTTCAGCACCTTGAGATCAGCGTTGGCGGCATCGCTGAAGAGCACAATTGCCAAGGTCAGTTCGGCCAGGATCCGGAGGCCGTCCTTGTCGATCCGGGGCAGCAGCAGGCCCAGGAATGCCGGGCCAAGCATCAGCCCGGCGAGCATGAACATCAGAGGCCCATTGAGCAGGCGCGACTCGAAACGTCCGGCAAACAGGCTATAGACAAGAAGGAAGGCGGCAAGCAGTGCCAGGTTCTGATACATCGGTCACCTGCCTGTCCGGGTTTAGAGAGAAGGGATAAGGCAGGTTTAATTCATTGCTCGTAGCGTCTTCTGATAAAAATCAATGGATGTGAGGATTCCCCAATCAACTACCTGATCAGCTCCTGTGTCGACGTTCCAATAGAGAGAACAGGTACATGCCGGCCAGCATGGCCAACACGAATACGATGATCTGCCCGTGCCCGGTAAGCAGAATAGCGACGGCTGGCCCAGGGCAGATTCCCGCCATCCCCCAACCGATGCCGAACAGCAGGCTGCCGCCAATCAGGCGGGCATCCAGCTCCCGTTTCATCGGTAGCTGCATGGGGGCTCCCAGCAAGGATTGCTTGTTGTTCCGCGCCCAATTCAGCGGGATGACCGCCACGGCGATGGCGCCTCCCATCACCAGTGCAAGTGACGGATCCCAGGCCCCGGCCACATCCAGGAAAGCCAGTACCTTGGCGGGGTTCGCCATGCCTGCCAGGAGCAGCCCAAGGCCGAAGATCAGTCCTGCGAAAAAAGCGCTCAGCTTGATCATTTTCAAGCCCCCACGACATGACGAATGACGTACACCGTTGCAAAACCGGCGAACATAAAGCACATCGTTGCCGTGATGGATCGAGCAGACAGTCGAGAGATCCCGCAAACCCCATGACCACTTGTGCAGCCAGAGCCGTAACGGGTGCCCACGCCGACGAACAGTCCCGCAATGATCAGCGTCGGCCATTCTGCCTTGATCTCGATCTGCGGCAGTACGGCAAACACCCCCCACAGCAGTGGCGCGAGCATCAGGCCAAGAAGAAACAATGCCTTCTCGCTCCAGCCCTCACTGCCAAATTGCATCACGCTGCCAATCAAGCCACTGATGCCGGCGATGCGACCATTGGCGAGCACGAATACCGCGACCGCCAGGCCTATCAAGGCCCCTCCGCCCAAGGCAGTCCAAGGCGTAAAGTTCAGCCAATCGATGCTCATTTTGTAGCTCCTGCACAGAAGTGCTGATTAAAAGCCAAACATCACCGCGCGTGCCGTGGAGCTGTTGATTCGCTTGCCGGCGTGTTTTGCGTCATTTCAGGTGGCCGCCCAATCGGTTCGATGCTGCAGCAGAAAATCGACGAATGCCCGGACCCGCTGAGGAACGTAGCGGCCATGAGGGTAGAGCAGGGTGTAAGGCCGGGAGCGCCCATTGTAGGGCTGGAGTACCTCGACGAGGCGCCCATCGGCCAATTCGTTCTCGACAATGAATCGGTAAGTCTGGAACAGACCAGCACTGTGTTTGGCCAGAGTAACGCCGCCCAGCACATCGTCCGAGCAGCAATAGCGGCCCTCTGTGAAAACCTCCCGATGTTTGCCATCGACCTCGAACAGCCATGAGATGCGACGACCGCTGCTGGGCAGTTCAAATTGAATGCACTCGTGAGTGACAAGGTCATCCAGTGTCGTTGGCGTGCCGGCTCTGGTCAGGTATTCAGGTGTCGCGACCACGACCAGTTGTGCGTCCTCCAGCAAGCGGGCGATCAGGGTCGAGTCCGGTTGAGCTCGGACCCGAATCGCCAGATCGTAGCCTTCCGCCACAAAGTCGATATTTCGGTTACCCAAATGGATATCCACGCTGACGTCTGGATAAAGCGCCCGAAACTTCGGCAGAAGCGGCAGGATCCGGTGATGCCCATACGTGGTCGGAAGACTGATGCGCAGCCGCCCTGAAGGCGTCGATTGAGCGCCCATGACTTCTTGCTGTGCTTCCACCAGTTGCGTCAGGGCCTGTCGGCATTGTTCATAGAACACCCGGCCGGGTTCAGTCATCCGGATGCTGCGTGTGGTTCTGACGAAGAGACGTGATCCCAAACGCTCCTCAAGACGCAAAATCGTGCGGCTTACTGCTGCAGGCGTCACACCGGCTACCTGCGCGGCTGCTGTGAAACTGCCCGTTTCCGAGGCCAGGCAAAATAGCTCGATGCTTCCTAGCTGCAGGTCATCAAAATGACGCTTCATATTCATCACACCGAGTATTCGCGAAGTGCCCAAAGCATACCGAGGTCGATGACGCAGTGGCGAGGACCGCGGCTTTTATTCATTACATGGCGTCATAAATGAAGTAACCGAGCGCGCATTTATTCATTCAAGGCCAGCTTTTAGAGTTCATTCCACTTGCGGTCTCATCATGCCGATGAGACGCGAACTGGAGACTTTTCCGTGCCTTTCATCAACGTTCGTATCACCCGTGACGGCGTTACCAAAGAACAAAAAGCACAGGTGATCGCCGAGATCACCCAGACCATGCAGACGGTGCTCAACAAAGACCCGCACCTGACGCACATCGTGATCGAGGAAGTCGATACCGATAACTGGGGCTACGCAGGAATATCCACGACCGAGTACTGCCAGTCGCTGGTGGAGCCCAGGTAATGCTGAGGCACCTGAAACCGCTTTTTTAAACTATCGAGGCATTATCATGAGCCATTCAAAAAAAGTCGTTGTGGTCACTGGCGCATCCCAGGGTCTGGGCGCGGGCATCGTCGAAGGTTTTCGTAAACTCGGTTATCAAGTGGTGGCGACTTCGCGCTCCATACAGCCGTCATCGGATCCGGACATCCTGACCGTCGCCGGTGACATTGCCGATCCGGCGACGTCCGAGAAAATCATTCGCGAAGGTGTAGCGCGTTTTGGCCGCATCGACACGTTGGTGAACAACGCCGGGATCTTCCTCGCCAAGCCGTTCACGGCCTATACCCGCGAAGAGTATGTAAATACCGTGGCCACCAACATGGGCAGCTTCTTCCATATGTCGCAGCAGGCGATTGCCCAGATGGAGAAGCAAGGCGAGGGCGGTCACGTGGTCAGCATCACCACATCGCTGGTCGATCACGCCATCGAGGGCGTGCCATCGGTGCTGGCGTCGCTGACCAAAGGTGGGATGAACGCCGCGACCAAATCCCTGGCGATCGAGTACGCCAAGCGCGGCATCCGCGTTAACGCGGTCTCGCCGGGCATCATCAAGACCCCAATGCATGGCGAGGAAAGCCACGCCGCACTGGGCCGCCTGCATCCGGTCGGCCACATGGGCGAAGTGCAAGACATTGTCGCAGCGGTGTTGTATCTGGACAGCGCCCACTTCGTCACGGGCGAAATCCTGCACGTCGATGGTGGTCAAAGCGCCGGCCACTGATGGAAACGGCGGCCTGGCTAACCAGGCGACCGGCAATCTGAAGCAAGAAGCCGCCATTGGCGGCTTCTCCCATCACATTTGAGGGGCGTTGCGAGCAGCGATCGCGACGGTGGTCGGCGAATCTGCAAGTGGGACGAATTGCCGTGTCGCGCCATCAAGTGCATCGATGCATCCGGCTTCGATGTCGTAAACCCAGCCGTGCAGATTCAGCCGCCCTTGCTCGAGCGCGAGGGCCACTGATGGATGCGTACGCAGATTCGCCAGTTGCGCGATCACGTTTTCACGCACAAGGCCATCGAGCTTGGCGCCGGGCGTATCGAACTCATGCGCCGCGTTAATCGCTTTCGCGGCGTCCGCGTGACGGAGCCAGTTAGCAACCGCTGGCAGGTGGTCCAGACAAGTGCAGCGCGAAATCGCGCCCATCGCGCCGCAGTCCGAATGGCCGCAGATCACTATGTCCTGGACGCCCAGCACCGCGACCGCATATTCGACGGTGGCCGAAACGCCGCCGGGCTCGGGGCCGTAAGATGGCACAATATTGCCGGCGTTACGAATCACGAACAGTTCGCCCGGTTCACGCTGCGTAAGGAGTTCCGGCACAACACGACTGTCCGAGCAGGTGACAAACAGCGCCTTGGGATTTTGTGCCGTCGCGAGCTGCTTGAACAGCTCGACACGCTGCGGATAAACCTCGCGCTGAAAGCGCAGAAAGCCGTCAATGATGTCACGCATGAAGTTCTCCAAACCCGATTAACAGATGGGGGCACAAGCACTCGATGTGCTGTCGCGCCGCGGTGGCCGGTATTATCGCAAACGTTGCGCGTGTTAGCTGTACTTGACTTGATGTCTGCAATCTACAGGCATTGGTGCAGGAGGGACGTAACGTAATACGCTATTTAACATAATATACATTACACGTAACAAGATGTTTCCGAATCAGCCCGGTTGCACGCCACATTCAATCCAGAGGCTCACCTGAAGCCGCATTTTCCAAAACCTCGGTATGGCCTGAAATTTGTGAGCATCAATCAGCATCCCGCGTCAGCTTTTCTATCAATATCCGGTGCTGTGGAAATTGCGCAGTCAGTCTGCGTCTGTCACCCATCTCCATATCCGCGAAATCAAATCCTGGCGACACGGTTTCGCTGATCAAACCAAACCCGTGTTCACCCTCAAGCAGTCGCGATGCTTTCCAGATGCCACCAGGTACGTGCATTTGCAAAAGCTGTCCCGCCAGAATGTCGCTACCCAATACCAATGTTTGAAGCGAGCCGTCACCTGAGATCATGCTGTACTCGATGGGATCGCCCAGATGGTAGAAATGCAGGATGTCCGATTGGTTGAAATGAAACTGGCCCACCGGCGAATCTTCAGTCAGCAAGTAATAGATCGAAGTCACCAAGTAACGTGGGCCACGGGTGGTTTGCAGCATGGCACGATGATCTGTTTGAAAAGTCCTGCGAAAATAGCCGCCTTCAACATGAGGCTGCAGATCCAGTGCAGCAATCACGTCCACGATCTCTGTTTTCCCTCGATTCATGGCCTGCTCCATTGATTGAAAGGCAGATAGGCTGATAGCTCTACTAAACAGCCATTTAGTAGAGTTGAATTGATCTCGTAGCCAATGTCTTATCAGTCCGTTATTGGGCGGTCGCTTTATAATATCTTGCTGACGGATATTGATTTTATTTCACAACACCTTTTCTAAAAGCATGGTTCTCTTGAACCTAGCTGACAGAGATACTCCAGTCTAAAGGGCTAGTCATTGTAGACCACTCGAATACTGTCGCAGGGTCGCAACGGGTTCGAACTGCTTAAAACTGAGGACACACAATGAATGCTGATTTTGCCGCTTGGACTTGGAGCGCTGGGAAAGGAATTGAGGGACTGCAACTCACCCGAAAGCCACTGGTGCAACCCGGCCCGTCTGAGGTACTTGTTGCCAACCGAGCAATCGCTCTGAATCCAGTAGACTGGAAAATGGTCGACTGGGGACACCCGAGCTGGAAGGACGTCACGTGCCGGGGGTGGACGGCGTCGGTGTGGTCGTTGCAGCAGGACCCGATGTCTCCATCAAGCCGGGTACGCGCGTCGCGTATCATCAGTCACTGACACGTGACGGTAGTTTTGCCGAGTTCTGTTTGCTGGAAGCCAGCATTGTACTAATCGTGCCCTCCGCGCTTGATGACGGTATAGCGGCAACACTGCCTTGTCCTGGGCTTACCGCATGGCAAGCATTGGAAAAGATACCCCAGGTCAGCGACGACGTATTAGTGGTGGGTGCAGGTGGTGCGGTCTGTCTGTTGCTTGTGCAGTTAGCAGTACAGCGAGGCTATCGGGTGTGGGCCACTGCAGCTCAAAAGCACCATGCGCGACTGAAATCGCTGGGTGTTGTCGGTGTTGTTGATTACCGGGAAGACAACTGGCAGCAGATACTTCAAGCGGGGCAGACAAAAAAAGATGGCCTGGCGGCCATCTTTTTCAACACTCAGCGATTAATACCGCCCAAGCAGAGGTATTTTATTTCTAGATAGTCTTCAATGCCGTATCTGGACCCTTCACGGCCAAGTCCCGACGCTTTGACACCCCCGAATGGCGCAACTTCGGTAGAGATCAGTCCTTCGTTGATTCCGACGATCCCGCACTCCAGTGCTTCGGCGACACGCATGATCCGCCCGATATCACGACTGTAAAAATACGAAGCCAGGCCAAACTCGGTATCGTTGGCCATCTCGATGGCTTGTGCCTCTGTACTGAACCGGAATAGTGGCGCCACCGGGCCGAACGTCTCTTCACGGAACACTTTTGATTCCCTCGGCACATTCACAAGAATCGTCGGCCGATAGAAACTGCCGCCCAAAGGATGACGCTCGCCACCGGTCAATACCGAGGCACCCCGTTCGACCGCATCGGCAACATGCTCTTCAGCCTTGCGTACTGCGTTGTCATCGATTAGCGGGCCGATTGTCACGCCTTCTTCAAAACCACTGCCCACGCTCAGCGCTTCGACGGCGATTTTCAGTTTGGCAGCGAACGCATCGTAGATGCCGTCCTGCACCAGCAAGCGGTTGGCACAGACACATGTCTGCCCGGCGTTGCGGTACTTGGAAGCCAACGCCCCCTGCACAGCCGCGTCCAGATCGGCATCGTCGAACACGATAAAAGGCGCGTTACCGCCCAGCTCCATGCTGGTCTTCTTGATCGTCGGTGCGCACTGGGCCAGCAATGTCGCCCCGACTTCAGTGCTACCCGTGAAGGACAATTTGCGCACATCCGGATTGGCAGTCAGTTCGCCACCTATCTCACTGCCGGGACCGGTAATCACGTTGCAAACACCCGCCGGCAGACCCGCACGCTCGGCCAGTACAGCAATGGCAATCGCCGAGAAAGGTGTCTGGCTCGCTGGCCGCAACACGCCCGTGCAACCGGCCGCCCAACCGGGTCCGGCCTTACGAGTGATCATTGCCGCCGGAAAGTTCCACGGGGTAATAGCGGCAAACACGCCGATGGGTTCTTTCTGGACGATGATGCGACTGTTTGGCGAATGGGAGGCGATGGTGTCGCCATAAACGCGCTTGCCCTCCTCCGCGAACCATTCAATGAACGATGCGGCATAGGTGATCTCACCGCGACTTTCGGACAACGGTTTACCTTGTTCGGCGGTCATGATGCGTGCGAGGTCTTCACGATGAGTGATCATCAACTCGAACAGCACTCGCAATTTTGCTGCGCGTTCTTTGGCGGTGAGTGCCCGCCATGCTGGTTGCGCGCGCCTGGCGGCGGCAATGGCGCGCGCAGTCTCGACCGCGCCCAGTGACGGTACGCGCCCGAGCACTTTACCGTTGGCCGGATTGGTGACGACGATGCTGCGCCCCTCACCCACCTCCAGCCACTGGCCATCGATGTAGTTCGCCTCGCGGAATAGCGTCGGATCTTCGAGCGTAGAAAGGAAATTGGTATCAGCCATGCTGTCGCTCCTCAAAATTCAATAACCTGCCGCACCGCACTGCCATCGTGCAGGCGGTCGAAACCTTCGTTGATGTCGTCAAGTTTGAGCCGGCCGCTCAGCAACCGGTCTACCGGCAGGCGACCGTCGCGATAGAGTTCGATGAACCGCGGAATATCGCGAAGCGGCACACAAGTGCCGATGTAGCTGCCCTTGAGGGTGCGCTCCTCGCCTACCAGTTGGACGACATTGACCGGCAACGACGAACCGGGTGGTGGCAGGCCGGCCGTCACGGTCATCCCTCCGCGCCTGGTCATTTTCATTGCGTTCTCCAGCGCCCGGATCGAACCGGCCATTTCGAAAACGTAGTCGGCGCCGCCACCGGTGAGTGCCAGCACCTGCTCGACGGCGTCGGGATCACCACCATTGACCACAGAGGTGGCACCGACATCCTTGGCCAAAGCGAGCTTTTCCGCTGACAGATCGACCGCAATAATTTTGCTCGCCCCGGCGGCTCTTGCCCCCAGCACCGAAGCCAGACCGACACCGCCCAAGCCAATGACCACGGCGGTCGAGCCCACGCGCAATTGCGCGGTATTGACTACCGCACCGACACCGGTCAACACCGCACAACCAAACAGCGCGGCTTCGACAAAGGGCAACTCGCGGTCGATCTTGACCACCGAGTTGCGCGACATCACGGCGTATTCCGCGAATGCCGAAACACCAAGATGATGATGAACGTGAGCGCCGGCCGCGCTCAACCGCACCGAGCCGTTGATCAATGTCCCGGCGGCGTTGGCTTTCGCTCCAGGCTCACACAGTGCCGGGCGCCCCTCAGCGCATGGTAGGCAATGACCGCAGCTGGGCATGAAGACCATTACTACATGGTCCCCCGGCTCAAGGTCGCTAACCCCCTCGCCCAACGCCTCCACCACACCGGCAGCCTCATGACCCAGTGCCATGGGCATTGGCCGGGGCCGATCACCATTGATCACCGACAGGTCGGAATGGCACAGACCGGCAGCACGAATTCGCACCAATACCTCGCCCGGTCCCGGCGAAGCCAATTCGATGGTTTCGATCGAAATCGGCTTGCTCAGGGCATAGGGCGGGGCGACGTTCATGTGTCTTAGAACAGCAGCTCTGACTTGCATCTTTTCGTCTCCGACGCAGCTGGACTCGATAGTGAGTGTTCATCACTATGCCGGAGCCCGACCAAGCCAGAAATGCATCGCCGGGCGCAGCTGTTTGGAATCGAATTCGCAAAAGCGCGCTATGCCAGCGGACACTCAATTGAATCGAATTGTTATTTGAGTTCTCAAATCTTGTGCACGACCAGCGCATTCCCGGCTTCTGACCCAGTGCTTATTCTGAAACCACAAACAACGTCACAGCGTCTCGTAAAGACGCCTGAATGAGGGTTTCAAAATGACCGAATCAAGCACCCGGAAGAAACTGGTCGAGGCCGCTCCCCACGCCTCGTTCAATCTCGACGAGATAGTCAAGACGTTCCCCGAAACCGCCGAAACGCTCTTGGTCGACACTCGCCTGACTGACGAAGACGAAGCCAGTGCCCGTGTCTTTCGGGTATACCACCCAACTCCCGCCCACTATCACGCCACCTGTGACGAGTACCTGATCGTACTCTCCGGCCGCGCTACGTTTTTCATGGGCGACCGTGAAGAGTTCGAGGTGGGCCCGGGAGAAATGCTGTTCTTCAAGAAATTCACCATTCACGGCATGCCGAAAATTCTCGAACACCCGCTGTTCATGGTATCGGTCGATACGCCACGCCGAGATCCGAGCGACATCATCTTCGTCGACCCCTCCAGCGGCACCGCTGAATCATTCGTGCAGGCAAAGCCATGAACAGCCCGGCACTGGAGGTCTTCGCGACATTCCCGGTCGAGCGCCCAGGCAATCCCACGGTATTGCCTGACGGACGCGTTCTCGTCTCGGTGTCGGCCATCATCGCCCCCGACATTTCGGTACGAGCGGTGGCGCAGAACGGCGAGCACTGGGCCTACCCCAATGAGGCATGGGCCGGCAAACCTCGCGAGGACGGGCGTGGCATGTCCGCCGTGATCGGTATCCGCACCGATCCCGAAGGCATAGTCTGGATACTCGATATGGGAAAACCAGAGCAACAGCAACCGCGGCTGATTGCCTGGAGTGATCGTGAGCAACGCCTGCACCGTCTGATCGTATTGCCGCAAAACGTCTTGCGTCCAAGCTCCTTCACTCAGGATTTCGTCATCGATTGGCGGCGCCAGCGCATCTATATCGCAGACATGACCATGAACGCCAGCGGCGCCAGTGACTACCCGGCAATCGTCGTGGTTGACCTGCAGACGGGTCTGTCATGGCGTTCGCTAGAGTGTTACCCGGGACTGATGCCCGGCGATGTGCCTCTGCTCGTTGCTGGCAAACCGCTGGCCCTGCGTACGGCCGAGGGTGAAGTCATTCCGTATCGCTACGGCTTGAACCCGATCGCTATCGACCCATTGGGCCGTTGGGTGTATTTCGGCTCAATGTCGGGACGCAAGGTCTTTCGGATCAACACCGAGAGTCTTGCCCAACCCAACAGCGCGACAGCGTTGGTCGAAGCCGTTGAGTACTGGTGTGAAAAGCCGCATTGCGACGGCTTTGATGTCGACGCCGAGGGCAATATCTACGTGACCGATATCGCCAACAACGCGATCGGTCTGGCGTCTCCGGCGGGTTACCGCGTCCTGGCCCAGGATGATCAATTGCTCGGCTGGCCGGACGGTGTCGAACTCGATGCTCAAGGTAAATGGTTGTACATCACGGCCAACCAATTACATCGTCACCCGTTGCTCAACGCCGGTGAAGATGCCAGCCAGCCACCGTTTCATGTGTTGCGCCTGCGTGTGGATGCACCAATGGGCTTGAGCGAAACGCCATGAACCATAACCGTGTTGCACTCACTGTCATTGCATTATTGTTCATCATCAGCACCGTCGCCCTTGCATTGACCGAGAGCACGTCAGGAGTCGGCATCTGGCTGTACGCCTTGGTGGCGGTTGCCGTCATGGGGGTCTCAAGGTCGATGCCAGATCTCTGGCTCAACTGCCTCTTCGACGCATCGAGTGCTTGGCGGGCGGCCCTGACCCAGCGCCTGCTGACGCAGATGGCAGCACTGGTTTGTCTGCTCTCTGCTCAAACGGTAAGCGGGACAGTATCCACGACGCTCTCGATCACCGGCCTTCTGCTGTTCATTCACACTTTGGTACTGGCGCGCTTGTTTCGGCGCCCGCGACCAGTGAGGCATTGATCCGTGACAGCACAGGCCAGCCAACGATCATCGGTACCCGGGCGTCTGCCGTTGTTAATGGGGCCGGGGTTGTTGGTCGCAGTGGGTTACATGGACCCGGGCAACTGGGCAACCGGTATCGCTGCGGGGGCGCAGTTTGGCTACAAACTGCTGTTCATGGTGGTGTTGTCGAGCCTGGCGGCCATGTTGTTGCAGACACTCGCACTGCGCCTGGGCGTCGTCACAGGTCAGGACCTCGCCCAGACCTGCCGCCTTCGTTACCCCCGCCCCCTCACATTCGCGCATTGGGCGATGGCCGAAATAGCCATCATCGCCACCGATATTGCTGAAGTTCTGGGGGCGGCGCTGGCATTTAAACTGCTGTTCAACCTTCCACTCAGCATCGGCATCTTGCTGACGGCAATCAGTACTTTGATCATCCTGGGCGTAAAGGGCGCTGCCAATGGCCGCGTACAAAGGATCGTCCTGACACTGGTGACGATCATTGTCATGTGTTTGGCCGCAGAACTGGCACTGATCACACTCGATTCAAACAAGTTGCTCCAGGGATTCGTTCCTTCACTGGCCACGCTGGCTGAGCCCGGGGCGCTGTTCATTGCAGTGGGCATCATTGGCGCCACGGTCATGCCGCATAACCTCTATCTGCATTCAGCTCTGGCCCGTTCCACCGGGCGTCTCAACAACAATACGCAGGTCACGCAATCGCTGCGCCGCGGTCGCCACGACACAATTCGCGCGCTGTCGATTGCCGCCGCCGTTCAGGTCGCGATTCTGTTGGTGGCTGCCGCTGTGTTCCATGAAAGTGGCCACACAGAAATTGGCGGTATAGAGCAGGCCCACCAGTTGTTGATGCCCCTGACGGGGGGCGCGTTGTCCGCAGTGCTGTTTGCCCTGGCCCTGCTGGCATCCGGACAAAGCGCAACACTGACAGGCACCCTCGCCGGTCAAGTGGTGCTCGAAGGATTCCTGCAACTGAGGATTTCATTGTGGAAGCAACGTATCGCCACCCGGCTGCTGGCCATCGTGCCGGCGCTATGGGCAATCCTCTGGCTCGGTGATCGTGCAGTCGGCGACCTGTTGGTGTTTTCACAGGTGGTGCTGTCGATACAACTACCGTTTGCCGTTTATCCGCTGATTCGTTTTACCCGCGATAAAACACTGATGGGCGACTTTGCCATATCACGCCCGGTCGCCCTCATGGCCTGGCTGATCTTCCTGCTGATCGGCGCCGCCAATCTGTGGCTGGTCGCATCCATCATTCTCTGAAAAACCCACGAAACAGGTGAAATCATGAGTGAAGTCCACGTCTGGATCGCAATCGAACGCCCCCTCGAACAGGTCTGGTCGCTTCTCGGCGGGTTCGACTGGTTGCCCCGCTGGCTCGATGTGATCGCCAGCAGTACCCTCAGCGACGGAGGGCGATTGCGGCATTTGAAAACCACGAACGGTGCGACTATTGTCGAGCGTCTACTCACATTTGACGAAGATGAAAAGCACTACAGCTATGCCTTGCTCGAGGGGCCTTCACCAGTCATTGACTACGTCGGCAGAATGTCAGCGCAGTCCGACGGCAAAGGTGGAACACTGGCGTCTTGGTCGAGTACCTTCTTGGTCAACGGAGCGGAAGAAACCGAAGTCATCGCTCACTTCGAGTCGCTTTATCGCTCTGGCCTGGAAAGTCTCAAGACCATCATTGAATCCAGCGACTGAAACAAGCAAGGGCTCACCCGCGATCCATGAAGGCTTGCAGGCGCGGCACCATAAAGTCGAGGAACGTCCGGATACGCTGAGGGACATGCTGCCCGCCCTGATAAAGCGCATGGACTTCCTCGCAGTCATGACCATTTTGTGAAAGCACCTCGACCAGGCGACCCGAGGCCAGATCATCGTCGATGTGAAAGTCCGCCAGTCTGGCGATCCCGACACCTGCAATGGCCATGCGCCGAACAGTCTCGCCATTGTTGGCCTGCAGGTTGCCCTGGACGATACGATCCACTATGCGGCCACTTTGGTTCATTGGCCAGACCGGACTGGAACGACGGAAGTTAAAACTCAAACAATTATGTTCGCAAAGATCTTCCAGGGTTTCGGGGACACCGTGCTTTTCCAAGTAGCCCGGTGAAGCAACGATTTTTCGCCGAGCGACCCCTATCTTCCGCGCCCGTAATGTCGAGTCATTCAATATGCCTACCCGGAACGCAATATCCGTCCTGTCCAGGTACATGTCGACGATGTCATCGCTCAAGGACAGATTGATCTGAATGTTGGGATGCGCCTCCCAGAAAGCCGGCAGATTGGGTTCGATCGCCAATGTGCCGAACGCTACCGACGCATTGATGCGCACGGTCCCGCGGGCCTTTTGTGCACCTTGAGCCAACACCCTCTCGACATCATCGAGCTCGGCCAGCAAAGCATGACTGCGTTCGTAGTAAATACGTCCTTCATCAGTCAGTGACAGTTTACGTGTCGAGCGCTCCAGTAGCCGCACGCCCAAGCGTAGTTCCAGGCGAACTATCAGCTTGCTGACCGTCGAAGGTGTCATCAGCATTTGGCGCGCCGCCTGCGAAAAGCTGCCGGCGTCGACAACCCTTACGAAGACCGACATCTCACCCGCTCTGTTATCCACGTATCTATCCTCAGAATGACTCGTGAAAAAATATCACAAGCGCCTGCATGTAAATTATGGATAACAAGGGATAGGGTTCATTTGTCTTTGGAAGTAATTTCACAATTAAAATGCGACCCGCGCTCTGCAGCGATTGCTGGTTCCCTGATCAGTTGTGAAGCGACCTCACAGAACCTGTTCACCCTGACCCCGTTATCAACCAGTCGATCCGTGCTTAACCTCTTTAACACCACCCATTGAGGACAGCAGGCTATGAGCACGTTATTTACCCCATGCCAGACAGGGTTGCTGACACTGCGCAATCGCATCGCAATGGCACCCATGACCAGGGCCCGTAACCCCGATGGCGTTGCAAATGAACTGACCGCGCTTTATTACAGCCAACGAGCCAGTGCCGGGCTGATCATTACAGAAGGCACTCCGATTTCACGTTCGGCCGAAGGTTTTCTGGCCATCCCCGGCATTTATACGACGCCCCAGATCAACGGCTGGCGCAAAGTGACTCAGGCGGTCCACGAAGCTGGGGGCGTTATATTCACTCAGTTGTGGCATGTGGGACGCGTTTCCCATGTCAGCATTCAGCCAGGAGGTATTGCACCGGTCAGCTCGACATCCCGGGTTGCCCGCAACTCGCAGGCCTGGGGTATGACCGAACGTGGAGAACCCGGCCCGGTTGATGTTTCAACTCCGCGTGCTCTCAGCACGCAGGAAGTCAAAGCGGTCATCCGTGACTTTGCCCAAGCCGCCGCCAACGCAATGGAGGCCGGCTTCGACGGAATTGAACTGCATGGGGCAAACGGCTACCTGATCGAGCAGTTTCTCAATCCATTGGTTAATGACCGTACGGACGAGTACCGTGCCGATACTGTCGAAAGCCGTTCACGCTTTTTGCTTGAAGTGGTCGATAGTGTGATTGATCGAATCGGTGCGCAACGTACAGCTGTCCGCTTGTCGCCATTTGGCGGTCTATTTGACATGGGCTTATACGAGGATGTCGAACAGACCTATCTGTATGTTGCTGATCAACTGTCTCGGCGTGGATTGGCGTACGTTCATTTCATGGATCAACTGTCGCGGGGCAGCTCGCCAATCCCCGACAACTTTCTGCAAAGATTCCGCAATCACTATCACGGAACACTGGTACTCGCTGGCGGCATGACCAAAGAACGGGCGGAGAAATTTCTGGATGAGGGTCTGATCGATATCGCTGCTTTCGGTGAACCGTTTATCGCCAATCCCGATCTGGTTGAACGCCTGCGAAATAACTGGCCACTGTTAAAACCCGACCGTGCACTAAGCTACGGCGGCGGAGCTCAGGGGTATACCGATTATCCAACCTACTCGATCAGTTAATGCTCATTGAAGTCTGAGTGACGTTATCCGCCATCTCCTGAGTCAGGAAATCGATCAGTGCCCGGGACGCGGCCGACAACTGCCGATGAGGCGGGTATATCACAGAGAACGGTCGGGACCGTCCGCCCGACTGTTCGAGTAGCGGGATCAGGCGTCCACTTTCAATCCGGTCCCGAACAATGAAGTCGTAGGTCTGGCATATCCCCATACCGTGTTCAGCCAGGGAAACCGTGCCCAGAACATCGTCGGAGACTTGAACACTTGCCTGCGGTATCCACTCACGATCAATCCCGTGCTCGCAAAACAACCAAGGGCCGACCCGACCACTGCTGGGCATCACAAATGGCAGACAGGCATGGTCTGCCAGATCCTCAACACTGAGAGGAGTACCCGCTCGCTGCAGATATTCGGGGGCAGCGACTACGCACAAATTCGCGTCTTCGAGCTTGCGACCGACCAGGCCACTGTCGGGTAATTGTCCGAGGCGAATAGCCAGATCAAACCCTTCGGCCACCAGATCCACATTTCGATTGCTGATGCCCAACTCGATGCGCACTTGCGGAAACTGACGAGTGAAGCGACAGAGAAAGGCTGGCAGTCGGTGATGTCCATAAGTCGTCGGCACGCTCAGGCGCACTCGGCCGTTCAACGCACCCTCCCGGCCATGGATGAGTCGTTCGGCATCATCGATCAATGCGAACGCCGCGCGGGACTGTTCAAGATAAAGCAGACCCGCATCGGTCAGGCTCAAACGGCGGGTCGTGCGTCGAAGTAACTGGACGCCCAGACGTGCTTCCAGTCGGGAGATCGCCCGACTGACCACCGACGGCGTGGTCGCCAAAACCACTGCCCCGGAGCTTAATGAGCCCTTTTCCACCACAGTGATGAAGACTTCGACGTCCGCCAGATAATCGAATCGACGCGTCATATTTGCCTCAAAAGAACAGCTGATTTTCGTGAAGGCCAGTTTATCGCCGACAGAGGCACGAATAAAGTTTCGTCAATGGTCAACACAGTTGATCTGAACCTCCCTATCACTCTGCGGAAATCTCATGCGCCTTATCAATCGACTCGCCCTTGCAATGGCTATTTGCGCCGCTACCGTAAACGCCCAAGCCAGCAACGTACTGATCGTTTTGTCAGACTCAGACCATCTCGACCTCAAAGATAAGAAAGTCTTCGCTACCGGTTTTTATCTGAATGAACTGATGCAACCGGTGAAACTGTTGCTTGATGCCGGGCATTCGGTGACCTTTGCGACGCCGACAGGCAAGGCGCCGACATTGGACCAGTCATCCAACGACAAAATGTATTTCAACAATGACCTGACGGCCCTTCAGGAACACAAGGCGTTGCTTGAGCGGCTGAAAATTACATCGCCGGGCGAATCCCCCGTCATCAGTCTTTCGCGCGTCGAACAGATAGGCTACGCACATTTCGATGCGATCTATGTACCCGGTGGTCACGCACCGATGCAGGATTTACTCCATAACGCAGCGCTGGGAAGACTGCTCAACAATTTTCACGCGACCAACAAGACGACAGCCCTCGTCTGTCATGGGCCAATTGCCTTGCTGTCGACGCTGTCCGACCCGACAGCCTTCACCCGCAAGCTCGAAGCCGGCAACAAAGCCCAAGCATCAGGCTGGATTTATGCCGGATACAAGTTCACCGTCATCAGCAATCAGGAAGAAGAACTGGCCAAAGGGTTGTTGAAGGGAGGCGCCATGAAGTTCTATCCGCAAACTGCACTTGAACAGGCCGGTGGCCTCTACAGCAGTAACAGCACTCCATGGACCTCTAATGTCATCATCGACCGCGAATTGGTGACAGGGCAAAACCCGGGTTCAGCGTTGGATGTGGGCAAGGTTTTACTCCAGCGACTCAAGGACTCACAACCGACTCAAATACGTTGAATGGTTCAGTCACCTGTTCACGGTGAGTTCCGGAACAGTCTCAGCGTCATCAGGTCGCTCGCGGCCGCTTTGGATAGAAAGCGCTGGCAAGAAAGTCAGCGCTAGAACGTCGAAACCTATCTCACAGTACCGAGCGTATGGTCCCGCCCTCAACGCGCATGGCCATGCCGTTGAGCGCCGGCGAGGCTGCCAGGTGGAGGACGCTGCGGGCTACCTCCTCGGGTTCGATCATACGTCTGATCAAGGATGTGGGTTCGGTTTCGTCAAAATAATTCTGGACTACTTGTTGAGCCGAGATGCCTTTCTCTTGTGCGATTTCCTGGTGATAGCGCTTGACCGCATCGGTGCAGGTTGGCCCAGGCAGTATCGAGTTGACCCGCACCGCGGTACCCTTGGTCAACTCCGCCAACGCCCTGGAAATACCCAGAAGGCAAGTTTTCATCGCTCCATAGTGAACCATCCACGGCTGCGGCTTGACCGCTGACTCGCTGCTGATAAACACAATTGAGCCTTGTCCACGCTCAAGCATTGCTTTCATCACCAGGCGAGTCATACGCACGCCGCTCATGACATTGACGTTGAAGTAATGAAACCACTGGGCATCGTCCGTTTCGAAAAAGTCCCTGACTTCGAATATCCCGACGTTATTGATCAGGAAGTCGATGGGACCGTCCTCCAGGGCCATATCAACCAACTGCTGCGCCGCACCTTCCTCCGTTAAATCGGCCACCAGTCCCTTGCTGAAGTCACCCAGTTCTTCAACCGCCGCACTCACTTCATCTGCCGATAACCCGCTAATGACAACCTTCGCCCCTTCGAGAATGAAGCGCTGGGCGATGGCCTTGCCAATGCCTGTCGCTCCGCCAGTAATGAGTGCGGTTTTGCCAGTCAGTTGATAATCCATGGAAGCTGCCTTGTTTTGTTGTTTTAGGCAAAATCTTGCCCCAGGCTCGTAATGAAGTCTTTCAAGGGTTGCAGAAGACTGTTTTAACCAAAAAACGAAAGTGGTTACTTGACCTGCCTTCATTTAGAACTGAGATGTGGAGCAATCCTTTCCAGCAGGAAATCAATAAAAACCCTCACCCGGTGAGGCAGTTGCTGGCCAGGGCCGATAAACACCGCATGGATGGCTTCGGTTTCGCCGCTGTTGAATTGCTCAAGCAGCGGTAACAACCGCCCTGACTCGATATCGGAATTGATGTGGAAGCTTGCAAGTCTGGCGATACCCAGACCAGCCAACGCAGCCTGACGCATGCTCTCACCATCACTGAGTAACGCGTTACCCTTGGGTTCAATCTCAATGCGTTGGCCTGCTGCGTCGCGATAAACCCAAGCCTGCGAATGACGATGAAAACCAAAGCTCAACCGATTATGTCGGTGCAAATCATCCAGAGTTTCCGGCTGACCGTATCGTGCGATGTAAGCCGGCGAAGCCACCGTGATCATTCGGCTTTCACCCAGTCGACGCTGGACCAGGCTCGACTCCTTCATAGGCCCCGTGCGTATCGCGACATCCGCGCGTCGTTCGAGTAAATCCACAACGGTATCGGTCAGTTCCACGTTCAAGGTGATGTCCGGGTAGGCCGCCAGAAATTCAGGCAATTGCGGTAACAAGTAATGCAGGCCAAAAGGAAGGTTGGCGTTGACCTGTATCAGCCCGCTGGGCCTGGACACGTTACCGATATCCCGTTCGGCGGAGTCGATCAACTCAAGAATGCGCAGGCACTCATTGTTGAAGCGTTCGCCCTCCGCCGTGAGTTCCAGTCGCCGAGTGGAACGATGCAGCAAACGGGCCCCCAGGCGTGCCTCCATACGGGCGATCAGTTTACTGACCGCTGAAGGAGACATTTCCAGGCGCCGCGCCGCTTCTGAGAAAGTGCCAGCATTGACCACTCGGGTGAACACTTCCATTTCGCCAGAACGATTGATGTCTTTGAGATTTAGCATGAACTTGATTCACAGATTCTTGTAGTTAAAGCAGTCTAGCTCACAAAAAGCCTCCGTCGTATGGTGATGAGATTCCTTACTCAGGAATGGCTTCGCCTTTCGCTCAGGAAAGGCCAGGCCCAATCAAAATAAGAGGGAGGCAGGACAGTGAAAATTTTCGTTACCGGCGTGACCGGTTACATCGGCGGCTCTGTAGCTAAATACCTGGTGGATGCAGGCCATGAAGTCAGCGGTCTGCTACGCAACCCGGAACAGCGTGGGGCATTGCAGGCTATGGGGATCACCCCTGTGCTCGGCACCCTGGATGACGCCTTCATTCTTACCGAACAGGCGCGTGCTGCGGACGCGGTAGTGAACGCGGCTAACTCCGACCATCTGGCTTCGGTACATACCTTTATTTCAGCACTGAGCGGCAGTGGGAAAGTCCTGCTGCACACTTCGGGCTCGAGCGTTGTCGGTGACGATGCTCGCGGCGCTTATGAGCGCAAGGAGATTTTCACCGACGAAACGCCGTTTACGCCTATGGACATCCGTAAAGACCGCGTCCATATCAACCAGGTCGTAAGGCGAGCAGGTGTTGAACAGGGTATCCGCAGCATCGTATTTTGCCCGACCATGATTTACGGAGAATCCCTGGGTTTGCCTGTGAAAAGCGATCAACTGCCGAAGCTGTTCGAGCAATCGCGAAAGTATGGCGCGGGCGCTTATATCGGTGCCGGTGTACATCGTTGGTCTAACGTGCATATTGAGGATCTGGCAGAGCTCTATCGCCTGGCCATCGAAAAGGCGCCATCTGCCTCCTTGTTCTTCGCAGAAAACGGCGAAGCGTCGTTCCTCGACATCGCGTGCTCCATCAGCAAGTCCCTCGGTTTTGGTGGCGCCATTCAAAGCTGGCCGGCCGACGAGGCAATCGCTCAGTTGGGAGACTGGGCGCGTTTCGCCATCGGCTCCAATAGCCGTGTGCGAGCCGTCAACGCCAGAAACCTGCTGGGCTGGACGCCAAAGCGTGAGTCGATGCTGCAATGGATCGAGACAAGCGGCGTCCAATGGTGATCGTCGCTGCGCGGTTCGAAAGCTCACTTCGGTGAGCTTTTTTGTACCTGTGCAAATTGTCCTTCCGAACACAGCACTCGCAAAAAAAACGTGCGGCCAAGGTCTTCGTCAATGAACACCCTGATCGCACGTGCAGGCTTAAATTGCCTGAAAGGGAAAGCCAGAAATACCGCTACGCGTTCACTACAACGCAGGTATGGATTTACGTCATCAACCCAGAACTTCCAACGCTACACTTTCAATGCCGGCGGCATCGAGTCGGTAGTGCCGGTAGAGATGGGTTGGCGGGGCAATCAGGCTGTACTCGTCGTAGATACCATGCCGGCGAACCTTGACGCCGACGCCCTCCTCCGCGATCACTTCACACACGGCACCGCCCAGACCGCCGATGATGTTGTGTTCCTCAACGGTCAGTATCGCCCGACTATTTCGCGCAGCGGTCAGTACCGCCTCACGGTCTAGCGGCTTGATGGTGGTCATATCGATCACACCTACCGAGCGCCCGGCGGCATTCAATGCCCGCGCCGCTTCGAGGGCCGGATGAACCGTGGAACCGGTGGCAATGATCGTCAGTTCATCGCCGGTCAAATGCACGGTCGCCTTGCCGAAAACAAAGTCCGGAACAGTGTCATACACCACAGGGTCGCGCCCGCGCTGGATACGGAAATAGATCGGTTGTGGGTAGTTGGCCGAAGCAAGAATCGCAGCTTTGAGCTGGTTGCCATCAGCAGGTGCGACGACGGTGATGTCGGCAATCGAGCGCATGATTGCCAGGTCTTCGGTAGCGTGGTGCGAGGTGCCGTAAAAGCCGAGTGAGATTCCGGCGTGGTGACCGATCAGGCGTACCGGGAGCGCCGAATAAGCAACGTCCATACGGATCTGCTCACAGCAAAGCAGTGGCAGAAACGACGCAAAGGTCGCCACAAACGGTTTCATGCCCACCGCTGCCATGCCGGCGGCGGCTGACACCATGTTCTGTTCGGAAATACCGAACTGCACGAATTTCTCTGGATGCAGTTTGGCGAACTTTGAAAGACCGTTGGAGTATTGAAGGTCAGCGGTACCGGCAACGATCGGCTCGCCCCGCTCGACCAGTTCGATCAAGGCATCCGACAAGGCATTCAGGCTCGGTGTCTGGCTATTGAGTTCCCGGTACTGCCAGGAGTTGTTCGACAGAGGTGCGGTATTCATGGGTTAGATCACCTTGCTTTTGATTTCGTCAATTGCACGTTGTGCATCTTCGGGATCGAGATACCCCAGGTGCCAACCTGGTTCAGTCTCCATGTAGGAAACCCCTTTGCCTTTGACCGTATTGGCAATGACGCATACCGGTTGCGTGCGTGTCGTATCGGCTTTGAGGCGACGCAACAGGCTCGTGACCGCAGCGAGATCATGGCCATCTACCACATGGGTCTCCCAGCCGAACGCAATCCACTTGTCCGCCAATGGTTCGATACCGATAACATCATCAACGTTGCCGTCAAGCTGATAGCCATTGCGGTCGATGATCGCCACCAGGTTTGCAGTCTTGTGGTGAGCCGCCGACAGTGCCGCCTCCCACACTTGCCCTTCCTGCATTTCCCCATCGCCGAGCATCACGTAAGTGGTGAATGATTTGCCCAGCATCCGCCCGGCCAGAGCCATGCCCAAACCGCCGGACAGAGCATGACCGATAGAACCTGAGGAAAAATCCACGCCGGGGACTTTGCGCATGTCAGGGTGGTCACCCAGGGGATTGCCGAGGCGCGTGTAGTTGTCGAGAATGTCTTTGGCGAAGAAGCCCCACTCCACCAACACCGGAAACAAGCCGACGGCGGCGTGTCCTTTGCCCATCATGAAACGGTCGCGGTCGGGCCACTTCGGCTGACCGAATCGCAGTTCCATCACGTCGTAATACAACGCAGCGAACAACTCGGCAGCGGAAAATACCGAAGTGTAGTGGCCGACCTTGGCGATCTCGATCAGCCGGATGGTTTCCAGACGGATGAATTGAGCTTTTTCCCGCAGGCGAGCCAACTCCTTTTCGGTCAATTCAAAGGCTTGATCCGCGCTTTCGCGGATATCTGTCAAATCAGTCATATGTCGTATCCAGGCGCATTAGCAGAATTTTGGCCGCACCTGCGATGCGGCCACACATAAGCCCACGGCAATCAGGCGATCACTGCGCTTTCAAACGAGGTGTCATGTAATCGTTGAGGCGAGGCATGACTTGCTGCGCAGTCAGTTGCATCGATCGCCGCCACAGCGCTTCGTCATCCCACTCGTGGAAAGTGGTCATCAACGTACCGAACGGTCCAGTCTGTTCACTGAACGCGACCAGTTGCTCGGTGACGGAATTCACGTCGCCGTAAATCACCATTTCCTTGATGCAATGGTCGACCGTGACTTCCTCGTCGGTCATGTCGGGGCGGGTCTTGAAGATCTTGGTGTAATGGTTGGTGGCAAGGTTATCGATCATGTAATCGAAGTAGCGTCGCAGCGTGCAGCTCTCTTGCGCCAGATAGTCCTCGGCCTGAGCTTGGGAGTCGGCAACGAACACCGAACGAGCCACACGCCAGTTATTGGCGTCGGCTTTGATACCTGCGCTTTCGGCACCCTGACAGTAAGCGAGCCAATGGGAGGCAACCGTGGCGGTCGGGTTGAAGTTGGCGGACATCAGGTCCCAGTCCTTGGTACCGGCAAGTTTCGCAGTGCCGGAAAACGGACTCATGGCCGTGGTTGCCACGCGCGGAAACGGCTTTTGAAAAGGCGTCGGCATGTAACCGATTTCCAGATCGTGGTGCACCGCGTCCTTGAGGCTGACCTGGTAGTGCTCTGAGGAAAAATCATAGGGCGCTTTCGAGTTCCAGATTGCACGTATCATCTCGTAGCACTCGACCATCATCTGCCCACGGTCCTTACCGTTGCTGCCATACACCTCGAAGTCGGAAGCGAGCCCGCCAGGGCCAATGCCCATGATGAAGCGCCCTTTGGACATATGGTCGAACATCGCAGCATCGGCGGCAATTCGCGCCGGGAAATGATGCGGCAAATTCAGCACACCGGTGCACAGTTTCATGCGTTGCGTCAGCGGAATCAGGGTGGACAGAAATTGCAGCGCGTTGGTGATCGGCTCGGTGCGCTGTGACGTGTGTTCACCGACCCAGAGTTCATCAAAACCGACGCTGTCAGCATGGACAGCGCAGGCGATATCCTGATCGTACATCTCGTGATAGTCCCAGCCCTTGTGATGAAGTGGCTGCATGAACATGGCGAGTTTCATGTCGTTCTCCTGCTGCGTTGAGTGATGGGCGCGTTGCGAACAGTTTTCACAACTCACCGTTTTTATGACGAGCGCTCGTTTCGCAGGCGTGCCAATGCCGGCGCTGCAAGTCGCAACGTTCAAGGAATGGGTTAAATTCCGGGGAAGTGAGGCGTCACTTAACGCCTGCAACTCACCCTCAAGTGCTTGACCTGTGTTTTAACTTCCGTGCAACAACCAACCGCCGTCCACCAGCAGATCAATTCCGGTCACATAGGACGACAGCGGTGAAACCAGGAACAGCACCGCATCGGCGATCTCCCAAGGTTCCGCCGCGCGGCCCAGGGCGATGTTGCCCAGCACGTTGTTTTTGCGGTGCTGCTCAAGCAGTTCCGGCTCCAGATTGCCGGGTGTCGCGGTCAGCCCCGGCGACACCGAATTGACCCGGATATTGAAGGCGCTCAGATCTTTCGCGAGGCTGCGAGTCATGGCCATGACCGCGCCTTTAGATGTGTCGTAGGTACAGTGATTGGCCATGGGCCTGTGACCACAAATCGACGACAGGTTGACGATCGCCCCAGCGCTCCGCTGCCTGCGCATCTGCCGTTGCGCCACCTGCGCGCCCACGAATACCGCTCGCGTATTGATCGAGTGCAGCCCGTCCCAGAAGTCCGCATCGACTTCGTCAATGGCCTTGAGCGGATAGATGCCTGCGTTGTTGATCCATATATCCACGCTGCCGAAGCGCTCGACAGCGGTGTCCGCCAGCCTCTGAATATCCGCCGGTTGGCTGACATCGGTTGCTTGAAACGTCACGGGAAAACCAGCCTCCACCAGCTCCCCACTGCGCTCCGGCGCAAGGCTTCCAATCACCACGTTGGCCCCGGCTTCCACCAGTCGCCGACTGATGGCGAAGCCGATACCACTGCCACCACCAGTAACCACCGCGGTTCTACCGGATAAATCAAGAAGCTCGGCAAAAGGCCGGTATGGCAATGCCTGATAGGGTGACGACATGTTAGATGTTCCTCGAAGATTCTCGGTCATCACGCGGTGGCCAGCGTCATGATGCGGTCAGGGGCAATCTGCGGCCGATGCAGGATGCCTTGGGAGCAACCGCGAGCCATGACCATCACCCGATGGGACAATCCGATGACTTCCTCCAGGTCGGAACTGACGACAATCACCGACACACCGGTTTTCGACAGGTCAATGATCAGTTCGTAAATCGCCGCCCGTGCGCCCATGTCGATGCCTCGGGTCGGCTCATCGAGGATGATGACTTTCGGATTGCGAGCGATCCATTTGGCAATCACTACTTTCTGCTGATTACCGCCGGACAACTTGTCGAGTATCTGCCCCGCTACGCCCTTGATCCCCAGGGTCGCGATGCGTTCACGAGCGAATGCCGCTACCCGGTGTCCGGCAATTACTCCACAGGAGCTGAGGCTATCCAGATTGCAGTACGCAAGGTTCTCGGCAATCGTCTGATTCAGCACTACGCCCTCGGATTTTCGATCTTCCGGGATCAACACAATGCCGGCGTCAATCGCCGCCAGCACGTTGTTGGCGGGCAGCGTTCGATCGCCGAGCATTACTTTGCCGGTACTCAGTGCGCTCAATCCGGCAATCGCCTGAACCAGTTCGGTACGTCCGGCGCCGACAATGCCGGCAATACCGAAGATCTCCCCAGCCTTCACTGAAAACGACACATCGTGAAAACGCCCCGCCCTGTCCGATAGTTGCTCGACGCTCAAAACCACCTTCTCCCCAGGGATGGGTAATTCCGGAAACAGGCGATCAATCGGGCGCCCCACCATTTGCGAGACCAGAACGCCGACATCAGCCGAACCGCTGTCGTGCCGCGCAATCAGGTGACCGTCGCGCATCACCACTACCTTGTCAGCGATCCGCGCAATCTCGTCCATGCGATGGCTGATGTAGATGAATGACACGCCTTCCTTTTTCAGCTCCCGGATCTGCTTGAACAGCAGTTCGGTTTCGTCTTTGCCCAACGCGGCGGTTGGCTCATCGAGAATCAACAGCCGCGAGTTGAGCGTCAGCGCCCGCGCGATTTCCACCAGTTGCTGTGCAGCGATTTTCAGCTGGCGCACCGGCGTCTCCGGCGAGATGTCCAGGCCGAGACGGCGCAGTTGTTTCTCGGTTTCACGGAACATGGTCTTGCGGTCAACAATGCCGTTTTGCGTGGGTAAATGACCAAGGAACACGTTCTCCGCCACACTCAAGTCGGGCAGCAGATGGATTTCCTGGTGGATCATGTTGATCCCCTGCGCCATGGCAGCGCCCGGCCCGTTCGGCGCATAAGGTTCGCCGGCAACAAACATCTCGCCTTTCGATGGCGTCAGCGCTCCGGCGACGATCGAGGAAAAGGTGGATTTTCCCGCGCCGTTTTCGCCAAGCAGAGCGACCACTTCTCCATAGCCAATGTCGAGGCTGATGTCTTCCAGCACCCTGACCGAGTTGAAAGACTTGCCGATATTGCTCGCGCGAAACAAAGGCGCCTGGTGGGTCTTGATGACTGTCATGACGTGCCCTCCTTCACCGGACTCACGGGTGCTTCTCGAGGAAGGTTGCTGCGTTTTCCCGGGTAGTTACAAAGGCTGGCAACAACTGGGTCTTGGTTACTTGTTTGCCTTGCTGGAGATCGACGGCGGTACGCAATGCGGTACGCCCCATCTCCACGGCTTGCTGCGTTATGGTCATGTCCATTTTTCCATCACGAATGGCCTCCAGGGCAGATGGCAAACCGTCATAACCGAAAACCCAGACCTTGTGATCGATGTTGGCCACTTTTACCGCCTGTGCCGCACCCAGCGCCGGAGCATCGGAACGCCCGATGAACACATTGATGTTCGGGTTCTTCTGCAGCATGTCCTGGGCGACCTTGAAGCCGTTTTCCTGCAGCCAGTCAGTGGGCTTGTGGTCGACGATCTTCATTTCAGGTACCTCGGACAACACCGCATCCAGGCCTTTGGCACGGGCCACTTCAGTGGAGTCGCCCAAGGTGCCTTGCAGCAGACCGATTTCGGCCTTGCCGCCCGTCAGCTGGATCATCTGCCGGGCCAGTTCACCTGCGGCTGCCAGGTTGTCCGTCGAAACATATGCGTCGCACTCGACGTTTTTCGGAAAGTTGTCAATGCAGATCACCGGCACACCCTGCTGTCTCGCCAGACGCACTGGCACGGCCGAAGCGGCACTGCCGGTAGCGGTGTAGAGCAGCACGTCGATTTTTTTACTCAGCATGTCCTGAATCTGGCTGACCTGCCGCGCCGGGTCGGCCTGGGCATCAGCTACCAGCACATTTTTGATACCGAGGGTACTTGCCTGCTCCATGACACCATCGCGAACCATCAGATAGAACACCCACTGGAGGCTGGGGATCGACATTCCCACAGTGATTTCATCCAACGCCTTGCTTTGTGCGTGAGCAGTCATCGACATCAGGCCGCCGAGCAACGGCAACCACAGAAAACGTAGCGAGAAAACAGCACACAGCTTCATGTTTTTATCCTTCTAATCGTGTGTGTAGACGGGGATTCTTTTGAAGCGTGATCCGGACTCAATCAGTCTTGCGCTTGAGTAAATCGAGCATTACCGCGAACGCGATGACCGCGCCGATGACCACTTGCTGGACGAAAGGAGAAATACCCGCCAAGTTCAAGCCGTTGCGCAAGACGCCGATGATCAACACGCCGATGATTGTGCCCACCACGCTGCCTGCACCGCCTTTCAGGCTGCCTCCGCCGATCACAACGGCGGCAATCACATCAAGTTCATAACCGACACCTGCGCCGGCGCCGGCAGTGTCCAGACGCGACGTCATGATGATGCCGCCCAGTGCCGCGCAGATGCCGGAGATGATGTACACCGCGCTGGTGTACCCCTTGACCCGGATGCCGGCGAGCTTGGCCACTTTGCTGCTCCCACCGATGGCATACAGACTTCGTCCTGAGACCGTAAATTTGAGGACGAACCAAAACACCAGCGCCAGCACCACGAAGCAAGTGACCGTCAGCGACAGCACACCCCCGTAACGAATCACCGAGAGATTGCTGAACCACTCAGGGAAACCGCTGACCTGAGCACCGTCTGTGACCATGTAGGCCAAACCACGAGCGACCGACATCATCGCGAGTGTTGCAATAAATGAAGGCAGGCCCGCTCGCACGACCAGTAAGGCGGTTGTCGAACCACACGCTGCACCCACGGCGATCGCAGCAAGCATGGCCGCCCACATTGGCAGGCCCAGGACCTGTTCGAGCCAGCTCATGACCATGATCGCCACCGCCAGAACGGCCCCCACGGACAGATCGATACCACCGATCAAAATCACTAGGGTCATGCCCAAGGCCATGATGCCCAGTACGGTCACTTGATCCAGTACATTAAGCAAGTTGCTCAGGGTCAGAAAGCTATCGGTAAAGAAGGTCAATACCGCACATAACAACAACAGGCCGACCATAGGGCCAGCGATACTGGATTCCAGACCAATCCACTTTGGAATTGCTCCGGAGAGTCGTGCCTTTGCCAACAACTGGTTGTTCATACCCACATCCACTTCTTATTTAATTGTTATAAGATCGAGCAGTGCATCAATTACGACTTAGTGACCGAGCTGCCGATAGCGGCCTCCCATATAGAGGAGAGGCTCTTCCAATGGCTGCGTAATCACATCTATGACGTTTCCTATAAACACCGTATGTGAACCGTGTTCTATCTCCTGCACGACTTCGCAAAAAATCGCCGCCTGTGCATCGGTCAGATACTGGATGCCATGCACGCCGGTGCGCCAGTCGCCTTCCAAGAATCGCCGTTCGCGCAAATCGGGTTGACTGAAGATTTTGCAGATCGGCTCATGCTGAATTTGCAGCATATTCACGCAGAAGAGCCCGGAACGCTTGATGATCGGCGAGGCACTGGCGGTGCGGTTAACACAGATCAGTGCCGAGGCGGGGTCCATCGATACCGAGGAAAAGGCAGTCGCGGCCAAGCCGTGGGACTGACCGTCATCATCGAGTGTGGTGATAAGGGTTATTGAAGAGGCGAAGCGGCCCATTGCCATTTTGAACTGACCGGCCAGGTCTATTGAAGGGGCGGTCTCTTGATATTGAACACGCATAGCATAAACCCTCTTTTTATTGTGACTCACAGGCACTGACTTGCATTATTAACAATCAATCGGACTTTTCTATTCGATTTTAGGGAAATGACTATTCACTGATGCCGAAAGGTGAACCCAACAACAAACATATTTGAATTCGCTTCACAGGCGTACTCAAAGCCCCGTCCCAAAGCACTTGCGTATCACAACGACTTTTCGCTTTCACTTTGAATTTGTGGTTTTTACTGAATAATTGACTGATACTTTTCTGAAAACAAAAACAACTTCCACGAGACAAGATTCCCATGGTCGATCGATTGCAAGACATGCGGCTATTTCGCCTCGTCGTTCAGACAGGTTCCCTTTCAACAGCGGGTCGGCAGATGGGCCTGTCACCTGCGGCCATGAGTGGTCGACTCAAGGCGATGGAGGACTTTTATGGATTGCGGTTGCTCAAGCGCAACACGCGAAGCCTGAGCCCTACCGCCGAAGGGCAACTGTTGTTTGAAAACGCCCGGAAAATTCTTGAAGAGGTCGACACCCTCGACAGCATCATCAAAAACGGCCACAGTGATGTACTTGGCACCATCGGACTGACGTGCCCTACCGATCTGGGCCGGCAGTGGATTAGCCAGTTGGTCGACAGTTTTATCAGCGAAAATCCTCATATCGTCATTCGCCTTTTCCTCACTGACCGCGTACTGGATTTTGTTGAGTCCGGGTCAGACATTGCGATCAGGTTCGGCGACCTTCCGGACAGCTCACTTATCGCCCGCTCACTCGGAGTGGACCGCCATATCGTTTGCTGCTCTCCACAATATCTTCAGCAGCACGGTGCACCGCGCACCCCTGAAGATCTGCAGCATCACAACTGCCTGGTACACCTGAGTGCGGATTTCACGCTTGATCGCTGGAAATTCATGGACAAAGGGGTGCCGACGACCATTCAGGTCAAGGGTAACCGGATGGCCAATGACGGATTCACGTTGCGTCAATGGGGAGTGCAAGGCCTAGGGATCATTTGGAAGTCAGTCTGGGAGGTGGCAGATGACCTACACGCCAAACGGTTGATCCCATTGCTTGAAGACTATCAATGCCCGAGCACCGGTTTTCATCTGCTGACCGAGGGGGGGAAAAAGCTACCGTCGCGCGTAAAGACGTTCGTCGAATATGCCGTGCAGTACTTTAAAAACCTCGATACACCGTCGCGATACAATCTGCCGGCACCTTAACCTCAATGTGATCGCAATCAGCAGCGCGTAGTGACTTCAGTCATTCGGACTGGTAACACAAGCATCCCGTCATTGCTCAAAAAGCTTTTTGAGGGGAAGCACCTTCATTTACTCGCTTGCTGCATGTGCTCCAAGGCCCGGTTTAGATTGGCATCCACTTTCAGCAACAATTTGTGCAATAGCATTTGTTCTTCAGCACTTAAACCCTCAAGCGCCTGGCTGCATGTCTGATCCATCACTCGTTTGGCTTTGGGCAACTGACATGTTGCCAGTGCTGACAGCGAGATCAGCCGACTGCGGCCGTCTGCAGGATCGAGTACACGCTGAACCAACTCATCACGCTCCATACGACTGAGCAGTTGCGCCATGCTGGGTTGCTCGACTCGAACGGCTCGGGCCAATTCTCCCTGTGAAATCGCTCCGAAGTTTTTGAGTGTGACCAATACGGGCAATTGGCTGACGGTAAGGCCAAGTTCTCGAAGCGGTAAGTCGACCAGGCGCGAAAAGCTCCTAGACACCATCCCTATTAGCCTCATGGGGTTTTTATCCAACACATTTGACATGCATAGGCACCTATATTAAATGTATAGGCACCTATCTTAATGGCTGGCTTTCATGCATTCAAATCCACGCATTGCGATCATTGGCGCAGGCCTCGGCGGACTGACGCTGGCTCGTATTCTTTACTTGCACGGTATTGTCGCCACTGTGTACGAGCGGGATGTTCACCCACTTTCACGGCCTCAAGGTGGTTCGCTCGATTTGCACGAGGACTCGGGGTTGCTGGCGCTTGAACGCGCCGGATTGAGAAATGAATTTCAAGCTGTCGCCCGCTACGAAGATCAAGGCATGCGGCTCCTGACCAAGAACGGGCAGCTGCTTTTCGATGATCAAAACCCAAGTGACGGCAATCGACCCGAAGTGGATCGCACAGCTCTGCGTTCTCTGCTGCTGGACGCTTTGCCAGCGACGATGATTCGTTGGAACTGTGCATTGTCGGAATTGGAGGAAGCCGGGGGCAACTGCTGGAACCTCTCGTTCGGCCACGGTAACGAGGGTCCTTTTGATTGCGTGGTCGGCGCCGATGGCACTTGGTCACGTGTGCGGCCTTACCTCTCGACATACGAGCCGCAATACAGCGGGCTGTGCTTTGTAGAGTTTGGCATCGATGATATTGACCGCTTGCATCCTGATTTGGCTACGTTGGTAGGCCGTGGAATGTTGAATGTACAAGGTGATGGCAAGGCCCTCATAGTCCAGCGAAATGGCAATGCCCATGTCCGTGGGTATGCAATCTTTCGCGTGCCGATGGGGTGGGTCGAGAGGAAATTTGACTTCAAATCAGCACGCGCCGTGCGCGGGGGATTGATTCAAGAGTTCGCCGGGTACTCCGAGAATATTCTGGGTCTTTTCCGGGCCTGTAACGATGACTTCGCCGTTCGCCCGATTTTTGCCCTGCCCACGGGCCATTCTTGGGTACATCGTCCAGGCTTAACCCTGATCGGTGATGCAGCTCATGTAATGTCGCCGTTTGGTGGCGACGGTGTGAATAACGCCATGCTTGACGCCGCCGAACTCGCGGATTTGCTGATCAAGCGTCGTTCGTCCGATAACGCCGTAGCAGAGTACGAACGAATGATGTTTGACCGTGTGGTCGCATCTGCCAAAGGTGCAGCAGAGGGAGCGGCTACCTTTCTTTCTCATGATGGGCAAGCACTGGCTCTAGCCATGTTTCAGAGCCATCAAGGCCCCCGGCATTGACCTCCATTCAGGCAACGACAGCATCCATATCAATCGTGCGTTTTGCTCAAGACTCTTGTGCATGTTGACACATTTTTCTCCAGTGGGGAGCGGCCGATACTGGCGGCATTCACACATTACGTTGCCTGGTATCACATAAGGCGCAGGAGATCTGATGAACTCGCACTTTCAACGATTGCTTGGCCCGGGAGACTTTTCCCTCGGCCTGGAACTGCCACTGGACAATGACTGGTCGACAACAGGCCAGCGCCTGCGTATAGCGGAGGATCGTCCTTTCGGCGTCCCTGACCTCAAGCAACATGCACAACTGGCGCAATTGGCCGACAGCAGCGGCTTTCGAGCACTGTGGGTGCGGGATGTTCCGATGTACGACCCGCATTTCGGAGATGCAGCGCAAGTATTCGAGGCCTTTTCCTACCTGGGCTATCTGGCTGGTATTACCAAAAACATCATGCTGGGCACTGCGGCGGTCGTGTTGCCGCTTCGACAACCGTGGCTGACTCTTAAAGCTGCCAACAGCATCGACGAACTGAGCGATGGTCGTCTGTTACTGGGAGTGGCCAGTGGCGACCGTCCGATGGAATACCCGCTGTTCGGTGTCGATTACGACCAGCGAGGAGCACACTTTCGCAGCGCTGTAGAACTGCTCAAAAGTCAGGGCAACGGACGCTTGCCTGAAGGTGTTCAACTCCTGCCACAGCGCCAGGAACAAGCTCCCCTGCTCGTCGCCGGGCTTGGTCAGCAATCACCCGAGTGGATAGGAAAACACATGGATGGCTGGCTCGCTTACCCCGGAACAGCGCAAGAACATCGCCGGCGTGTCGGGCTGTGGCGAGAAGTCGGCGGCGACAAGCCTTACATCACGTTCCTGCACCTGCACCTTGAAGCCGATCCTCATTCGCCAATGAAACCCGTGCGCTTCGGCGGACGAGGCGGAAGGATGGCCCTCATTGATGAATTGGAAGCACTGCGTGAAGCAGGTGTGCAACACGTAGGCCTGCATCTTCGTCACAACACGCGCCCGGTTGCCGAGGTGATTGAAGAAATTGCCGAGTACGTATTGCCCAGGTTTCACGACGCTCGGTAAAACAACACCGGCAGCTCACTTACACCTTGAAATTGGCAATTAGCCCGTGCAAATCACGTGTCATATCAGCAACCTGATTGCTGATATTGACCGTGCTGAGTGTCTGCCCTGCCGTGGACTCGCTCAGCGTTTTTATCTCTAACGTATTCTGCTCAACGTCTTGCACAACATTCGCCTGCTCCTCAGTAGCTGAAGCAATCTGAATATTCTGATCGATGATGAGCGCCATACCGCAGGTAATGTCATCAAAGTAGCCGGCTGCCCGGGACACCTCCTCCACCGTTGTAGATGCGTTGCCATGACAACTGCGGATGATCGAGACCGCGTTGAGTACCTCGTGTTGCAACCGGGTAATGTTAGCGTGGATCTCGCCCGTCAGCTTATGGGAGTGAATCGCCAGGCTACGCACTTCATCGGCGACCACCGCAAATCCCCGACCCTGGTCACCAGCACGTGCTGCCTCGATCGCGGCATTGAGTGCGAGCAGGTTTGTCTGCTCGGAAACACTCTTGATGAGTCCTACCGCTTTTGAGATGGCCTGACTTTCGCTTTCCACCGCTTGTATGGAAATCATTGAGTCGTTCAGTTCCTGGAACAGATTATTGATTCCCGTCACTGCCCGGCCAACCTGGACGGTACCGTCGCGACACTTCTGACCTGCCAGGCTAGCTTTGTCGGCCGTTGTATGGGAACTGACGCTGACCTCTTGTACGCTACGGACCAACTCCACCATTGAGGCTGCAATCAACTCTAGCCTGACAGCTTGCTGTTCTATGCTTTTGTGAGATGAGAGTGCATGTTCGCTGACATGTACCGCCTTGTCCTGTGTTGAAAAGGAAAAGTTTTTCACTTCGGATATCAGTTCGCGCATACGGGCTTGCATGAGGTTGAAGTCTCGTGCGAGGTCGCCCAGTTCGTCACTCCCCAACGATTTTATCCCGTGGCGTAGATCGCCTTGCGCAAGGAGACGCGTCGCGCCTGAGAGTTCGCGGATGGCCCGGCCAACGGACAGGTAGAATCCGATGAACAGATAAATGATCACCATTACTGTTGCCGTGAGCGCAAAACCCCAGAGCATCAGTTTGTTTTGGCATTTAGCCAAGCGTTCATGCAGTTTTTGGTCGGCCTGTGCGAACACTGACTCCATCGCTTGGTCAAGCTTCGCAAGAAAAGGCGCGTAATCGTTGAACCGCTCTAGCCATGTGCCCATCAGCTTCTGGTAGACCGAGCCTGTTATCGAATAGGGATCAATGATGCTTGATTTGTATCTGGACTCAGCTTCTTGGGCCGCACTGGCAATGAGCAATTGTGTATCAGCATTGTCCGCCCCGTTGTTTTCGGCCTGAATGAACCGGTCGAAATTGTTCAGTTGGTTAAGGACGGTGGCTTGCGTGGACGAGTCGAGATAGCCAAATGCAGTGACATAGCCTGCGTAACTTTGGGTCTGAGCGAGCACTTGATACAGGGGCAGGATTTCGTCGAGCAACAGCGCCATATTGCGATAGACAAGTGGGTCGTCATCATGAGTGAGGCGCGCCGATGCGGCAATTTCCTTGATAGTAACAAGGCGTTTGTGAAGTGCGCGGGCCCCCTCGGTATATCGCACGCTCAAAGGCTGTGAAGCGTCAGTAATCTGTGCCGGAGCATTCGAGGTGACGAGGGAATTGGAGAACGGGCTTTTTTTCAGCCACTGGTTCAGTTCATCTGTTTGTTGTTTGAGCAAATCAGCCTGCTTTCGAATGAGCGCGGCGATGTCTGGTTTGTTGCGAGCACGCGCGACAACCTCAAGGCCCGCAAGCTCCACGGCTTTTTTGTACTCGGACAGACTTTTACTCATGGCTTCAAGTCCTTGCAGCTCGAGTCGGGCTGACTGTCGTTCCTGGTAAATGCTGATCATCTTATCGATGGAGAGCCAACAGTACGGAAGCATGAACACCACGAAAATCAGTGAAAACTTCTGCGCATATCGCGCACGGTTCATCAAAGCCAGAACGGGTCTGAACATCACTGCTCCTACAAATGGAGATCGCTGGTTGCGAGAAATCACGTCAAACGGCCGACGTTCCCTGTCAGCCCCCTGCCCTTCGCTTAACCGATGGTCATCAGGCTTGCGTTACCACCTGCGGCGGCGGTGTTTACGCTCACCGCCCGCTCGATGACCAGCCGTTCCAGTGGAATGTCGCACTCACCAGGTGACAGGCCGTGAACGCTGATGATTGCCCCTGGCCGAGAAGCGATGAGTTGGCATAAATGCCGCAATTGATCTGAATGCCCATGATGAAGAACGACGTCGAACTCCACCGTTCCGCTGTTCCATTCCACAGCTCTACTGATAACGCGCTGTACTGCTTCAGGAAGTTTGCTGAACAACGCCTTTGTTTCTGGGTTTTCGACCCACAAGACTTGACTGCCTACGGCGAGTACAGCCGCCAGTTGCACCAGCAGATCCGCTTCCGTGTGAGCGATGCAAAGCACACGAGACCGAGGCAGAATCGTGTAAGTGTTTCGCTCACCCGTAGGCCCGGTCAGCACACGTGTCAGTCCGCTTTGCGATTCGGTTTCAAATGTCGTGCAGAGTGAATACAGCGCGTTATTTCTAATGGAATGAGCCCAAACAACGAGAGACTTAAGTGGTCGCAACAAACTTTCGCGAGCACTTTGTTCTGGAGCATTCTGCGCGTCGGATTCACCAAACGCTTTGGACAAAGCATGCTCCGGTCTTGTCGACAGCAGGCGATACATGTAAAGAGGTCCACCGGCTTTCGGCCCGGTGCCGGACAAGCCTTCTCCTCCAAATGGCTGCACGCCGACAACTGCTCCGACGATGTTACGGTTTACGTAAACATTGCCCGCGTGAACATTCCCAATGATTTTGGCTATGGTTTCATCGATACGGGTATGCACCCCCAACGTCAGCCCGTACCCGGAACCATTGATATGCTGGATCAGTCGATCGAGATTCTTGCGGCTATAGCGAACGATGTGAAGTACCGGCCCGAAGATCTCTCGTTCCAGTTCATCAATGCTTTCCAACTCGATTAACGTCGGCTGTACGAATGTGCCTCTGCGGAAATCCTCACCTGAAATGATTGAAGTCTGGTAAACCGAGCGACTTTTGGCACGCATGCTTTCGATGTGTTTATCGATGCCCGCTTTCGCCTCGGCATCAATGACTGGTCCAATGTCCACGCTTAACCGGTCCGGGTTGCCTTGCCGACATTCAGCCATAGCGCCTTTCAACATCTCGATTACTCGATCCGCTGAGTCATCCTGAAGGCACAGCACCCTCAACGCTGAGCAGCGCTGGCCGGCACTGTCAAAAGCGGAAGCCACAACATCAATGACGACCTGCTCGGTCAGCGCCGATGAGTCAACGATCATTGCGTTCTGGCCGCCCGTCTCTGCAATCAGCGGAACCGGGCGACCTATTGCGTCGAGGCGTCCGGCGATATTTTTTTGCAGCAGACGTGCTACCTCTGTCGACCCGGTAAACATGACCCCCTTGACTCGGTCGTCACTGATTAGCGCCGAGCCGATGACACTGCCACGCCCCGGCAAAAGCTGCAGTACGCCAATCGGAGTACCGGCTTCAAGCAGAATGCGTACAGCTTGCGCGGCGATCAATGATGTCTGCTCGGCTGGTTTGGCCAGAACTGTATTGCCTGCCATCAATGCGGCAGCGACCTGGCCGGTGAAAATAGCCAACGGGAAATTCCAAGGGCTGATGCAGACTACCGGCCCCAATGGCCGATGAGCATCATTGGTAAACTCCTTGCGAGCCTGTGTGGCGTAATACCTTAGAAAGTCGACAGCCTCTCGCACTTCGGCAATAGCATTGGCAAAGGTTTTCCCGGCCTCTCGCACGAGCAGGCCCATGAGCGGTTGAATATCCGCCTCCATCAGGTCCGCTGCCCGTTCCATAATTTGCGCCCGTTCGCTGACGGGCGTTGCCTGCCAGATAGGGGCAGCACTGGTTGCATGTCCCAGTGCCTGTTCGACATCTTCCAGGTCAGCCGGCTGGACGTGCCCCACGATGTCTCGCAAGTCTGAGGGATTGCGGACCGGTTTAACCTCACCCGATCGCCCGCCTCCACCCAGCATAGGTGTGGCGACCCATTCAGTGTTCGCAGTAGCGAGCAACGCACAGGAAAGAGAGGCAAGGCGATGTTCATTCGTCAAGTCGATTCCGGCGGAGTTGGCACGATCGACCCCGTACAAATCCCTTGGCAACGGAATCTTTGGATGTGGTAGGCCGTGAGCACCATCCTCAAAAGCCATTGCATCTACAGTCAACACCGGATCAGCAACCAATTCCTGGAGGGTGATTGACTGGTCGGCGATGCGATTGACGAACGAGGTGTTGGCGCCGTTTTCCAGCAGACGACGCACCAGGTACGCCAGCAGGGTTTCGTGAGTACCAACCGGTGCGTACACGCGGCACGGACGGTTCAGCTTGCCTTCGGAAACTTTGCCGACTACCTGCTCGTAGAGCGGTTCGCCCATGCCGTGCAGGCACTGGAATTCGTACTGGCCCGGGTAATAGTTCTGACCGGCAATGTGATAAATCGCCGACAGGGTGTGGGCGTTGTGCGTGGCGAACTGCGGGTAGATGACTTCCGGCACCGACAGCAGTTTGCGCGCGCAGGCGATGTAGGAAACGTCGGTGTACACCTTGCGGGTGTAGACCGGATAGCCTTCCAGGCCTTCGACCTGGGCGCGCTTGATTTCGCTGTCCCAGTACGCGCCTTTCACCAGACGGATCATCAGGCGATGACGGCTGCGGCGAGCCAGGTCGATCACGTAGTCGATCACGTATGGGCAACGCTTCTGGTACGCCTGAATCACGAAACCGATGCCGTTCCAGCCAGTCAGCTGTGGCTCGAAGCAAAGGCGCTCGAGCAGATCCAGCGACAGCTCCAGACGATCAGCCTCTTCGGCGTCGATGTTCAGGCCGATGTCGTATTGCTTGGCCAACAGGGTCAGCGACAGCAGCCGCGGGTACAGCTCATCCATCACCCGATCATATTGGGCGCGGCTGTAGCGTGGGTGCAGTGCCGAAAGCTTGATTGATATGCCGGGGCCTTCGTAGATTCCACGGCCGTAGGAGGCCTTGCCAATGGCATGAATGGCCTGAGTGTAGGACGCCAGGTATTTCTGTGCGTCATGCTCGGTCAGTGCCGCTTCACCGAGCATGTCGTAGGAGTAGCGAAAGCCCTTGGACTCGAATCGGGTAGCATTTGCCAATGCCTGCGCAATGGTTTCGCCGGTGACAAACTGTTCGCCCATGACACGCATCGCCATGTCTACGCCTTTACGAATCAGCGGCTCTCCACCTTTGCCGATGATGCGTGTAAGCGTAGAGGTCATTCCGGATTCACTATGAGTCGCGACCAGTTTCCCGGTCAGCAGCAACCCCCACGTCGCAGCATTCACGAACAGAGAGCCACTTTTGCCGATATGCGTCTGCCAGTTGCCATTACTGACCTTGTCCCTGATCAACGCATCGCGCGTGCCCTTATCCGGAATGCGCAACAGCGCTTCGGCCAGGCACATCAAAGCAACACCTTCCTGCGAGGACAGGGAGAACTCCTGAAGTAATCCCTGCACAAGCCCTGCCCGTCCGCTAGCGTTTTTTTGATTGCGCAGCTTGTCGGCAATGTCTGTAGCCAGTCCGGCTGTCAAAGAGGCCATCTCTGCAGGCAGACGTGCCTGCTCAAGCAGCATGGGTACCATCTCCTCCTCTGGCCGCCGATAAGCTGAAGTAATCGCCGCTCTGAGCACCGACTGTGGATGGATGTTTTCGGCCAGGTCTAGAAAGGGTTGGCAGGCCGTCTCCACCGCTGCCAGTTCTCCTTGTTCCTCCGGATCACCGAGGTGCGTGCCTAGCAGCTCATCCAGCGTAATGCCGCCTTCAAGCTTTTCCAGACAATGGAAAAGGGCCTGCTTGATCAACCAATGCGGGGTTCGATCAATTGATGCAGCGGCAGATTTGAGACGTTCACGGGTCAGGTCGTCGAGTTTCACACCGAGGGTAGTCGCCATTATTAGAGCTCAGCCAAGGAAACCGTTAAAAGGAAAATGGAGCGGTCATGAACCGAATTGAAGACGCGCCAGTACGAAACTCCTGGCAACTTCAGGGCGCAAAGGCAATGATTGCCGCCAAGTAGAATGACGTAATCGGCGTCAACATCGCGGCTACCGGTTGATACGGTAGCCGCGATGTTCGCCGCCCTTATTGCAAGGGCGCGATCTTCAGAGTACCGAGCGCAGGAAGTCTGCGGTTTCAGCTTTTTCAGGATGGTCGAAGATCTGTTCGGGCGTCCCTAATTCGTGGATCTGTCCTTTATGGAAAAAAGCCACACGATCTGAAACCTCACGGGCGAAACGCATTTCATGGGTTACCACGATCATCGTCATCCCTTCGTGAGACAACATGCGCAAGGTATCAAGCACCTCGCCGACCAATTGCGGATCGAGGGCTGATGTCACCTCGTCGAACAGCATGTAATCTGGCGACATCGCCAATGCCCGGGCAATAGCCATGCGTTGCTGTTGGCCACCCGACAGGCGCGATGGGAACGCCGTCAGCTTTTCACCCAAACCGACATGCCGGAGTTTTTCGACGGCGATCGCCTCGGCTTCCTGTTTCGATTTGCCCAGGACTTTTCTTGGCGCGAGCATCACGTTTTCGAGCACGGTCATGTGGGGAAACGCATTCCACTGCTGAAAGACGATGCCGATTTTTTGCCGAAGTTGATTGAGGTCGGTTTTTTTCGAATGGACATGAATACCATCGACACTGATACGACCTTGCTGGATATCTTCCAGACCATTGATACACATCAGCATGGTCGACTTGCCGGAACCCGAACCACCGATCATCGATAGCACTTCGCCTTTATTTACGCTCAGGCTGACGCCCTTGAGTACATGCAAGGCGCCAAAGTGTTTATGTACGTCTTCAATTTTTATCATTGTATTTGCCACCTTTTCTCAAGGCGAGCGCCGAGTCTCGCAATAGGGAAGCTCATTAAGAAATAGATCACGCCGGTAATGGCCAGAATGGTCAGCGGTTCCTGCACTCGAGTTGTAACAATCTGCGAGCTACGCAACAGTTCGATAATGCCGATCCACAACACTAGCGAGGTGTCTTTCATGATCCCGAGGGCCAGACCGATCCAGCTCGGGAACACGATTCTGGTGGCGATCGGCAAGGTGATCGAGGCCACCTCCTGGCGCCAGGAAAGGCCCAGTGATCGCGCGGCACGGCGGGTGGTCGCAGGCACTGCCGCCACCCCGCTCCTGACGATTTCGGTGCACAGTGCTGCGGCATAGACGCCAAGGCAAATACACGCCACTACGTAAGTTGGCCAGTTCAGGCGAAACATGCTGTTGAACGAATTGAATATGACCAATTGAATCAACAGCGGCACAGAACGAAAGATATCCAGCACCCAACCGATGGGAGAGCTTATCCACCACGCGGCACCGGCTCTGATTACACCAAACAGTGTGCCGAGCAATGTGCCTATCCCGACCGCAGCCAACGTAATCGCGATTGTGACAACAGCACCCTTCAACAGAAAAAGGATGTCGCTCCACGCTAATGTCCCTTCAAAAAACATGGCGCACCTCTCAATAACGAAACAGGCGCCAAGCACATAGCCGCGCGCAAATCGTGAATATTTTCGATATCAGGTAGTACAGGCAAGCCGCGACGAAGAAGTACTCGAATGTCCGATAAGTCATGACATTAAGCTGCTGAGTAACCCCCGTCAGGTCGCTCGTCAGACCCACGATGGTTCCGAGAGAAGTCATCAGAATCGACCAGACCATCTGGTTGGTCATGGCGTGAAACACCGCCCGCAACATCTGCGGGAGCACGATGTGCCACAACGTCTGAACAGCTCCCATACCCAATGAACGAGCAGCGCGGACTTGCGTTTCCGGGACGGCGGAGAAGCCGCCCCGGAACGTTTCTGCCAGATAGCCTGCGTTGTTGAACGTAATACCAAGCAAGAGTGCATAGTACGAGTCGATACCCACTCCAATGGAGCCCAGCCCGAAATACACCATGTAAATCTGAAATAGCGCCGGGGTATTGCGCGCCGTTTCGATCCATACACTGGCCAAGCCAGAAAGGGTTTTGTTACCCGATCGTTTTGCAAGCGCCAGCAGGATCGCCAACACCGTACCAACTGCCATCGCCAGCGTGGCTATCTCCAGAGTGACTACCGCTCCCGATAACATATCCGGAAGCGATTCCAGAACCGGGCGCCACTGGAAGGTATAAGACATACGATTACCTTTTTACGCGAAAGGTTTTTGTTATGCGGAACGAATGCTCCGTTTCCTTAACGATAGGTGCCTGAGACAGTCAGATCCGGAGCCGGCCCACCTTCAGTTCCGACCCATTTGGCGTAGAGCTCTGCATAGCGACCCGAGCGCACCTGGCGGTTCAGGAAAAGATTCACGTAGTTGAGCAAGCCCTGCTCCTGGCGTTGCACGAGAAACGCGCAGTAATCGGGATCGACAGGGGCATCACCGACGATCTTCAATCCCGGGTACTTACCCGAATTGATCACGTGGGTAGCAATCGTCGCAGTGGTGTATGTCGCATCAATTTTCTTCTGGCTAAGTGCAAGGAAGCTGTCCGACTGCGACTGAAAGGTCAGCATCTTGGTGGCGGGATCATTGATCTTTTTCACTGCCTCGTTCAGAGCGGTCGTTTCATAGGCTCCGGCCGGCCCTCCCACTGTGTGCCCTTTGAAATCGGCAACACTATGAATGCCGGCGTCTTCTCGGGCGAGGATGATGGTTTTGAACACGAAGTAAGGAATAGAGAAACCGATCGTCCTTGCGCGCTCCAAGGTATCGGAGGCCACGGCAATCCCGACATCGGCCCGGCCCGACAGCACCGCGGGAATCCGGTCCGGATCCGGGGTATCGACGATTTCCGCCTTCACACCAAGAGCGGCGGCCAGGTCATTACAGTAGTCGACATCGAAGCCGATCGGCTTGTTGTCCTTGTCTCGCGCGCCGTTAGGCGGGAAGTCAAGTTCTACCGCACAACGCAGCTTGCCCGACGAAATGATATCGTCCAACTGGTCTGCGTGAACGGCAGTAGTGCTCAAAGCGGCGACGGCTGCGGCCAGAATGAGTGAGTTGATGCGCATTTTTGTTCCCCTCGTTTGTTGGCTGAACTCAGAAACAAGATACGCATATTTTAGCGTATCTTGGATATCGTATACGTATTATCGGGGCAGTAAAATTACAGCTCTTAGATCATTATTGTTGGTATCACTGGACGAGAAAACCGTAGGTAAGTGGATCGGTCTCATCGATGATCCAGTTCGCGAAACCACAGATATGTGCCTTACCGCTTACCTCGGGGATAACGGCGTCCAACGGACCTACCTTTGTCTCACTGAGCACGCGACCTTTGAAAACGGTCCCGATAATGGATTCATTGATCAATGCATCGGTGGCCGATAGTTCACCACGCAGATAGAGTTGTGCAACGCGGCCCGCGGTGCCCGATCCGGTTGGCGACCGGTCGATCGCACGATCGGCATACACGCAGCAGTTGGCCTGGCTTGACCCCTCGTGACGCGGATCGCCATACACCATTACGCCGTACACATCATTGAACTCGGGGATTTCAGGGTGAATGAACGAACCCCGGGCATTGATGGCGGTTTTGATTTCATAACCGAACTGAGTGAGGGTGGACAGATCCTTCTCGCGTATGGCGATATTATGTGGCCGGCCATCGACGTAGAAGTAAGTCGCGCCGCCGTAGGCGATATCACCGGTCACCTTGCCGAACGTTGGCGTGGTCACTGTCACATCTCGCTCGAAGATGAACGATGCTACGTTGACGAAACGTACCGCCCCTGCCCGCACACCATCCCACTCGACGAACGCCTCGATGAAGCCGCATGGCGCATCGATACCTACACGGGTCTCGGGGGCTTTTCGCTCAATCCAGCCCAGCTCCACAGCAGCCGTTGCCAGCGCGATCACACCGTGACCGCAATGTGGGCTATAGCCCATGTTGTTCAGGAAAATGATGCCGAAATCGGCGCCTACACTCACCGGCTCAGTCAGAAAACCGCCGTACAGATCCTTGTGACCGCGTGGCTCAAGCATGAGGGCTCGCCGGTAATGGTCGGCGTTCTGCTGCAACCAGGTACTGCGCTCGACAATGGTCGCACCAGGCACTTTGGGTAGCCCCTGGGTAACGAGACGGAACGTTTCCCCGCTCGTGTGCAGCTCAACCGTGGCAAATGATCGTTCGTACTGCATTCGTATTCTCCGTATCTCAGGGTTGCGAAAGCTAGAAATGGCGTAAATAGATCGCCATTTCAGATATGGTATACGATAAACGATGTTCGTCAACTGTCAAATAGCAAGTCCGCTGATCAAGGCTGATCGATAGGCAGGCAAATGGAAGGCCTATAAAGAAGGAAAGAATCCAGCCCGGCTATGACTTGATGACGTCATTGACACAGGCGATACGGTATACGATATTCGATAAAAACATCAGGTATCAGATGTATGACTCATTCAGAAATCGATTCGCCGGCCGTCATCGGCTATGTCACGCCGCTCAGTGCGCAACCCGGAAAACTTCTCGAATTCAAGATTTCCTCGGCAGGTGATATGGATATTCGCGCCAGGGTTGTTCGGCTTGACTGCTGCGATCCCAATCCGCAGGGCCCAGGCCTCAAAAGCGTGGACGTGGATTTCGACCTGGACGAGAGCTATCGGGCAACCGAACAAAAGACTTACCTCGGATCGTGTGCAGTTGCTCCCCTGCCCTGTCTCAGCGATACCAGCAACCTGACATTATCGCTGCTTATAAAGCCCACGCTGTACAGCACCGCCGACCAAGTAATTTTTTCGTGGCAGGATGAAACTGCAACGACGGGCTTCGCATTGATCCTCAACGCGGGCACGCTTGAGTTAAAACGGCTGGGGGAACACACCCGCCTGGAGCTTGGTCTTTGCCTGGAAATCAACCGTTGGACTCAGCTGGAAATCGGCTTTGGCGTGCAAGACATCGTTGTTCGATCGAGGCTGGTGGGCAGACGAGAAACCGCCGAATCCAGCACCTGCCTGGAAGGGCTTCACGCCTTGCTCAAGAACACCAGTCATCTGACTCTCGCTGCCATCTGGAGCGGCCATCCCGTCGATTGCCTCAATGGCGCCATCGAGGCTCCATGCCTGACCCGCACTCAGGTTGGCACGAGTACCGACATCGAAGTGCTTGCGCGCTGGTCTTTTGCCAATGATGCATTCAAGCAAACGATTGAAGATGACATTGATCCCTCGCGCCATCTCACCTTGGTCAACATGCCGATGCGTGGCGTGCGCTCTTCGGGTTGGACCGGCCGCAACATGGACTGGAAAAACGCGCCTGACGAATATGCCGCCATCGCTTTTCACGCTGATGATCTGAGCGATTGTCAGTGGAGCACGACCATTGCGGTTCGAGTGCCTGCCGGTATGCCATCGGGTGTTTACGGACTTATCGTCGATCACCCGTCAGGCAGCGACACTATCCCGTTCTACGTTCTACCCGGTGCAGGCTTGCCTCGACGCAAAATTCTCTTTCTGGCACCCACGTTTACCTATCAGGCCTATGCGAACCATGCCCGCGGAACATTCGCCGGCGCGCTGCAGAACCGAGTCAGTGAGTGGAATGCCTATCCTCATAATCCGGATGTCATCGGTACATTTGGATATTCAAACTACAACTGTCACCCGGATGGGTCAGGGATAACCCTTTCATCCCGATTGCGGCCGATCATGACTATGCGCCCTGCCTATCTGGTCTATCTCGACGAGCGAGGTTCCGGGATGCGTGGCTTTGCCTCGGACTCGCATCTGACCGACTGGTTGAAAGCCAAAGAGTACGACTTCGACGTCATTACCGATGAAGATCTGGATCGTGAAGGCGTTGATGCCCTGACGCACTACGATGTCGTGCTAACCGGGACCCAGCCTGAGTATCAAACGCGCCGCACACTGGAAGCGCTGATCACCTACCGCGAGCGCGGCGGCAAACTGATGTACCTCGGCGGTAACGGCTTCTACTGGAAAATCGGCCGCCATTCACAGCTCCCTCATATGATCGAGGTGCGTCGCGCAGAAGGTGGTATGCGGGTCTGGGCCAGCCAGCCCGGTGAGTATTACCACCAACTCGATGGCGAGTATGGCGGCTTGTGGCGTCGCAACGGAATCGCACCGCAACAAGTCGCCGGCGTAGGTTTCACCGCCGAAGGCGCATTCGAGGGGACGTACTACGTCCGCACTCCGGAATCGTATCGTAGTGAACTGAACTTTCTGTTTGAGGGTATTGCACCCGATCAGCGAATAGGCGATTTCGGTCTTTCGGGAGGCGGAGCTGCCGGGTTCGAGATCGACCAAGTCTGTTCGGACTTGGGTACCCCGGACTTCGTTTCGGTAGTTGCTGCCTCTGAAGGTCATGGCCCGACCTTCGAAACCACTTTCGAAGAGCTTCTGCTTCCGGGTGTATTCGATGGTGGCCCGCGACCTTACGGCGGCATCCGCTCGAACATCATCTATGGCGTCGACGAGAACGGCGGAGGTCTGTTCTCGGTCGGGTCTATTACGTTTTGCGGCAGCCTCTCGCACAACCACTACGACAACAACGTGTCGCGCCTGCTGGAAAACTGCCTGCGCAAATTTCTCCAACTCTCATGCCGCTCCGATGACCTGGGACAACCCTCCCCCAACTCCGCCACCTCCTTAAAAGAAGACTGACGCCATGAAAAACGATCTTTCTTTAGTACGCATGGACTTCGACGAACTCAGCCTGCTGTTGAGAAAAATCTTCATCCGCCACGGAACATCTGATTTCGTCGCTGAGATCCTGGCCGCCAATTGCGCAGGCTGCGAGCGCGATGGTGCGCTGAGCCATGGCATCTTTCGCATGCCAGGTTATGTGGAATCGCTGAAAACCGGCTGGGTGGACGGACAAGCCAATGCCGAAGTAAATATCGTAAGCCCCTCGTTCATCCGCATCGATGCCCGCAACGGATTCGCCCAACCAGCCCTGGCCACCGCTGCGAAGGCCATTGATGTAGCTATCGAAGCTACCGGCGTAGCCGTCGTCGCTATCCGAAATTCCCACCATTTCAGTGCACTCTGGCCTGACGTTGAACCGTTCGCACTCAAAGGACTTGTCGCGATCAGCTTCGTCAACGGTCTGGCAAATGTCGTCCCGCACGGCGGACACACAGCGGTTTTCGGAACCAACCCGATTGCCTTTGCAACGCCGGTCGCCGGCGCTGAACCACTGGTGGTGGACCAGGCGACCAGTGTCATGGCCAATGGCGAAGTTAGGCTGCATGCGCTAGACGATCGGCCACTACCGCCCGGCACCGGCGTCGACAGCTCAGGTAACGCTACTACCGACCCACATGCGGTGCTGGCCAGCGGCGCATTAAACACATTCGGCGGATACAAGGGCTCTTCGATTGCACTCATGGTCGAACTGTTGGCTGGCGCCCTGACCGGAGGACAATTGTCGTTCGAGAACGACTTCGGCAGTTGCGTTGGTGCGCAGACGCCAAAGGCCGGGCAGTTATTGATCATGATCGACCCGGATCGTGGCGGCACAACCGACTTCAGCCAGCGCGCTGCGATCCTGTGCAACCGTTTGATAGAAGCCGGTCAGGATCGACTGCCAGGTGCAAGGCGCCACAAGAACCGGCACACCGCACTGACCCAAGGCATTTCCCTTACAAAAAAAGCCATTGCGGATCTGCAGCAAATGGCCGCGGACAACGCCATGCAGGCACCTTGATCACATTCACAGATACATTCCCCCCACCTCAAAAGCAACATTCTGGAAAAGACATGAGCAACCTATCCCGCGACACCGACAAACTGGAACTTCACCAATCGCTATCGTCTTCACACATCGAACAACTGGTGGCGCTTTTTCAAACCGAATGGTGGACCAAGGGACGCATCAGTGCAGATGTAGAAAAGATGGTGCAATCGGGCGGCCCGCTCTTCGCTTTCATTGACCCGCAGAACGATGAACTTGTCGCGTTCGCCCGAGCAATGACCGACGGCGTCTACAAGGCGATGATCTTCGACATTATTGTCAAGGAGACGTGGCGAGGGACCGGGCTGGGCGCTGTACTAATGAACACAGTGCTGAACGATCCGGCGTTGGTTAACATTAAACACCGCGAACTCTACTGCCTGGACGAGATGGTCCCGTTCTATGAGAAATGGGGTTTTGCCACCGCTGCGGCCGGTCTGAACTTCATGCGCAAGTCAGAGGGGTAAACCCGATTCCGGCCGCGATCCTGTCATATGGAGAAACGCTTGGCACTGAAAGGTTCCAGATTCTGCGCGGGTGTGCGGCCGGCAATCATCTGCGCAATGAGTCGGCCGGTCGTGGCCCCCAAGGTCAGACCAAGCTGACCATGCCCTAGAGCCATGAATACATTCGATAGCCGGGTACTACGGTCGATCACGGGCTTGGTGTCTGGTAAATACGGTCGGTAACCGACGCCGTACTCCAGGTCACTCAGTCGCAATCCGGGAATGATCTTGCGCGCCTTTTCAAGAATGATTTCTGCGCGTTTGAAATTCGGCTCGGCATTATGTCGTGCAAACTCCATGGTGCCACCGATTTGCAAGCCACGTGTCATGGGGCTGATGCAAAAACCACCATCGGGGAAAATGATCGAGTGTTGCACTCTTTCTACCTCCGCTGGCAGAAGCACTTGGTACCCGGCGATCCCGACCAAAGGAATCTGTACGCCTAGCTGGGCAAAAAACTTTCGCGAACCGACACCGGCTGCGATCACCACATGATCGGCCGCGTAGCGCTCATCATCGGCCAGCGTGACGCCGCTTGCACGCTCGCCCCCTTCATCCAAGCGTTTGACCTGACCACGGACCCGAACACCGCCTTGGTCGATAAAGCTTTGCGTCAACGCTGCAATAAACCCCTCGGTGTCGCTTACCGAGCGCCAGTCAGGAAAGAGTAAGCCGTGACTGAATCTGCCCGCTAGCGAAGGTTCAAGATCGGCAATTGCCGCGGCATCCAGTATTTCTGCTTTGAAGCCCAAGGCTGTTCGGAACGCCAAATAGGGACGCTCCTGTTCCATACCTGCTGCGGACTCAAACAACTTGATCACAGGACTTTCGCGTAGCAACCCTTGCTCAGTACAAGCCTGTAACAATGGCGCATAGTCCGAGTGCGCATGAAGTGTAAGACTGGCGATATCCCGAGCAATTTCTTCGGATTTCGATTGCTTGGCACACGCCAGAAACCTCAGGAACCACGGCAACATGCCTGGCAATGCGCTGGCTCTCAACGCCAGGGGGCCTTCCTGATCGAGTAGCCACCCCGGAATCTTCTGCATCACCCCAGGTCTGGAAAGTGGAACCACTTCGCCGATGGCCATTTGGCCGCAGCTCCACTTGGCAGTACTGTCGCCTGCCGCGGCGGGATCGATCAAAGTAACGGCATACCCTTCCTTTTGAAGATACAGCGCACAGCAAGTCCCTACGATGCCTCCACCTACGACTACCACCCTCTCTGAAAACAAGCGAAAGCGCTCGTAAGAACGAACAGGCGCCATATAACCCCCCTTGAAGACTGCGTCAAATTCCGAAAATTATCGGATATGGTATACGCACAATGGTGAATTAAAATCGCCGTAGCGCAGGCTACGGCATTGCGGACACCTACGCCTGAATTTACTTGCGAATGTTGTCCAACAGTGACTCACACGCCTTGGTGATGTGCTGACGCAGCAACTCAGCAGCCTCCTCGGCATCGCCTTTGCGGCATGCCGCCAGGATCTGCCGGTGTTCGCGATCATCGACCCCTGTGCCACCGGATAAGGTCAGTTGAATTCTCAAGTAGCGCTCTATTCGGTCATTGACCGAACGGATGAGGTTCATCAGGAACGGTCGGTTGGCATCCTCATAGAGGCAGGAATGAAACTGCCAATTGAGCTCCGCCCAGCGCGCCACGTTGGTCTCCTGCGCGAACTCGTCACAATACTGCTCGGCTCTCTTGAAAGTGGCTTCGGTCATCAGTGGCACGGACAGTTTCAGCGCACTGGACTCCAGCATTGCCCGGACTTCGAAAATCTGCGCAATTTCCGGCTCGGAAATGCTCTTGACGACAGCACCGCGGTTGCGCTGAAACTCGACAAGGCCTTCGGCTTCGAGGCGTTTGAGCGCTTCACGCACTGGTATCTTACTGACATCGAACAACTTGGCGACGTCGTCCTGGCGAATCGGTTCGCCTTCATCGAAGTCACCCGTGATGATCGCCTCGCGAATGTGATTGGCGATGATATCGGACGCCGTAGGCGCGGAGCCAAGTGACGGCAGATCTGCAGGACTTAGGGGCAATTTGAACTCCATGTGTGCAATCGGGAAGCCACGATCGAATAACGTATTCTATATCAGCCCGTAGCTTACCATCGGCTGGTCTCTCTGGTGATACAGCCTCGCCGGGTGACTGACGCGCTTCATCAGCCCCTAAAAACCCGTTGACACCACCATCAACGTATACGATATTCAATCTAGAGTTTGACTCACTCGGTGTCAAGCGACGAACGCCGTGCTTGCGCTGCATACCTGCCAACAAGAACAACAGGAGGAACCTGCATGCATTCGCCCCCCAAAAAGCCTGCCAAACAATCGCGGGTCGTCGACAAAACGACAGTCGCCCCCGGCGCGCCCCGGCACTCCGCCCAGAAAACCGGTAAGTACGACGACCTCAGGTCTTTTTTCCACGATCTGATGAATGAGCCCGGCTCCAGCGAACATTTGTTAATTCTTTGATACGGGCTTATCGCAACCCGCCTTCGACGCTCGCAGCGCGAACACTCAGGAGAACACGGAATGCCGATAGTAAAAATCGAAATGCTCGCCGGACGACAAGGCGATAAAAAGCACGAATTGGCACGTGAAATAACGGCTGCCTTTTCCAGGATCCTCGGTTCCGCGCCAAGGGACGTCACCATCACATTCACCGATGTGGCGCCCTCCGACTGGGTAATTGCCGGCGAACCGCTTAGTGCCTCCGTCACTGCGCCCTCGCCCCAGCGTTAAACGACTCCCTGAATGGCGTTTGCGGATTGAACGCGATCAATCTCGAAGCGCTGTGTTCTCTATCCTTCAATGTCGAGTTTCACTCATGTATTTGAATGCCCAACAACTGGCCGATGCATTGCCTTGGGACGCGCTGATGAGTGCGTTATCCGATATATTCACCCGCACCGTGCATTCCCCTGTGCGTCATCACCACAAGATAGAAGTACCGGGCGACCCCGCCGCCATGCTGTTGCTGATGCCAGCATGGATCGAGGGCGAGTATCTGGGGGTCAAGCAAGTCACCGTGTTCCCCGGGAACAATGCAAAAGGCCAACCGGGGCTCAGCAGCCACTATCTCCTCAGCTGTGCGAAAACCGGCCTGCCGCTGGGTCAGTTTGATGGCAATGAACTGACAGCCCGCCGCACAGCCGCGGCTTCTGCGCTTGCCTCTCGCTATCTGTCTCGTGCCGATTCGAAACGACTGCTGATGGTCGGGGCCGGCCGTATGGGACGATATCTGGTCAGCGCGCATCGATCGGTTCGAGATCTGGAAGAGGTCATTGTTTACGACCTCAACTTCGAAGCTGCGACAGCTTTCGCGAACGACATCAAGGCCAAAGGAATCCAGGCAAAAGCCGTCACGCTTCAGCAATTACCCGCAGCCGCTGCGTCCGCCGACATCATCAGTTGCGCCACGCTGGCCACGGAGCCGGTCATACAAGGTCAGTGGTTGAAACCTGGCGTTCATCTGGACCTGGTCGGCAGCTTCACCCCGGCCATGCGCGAAGTCGACGACGATGTTGTGGCGTGCTGCAGCATTTTCGTTGATACCCGCGAAGGTGCTCTCGCGGAAACAGGTGACCTGATCCAGCCAATTAAGAAAGGCGTTATTACCGAAGACGACGTGATCGCCGAGTTCAGCGAGCTGTGTGCCGGGAAACACTCCGGGCGCGCAGCCCTGAAGACTCCGGATGAAGCCATGACCCTGTTCAAATCGGTTGGGGCGTCGGTAGAAGACCTCGCAGCCGCCATTCTGGCTTACCAGCGGACTTCAGTTGCCCACTAAGCCCAACCTTTCGTCGTTTGCACGTTCAATACATGTCGGGCGCCAGGCGCCCCTCGAATCCTCGGAGAAATACCATGCGATCATCCAAAGTCATCCATGTCGTCAGTTGCCATGCAGCGGGTGAAGTGGGCGACGTCATTGTTGGCGGTGTTGCCGCCCCTCCGGGGGAAACGATCTGGGAGCAACGCAAGTTCATTGAAACCGACCAGACACTGCGCAACTTTGTCTTGAATGAGCCACGCGGCGGAGTGTTCCGGCACGTCAATCTGCTAGTTCCGCCCAAGCACCCGAAAGCAGACGTTGGCTGGATCATCATGGAGCCGTGCGATACGCCACCAATGTCAGGGTCCAACTCGATGTGCGTGGCGACCGTACTGCTGGAGACAGGGATCATCCCGATGGTTGAGCCGGAAACCCGCATGTTCCTCGAGCCGCCAGGAGGATTGATCGAAGTGGTTGCAAGCTGCCGCAATGGCAAGGCTGAACGAATTACCGTACGTAACGTGCCATCATTCGCTGACAAACTCGATGTGACTATCGAGGTAGCCGGGATTGGGTCTCTAACCGTCGATACTGCTTATGGTGGTGACAGTTTCGTCATTACCGACGCCAGAAGACTGGGCTTCTCGCTGACCCCTGACGAAGCCAGAGAGATTGCCGATTACGGCATGAAGATCACCCAGGCAGCCAACGAACAATTGAGTTTTGTCCACCCGGAAAACAGTGACTGGAAGCATATTTCCTTCTGCCAGATCGCTAACCCGGCAGAAATGAAAAACGGCGTTCTGACCGCAGCCAATGCAGTGGCTATCCGCCCCGGAAAAGTAGACCGTTCCCCATGCGGCACGGGTTGCTCGGCACGCATGGCAGTCCTGCATGCAAAAGGCCAGATGAAATCGGGTGATCGCTTCATCGGCACGTCGATCCTGGGCACCGAGTTCGATTGTCGGATCGATTCAGTATTATCCGTGGGTGGCCGTCCAGGTATCAGTCCGATCATTTCCGGACAAGCCTGGATTACAGGCACACACCAACACACGCTGGATCCTACTGATCCGTTTCCGGCAGGGTATCGTCTTTCCGACACTTGGCCTGTGGAGAAGCAGTGATAGGCGCTTGTTCAAGTGCTAACGATAATTTTGCTCAGAGATCCCAGTTGTAATGAATCAAATTCTTTGAAGTCGTTGCAGCATTCGAGGATCTTGGCGCGTTGAGCAGGTCGGGCTGTAGTTTGTCCAGCGACGCAGCATTTGCAGCGTCGCTGGACACTTGGTTATAAATTTGTGCGTTGATAGTGGATCAAGTGGAAGCTTACTTCGCCGTCATCATCGAGCAGTGACTTCTCCAAGGGGGGCGGAGCATTGGAAGGCGGAGCGAACGCGGCCCCCTCATCATTGTAGCGGCGCTCCTACGGCCACTCTTCCAGGCAAACGCGCAAAAATTCACCGTAAATGGGCAGAAGCGATTTGCAGGCCAGTTTCTCCTCTGCCAAGCCTTCTCTGCCTTTCGCGAACACCGACGCAGTAAAACGTCGGGCCCCGTCGTCCTGAGTGCGTCAGATGCTTTCGAGCTTTGTCAGTCCTTGGGATGATGTTTGGAGCTTGCGATCCAGCGTGTGAGATATTCTGCATACTGCTCAGCAGCCGACTCCAGTTCGCAAGATGAGAGTTTGTCGGCCTGATACAGGACAAAGGGTTCGCCCCATTCCAATCCGCACCGGTGCGCCGTCGCTCGCAGCGGTGCGAGCAAGTCCGACATCGTGTACATATTGCGTCCGCCTGAGGCATAGGCCCCAACAGTGTTCCCAGCAGTAATGGCGATCATGATGGGTTTGCCTTCCAGGCGCCGCCCCTCGGACTCATAGGCGATGTAGAACATGCGTGTCAGCACCGCGTCCTGCCAGGCTTTGAGCAGTGGCGGGCTCGAATACCACTGCATGGGGAATTGAAGTACGATCCGGTCGGCGGCGAGCAACCGGGCGGCTTCTCGCTCACCATCGCGTGAAAGATCGAGGCCTTCGGGACAGGCGGCGCTCATGTCGACGATTTCCACGCCAGGCAGCGGTTCGACGGCACGCACCAAAGCAGCATTGGCTTTTGATCGGTTTAAATCGGGATGAAAAAGCAGCAGAAGAGTTTGGGTCATCACCCTCTCCAACGTTTTGGATGATGTAGATGATCACCGTGCTCTTCTAAATAATCTAATCGATGAAATGTCTAATCTATTATCGACTGCATGAATTTACGATCGCTGGACCTCAACCTGCTGGTCATACTGGATGCGCTTCTCGATGAAGCGCATGTCAGCCGTGCTGCCGAACGACTTTTTCTTTCCCAGCCAGCTACTTCAGCCGCGCTGCAACGTTGCCGCCATCTGTTTCGCGACCCATTGCTGGAGCGCGGTCGAGGCTGCATGCGCCTGACGCCGAAAGCACAATCCTTGCGCTTGCCGTTGAAGTCATTGCTTTCTGACGTGCGCAATCTGGTCGATCTACCCGAGGTGCCGCTGTCAGATATCAAGCAAACGCTGCGTATTACGATGGCCGACTACCCCGCATTGTTGGTGATCACATCATTGCAACGCGCGCTCCTCGAAACGGCACCGGGTATTGCGATCGTGGTTCAACCTTGGCGAGGGGCCGAGGCCGCTCGCGCCGCCCTGATGGATGGAACAACCGACATCGCTGTTTCGGTCTTCTCCGGGCCCGACGCAGACATTCATTGTGAGTGGTTGCTCGACGAAAACTATGTCATTGCTCTGCGCCATGACCATCCGGCTATCCCGGGATTCGATCTCGCCCGGTGGCTCTCCTACCCTCACATTCTGGTATCGGGAATCGGTGAGGCCAACAGCCCTTTGGATGACGAACTTGCACAGCTCGGCATGACCCGGCGCATCGGGCTGGTGGTGCCATCTTTTGGAATGGTCCCCGAACTGCTGCGCGGTTCAGACATGATTGCCATGCTGCCATCGCGGGTGTTATCGGTGACCGGCGATTTGAGCGTGTTACCCGTGCCTATTCCGGTTAACGGGTTCAGGCTTCATCTAGCTTGGAATCAGCGCAGAGAGAAAGATAAAGCACTAACACATGTCGCGGGATTACTCACAGATCTACTGAAAAGGATCGACAACTAGCGTCCCACGTTCAACTCCTGCGAGTAGCGGGTCATTCAACGGGGAGTCCGCGTATGCCCACTTTGCTAACCTTTAAGCACCACATCGCTAACGCTTCAGAGTCTCGCTCGGCAGCTCTTTGAACAGCGCCCGATAACTGTTGGAAAACCGCCCCAGATGCCAAAACGACCAGTTCATCGCCACTTCGGCCACGGTGGTTTCCGTGGGCCGGCGATTGAGTAATTCGCGGTGTGCACTGTTAAGCCGGCGCAGGCGCAGCCAGTGGCTGGGGGTCATGCCGGTGTAAGCCTTGAACGCCTGCTGTAATTGACGCAACGGCACCCCTGCCACCTTCGAAAGCTCAAGCAGGTTGACAGTCTCTTCCGGCGAATCCGCTGCCCATTCCCCTACTCGCTTCATGATCGTCCGCTCTTCAGTACGACGCTGCAAACCGCCTCGATCAAGGCGGGTGTGAGCGTTGTCGAGAATGAACAGACAGTCTTCGAGCAGTTGCTGAGTCAATGAGTTTTTATCAAACGGATCAACAGCTTGCGACAACTTCGTGAGCGTTGAGCTTAACCAGCGACTGAACAAGGCGTTCTGCCCGCAGTTAAGCGGCGCCATGAACAATCCCTCGAGTTTCGCCACATCCAGACCGTGTTCCCGGACGAATTGCGGGCCGAACACCACGGCGATTTCCTGGTAGTTCTCCGGGGTGATCCAAATGTTGCGGCTGTCTTCGTTAAGCAGGTACAGCGCGTTGTCACTGCGATCAAAACAGAACGCCAAGGCACCCGATGGCGCACTGAATGCCTGCTCGACGCGGGTGTTCATCTGTTCTTCGTAGACCTGCACACCTTCCAGATCCAGATAGCGGATCTGCCCGGCGAAATGCCCGGGCGACATCTGCTGGTAATGCTGAACCCAACCCGGCGTAGCGCGGATTTGTTCGGTGACATCAGCGGTATTGAACGCCTGAACCTGAAGCGGATTACACGTTGTCATGGGAGACCTTGCGCACTCTTTTGGTGCGCTTTGGTGCTGCTTAAAGTGGATAGATGGAACGGCAAGGCACGCCCAAGATAGTCGTCAACGCGCCACAGGGGAAGGGGCGGAAGATGAAACCCGCCCTCCCCGGCGTCTATAAAACCAATAACGAGGTCTTTATGAATGCCCCTTTCGATCAGCTGTTCACATGGCTGAAAGATCACAAGATTACCGAAGTTGAATGTGTGGTCAGCGACCTGACCGGCATCGCCCGCGGCAAGATCGCACCGACCAACAAGTTCCTGCATGAGCGAGGCATGCGCCTGCCGGAAAGTGTGCTGCTGCAAACGGTAACCGGGGATTTTGTCGACGACGACATCTACTACGACCTGCTCGACCCGGCCGACATCGACATGGTCTGCAAACCGGTGAGCGACGCCGTGTATGTGATTCCATGGGCCATCGAGCCGACCGCCATCGTCATCCACGACACCTTCGACAAGTTCGGCAATCCAATCGAACTGTCGCCGCGCAACGTGCTGAAAAAAGTCCTGCAGCTGTACACCGACAAGGGCTGGAAGCCGATCGTTGCACCGGAAATGGAGTTCTACCTGACCCAGCGCTGCGAAGATCCGGACCTGCCACTCAAGGCACCACTGGGGCGTTCGGGCCGTGCCGAAAGCGGTCGGCAGTCATTCTCCATCGACGCCGCCAACGAGTTCGATCCATTGTTCGAAGACGTCTACGACTGGTGCGAGCTGCAAGGTCTGGATCTGGACACGCTGATCCACGAAGACGGCCCGGCGCAGATGGAAATCAACTTCCGTCACGGCGACGCCCTGGATCTGGCCGATCAGATCACCGTGTTCAAACGCACCCTGCGCGAAGCGGCGCTCAAGCACAACGTCACCGCGACGTTCATGGCCAAACCGATTGGCGACGAACCCGGCAGTGCCATGCACCTGCACCAGAGCGTGGTGGAAATCGCCACGGGCAAGCCGATTTTCGCTGATGCCGACGGCAAGATGAGCGACTTGTTCCGCCATCACATCGGCGGCCTGCAAAAGTACATTCCTAAAGTACTGCCGATGTTTGCGCCCAACGTGAACTCGTTCCGCCGCTTCCTGCCGGACACCTCGGCACCGGTCAACGTCGAGTGGGGCGAAGAAAACCGCACTGTCGGTTTGCGTGTACCAACCTCCGGGCCGGAAGCCATGCGCGTGGAGAACCGTTTGCCGGGCGCCGACGCCAACCCGTATCTGGCGATTGCCGCGAGCCTGCTGTGTGGCTACATCGGCATGGTCGAAGGCATCGAACCGAGTGCCGCCGTCGAAGGCCGCGCCTACGAACGCCGCAACCTGCGCCTGCCGATCACCATCGAAGACGCGCTGACGCAAATGGAAGAGTGCGACACCGTTGCCCGATACCTTGGCAACAAGTTTGTGCGCGGCTACGTCGCGGTCAAACGCGCCGAGCATGAAAACTTCAAGCGCGTAATCAGCTCCTGGGAGCGCGAGTTCCTGCTACTGAGCGTCTGAGCAACACCCACAAACCCTGTGGGAGCTGGCTTGCCAGCGATTACGTCGGCACAGTCGACATCATTATCGACTGTCCCACCGCTATCGCTGGCAAGCCAGCTCCCACAAGGGGCCGTGCTCACCCGAAAAACTCCAATAACTCCAAGAGGTGTCGATATGCGTCTATTGAAATCCATGGTTCCCGCCGCACTGGCGCTGTTGTGCAGCACCGCAGCCCTGGCCCAGCCCCAGGTCAGCGTCTACAACTGGACCGACTACATCGGTGAAACCACCCTCGCCGACTTCCAGGCCAAGACCGGGATCAAGGTGATCTACGACGTGTTCGACTCAAACGAAACCCTGGAAGGCAAACTCCTCGCCGGTCGCACCGGCTACGACGTGGTGGTGCCGTCCAACCACTTTCTCGCCCGTCAGGTAAAAGCCGGCGCGTTCCTCAAACTGGATCGCGAGCAGCTACCGAACTGGAAAAATCTCGACCCGAAATTGCTCGAATTGCTCGAAAAGAACGACCCGGGCAACCAGCACTCGGTACCGTACCTGTGGGGCACCAACGGCATCGGCTACAACGTCGACAAGGTCAAGGCAGTGCTTGGCATTGATCACATCGATTCCTGGGCCGTGCTGTTCGAGCCGGAGAACCTGAAGAAGCTCACCCAATGTGGCGTGTCGATGATGGACTCGGCGGACGAAGTGTTCCCGGCGATCCTCAACTACATGGGCATGGACCCACGTAGCGAGAACCCGGAAGACTACAAAAAAGCCGAAGCCAAACTGCTGAGCATCCGCCCGTACATCACTTACTTCCATTCCTCGAAATACGTTTCCGATCTGGCCAATGGTGACATCTGCGTAGCCTTCGGTTACTCCGGCGACGTGTTCCAGGCGGCCAACCGCGCCAAGGAAGCCAAGAACGGGGTGAACATCGCCTATGCGATTCCGAAAGAAGGCGCCAACCTGTGGTTTGACTTGCTGGCGATCCCGGCCGACGCCAGCAACACCAAGGAGGCCCACGCCTTCATCAATTACCTGCTTGATCCGCAAGTGATTGCCAAGGTCAGCGCTTCGGTCGGTTACGCCAACCCGAACCCGGCCGCCAAGCAGTACATGGACCAGGCGCTGGTGAACAATCCCGAGGTGTACCCGTCCCAGGCAGTGCTGGACAAGCTCTACATCTCCTCTACCCCGCCCCAGTCGATCATGCGTCTGATGACCCGGTCCTGGAGCAAAGTGAAGTCGAACAAATGAATCAGTACACGCAAGAACACGCCCGCTCCTATTACGCGGCTTCGGCCCGGGCCATTACGCCTTGGCCGGCACTCGACGGTGACCTCACCGCCGATGTCTGCGTGATCGGCGGCGGCTTCACCGGGGTCAACACCGCGATTGAACTGGCGCAGCGCGGGCTGTCGGTGGTGTTGATCGAAGCCCGGCGCATCGGCTGGGGCGCCAGCGGACGCAACGGCGGCCAGTTGATTCGTGGCATCGGTCACGAGGTCGAAGGCTTTGCCCGTTACGTCGGCAACGACGGCGTGCGTTATCTGCAACGCGCCGGTATCGACTCCGTGGAACTGGTGCGCCAGCGCATCACCGAGCATGCCATCGAGTGTGACCTGCGTTGGGGCTTCTGCGAACTGGCCAACACCCCGGCGCAGTTCGCGGCGTTCAAGGACGAACAGGTCAGCCTCGACGAACTCGGCTACCGCCATGAAACCCGACTGGTCGGCCCCGAGCAAATCCGTCAGCAAGTGGTCAACGCCAATGTCTATGCTGGCGGTCTGATCGACATGGGCTCCGGCCATCTGCACCCGCTGGATCTGGTGCAGGGCGAAGCGCGTCTGGCGGCGTCCCTCGGTGTACGCATTTTCGAGCAGAGCCCGGTCCAGCAGATCATCCACGGCGAAACCGTTGAAGTGCGCTGCGCCACCGGCAGCGTTCGTGCCGGCAGTCTGGTGCTCGGTTGCAACGCGCATCTGGATGAACTCGAGCAGCAACTCAGCGGCAAGGTCCTGCCCGCCGGCAGTTACATCATCGCCACCGAGCCGCTGTCCGAGGAACGTGCCGCGCAATTGATCCCGCACAACCTCGCGTTGTGCGACCAGAAAGTCGGCCTCGACTATTACCGGCTCTCGGCGGACCGACGCCTGCTGTTTGGCGGCGCCTGTCACTATTCCGGTCGCGATCCGGCGGACATCGCCGCCTACATGCGCCCGAAAATGCTCAAGGTCTTCCCGCAACTGGCGGACGTGCGCATCGACTATCAATGGGGCGGCAAGATTGGCATTACCGCTAACCGCTTTCCGCAGGTCGGGCGGCTCAAGCAACAGCCGAACGTGTTCTACGCTCAGGGTTATTCCGGTCACGGTCTGAATGTCACGCATTGGTGCGCCAGGCTGCTGGGCGAGGCCATTCACGCCGGCCACAGTCAGGGCATGGACGTGTTCAGCGCGGTACCGCACATGACCTTCCCCGGCGGCCCGGCCTTGCGCTCACCGCTGCTGGCATTGGGCATGTTCTGGTATCGCCTGCGCGAAATCCTCGGCTAACGCTCGCCCCTGTAGAAGCTGCCGCAGGCTGCGATCTTTTGATCTTTAAAATCAAGAGATCGCAGCCTGCGACAGCGCCTGCACAAATCCGCATCAGCCCGTGAATTTGCTCTATCGCCAAGCACTTCTATATTGATGAAGTGCTTTTGCGTTCCTGACGCTCAGCATCCACAAAACCGAGGAGGACATGGATGAAGTCGTCAGCCGCCGATGAACCACGAGCACCGGGCCACGCGCCGATCAAGACCCGGCGTTTCAGCATCTCCCTGGTGTGGATCGTCCCGGTCGTCGCGGTGCTGGTCGGCATATCGCTGGTGGTGCACAACCTGCTGCAGGAAGGCCCGACCATCGTCGTCAACTTCAAGACTGGCAGCGGCCTGGTTGCCAACAAGACCGAGGTCAAATACCGCAGTGTGGTGATCGGTCAGGTGACGGATGTCGAATTGAGCGGCGATCAGAAGAGCGTCGACGCCACAATCAAACTGGCCAAACAGGCCGAAACTTTCACCCGCGAAGACTCGCAGTTCTGGGTCGTGCGCCCACGCATCGGTGCCGGCGGCGTTTCGGGCATCGATACCTTGCTTTCCGGCGACTATATCGGCGCCGACATCGGCCAGGCCAACAACCGCGCCAAGCATTTCAAGGGGCTGGAGAATCCGCCGCCGATCACTTACGGCGAACCGGGCAAGCGCTTCATGCTGCATGCCTCGGATCTCGGCTCGCTGGATATCGGTTCCCCGGTTTACTACCGCAAGATTCCGGTAGGCCAAGTCGTGACCTACACCCTCAATCCCGAGGGCAAAGGCGTGGACATCGAAGTGTTCATTCACGCACCGAACGACGCGTTCGTCACCGAAAACACGCGCTTCTGGAACGCCAGCGGCATCGACATCAATGTCGGCGCCAATGGCTTCGCGGTGAAGACCGAATCGCTGTCCACCATGCTGGTTGGCGGCATTGCCTTCCGCGCGCCGGATTACAGCCCCAACGATGTGGCCGCCAGCGAAGACAAGGATTTCGAACTGTTCGCCGATCAGCAGACCGCCCTCGCCCCGCCCAACGGCAAGGCGCAATACATGGTGTTGCGTTTCGAGCAGTCGTTGCGCGGGCTCAAGGTCGATGCGCCCGTCGAGTTTCTCGGCATGGAGATTGGCCGGGTCGTCGGAATCAACCTCGACTTCGACGCGAAAAAACGCACCTTCCCGCTTAACGTCGGGATCGTCATTTACCCGCAGCGCCTCGGCCAGGCTTACAAAAAGATGCTGACCGAATTCAAACACGATCCCAACGACGAAGCGGCTGGCATTCGTCTGCTCGGCACGTTCGTCGACAACGGTCTGCGCGCTCAGGCCCGCAGTGGCAACCTGCTGACCGGGCAGTTGTATATCGCGCTGGATTTCTTCCCGAAAGCCGAGAAAGTTGCATTCGACGCAACGGCCCGACCGGTCGCCTTGCCCACCGTGCCCGGCAGCCTCGAACAATTGCAGGAAAAACTCGAAGCGGTGGTCGACAAGCTCAACAAACTGCCGGTCGAGCGGATTGCCGGCAACCTCGACAGCAACCTCGTCGAGCTGCGCAAAGGCCTGCAACAGTTCAATGCGAAAACCCTGCCGGGCGTGCAAACCACACTGGCCGACGTCAGCAAGACCTTGCAGTCCGCCAGTTCGACCCTGGCCGAGGATTCACCGCAGCGCGAGAAACTCACCGAGACCCTCGACGAACTCGGGCGCATGTCGCGTTCGCTGCGTGAGCTGTCGGACTATCTCGGTCGCCATCCGGAATCGCTGATTCGCGGTCGCCCCGACAACGCAGCGCCGCTGGATCTGAAAGGACCGCCACGCAATTGAGCCCAGGAGCTATCCCATGGCTGTACCGCTGAAGATCACCGTGCTCGCTGCGTTCATGCTCCTTGGCGCCTGCCGCAGCGAGCCGATCAATTTTCACACCCTGACGCCGGTGGAGCTGTCGGCGTCCCGGGCCGGCGCGCAGATTCCCATTGAGGGGATCAGCGTGCCGCCGCAAGTCGACCGCCCGCAGATCGTCATCCGTCAGGGCAACAATGGCCTGGCGATTCTGGAAACCCAGTGGTGGGGAGCGAGTCTGGCGGATGAATTGCGCAGTGCCTTGAGCGATCAACTGAGCAATACCGGCAGTCGCGGCAATGTTTCGGTGCGTATCGATGTGCAGCGTTTCGACTCGATCCCCGGACACTATGGGCTGATCGACGTCAAATGGCGCCTGCGCCCGAGCGGTGCGGCGGACAACGCTCTGCTGACCTGCCATTCAACTTTGCAAACACCCTCCGGCCCGAGCATCGACGAACTGGTGGCCGCGCAACAGAACAACGTCAAACGCCTGGCAGCCCTGATCAATCAGGCAGCGGGCAACGCTCGCTGCCCGTCAGCCTCCTGAGCCGCCGACAGCGTGACCGTGAAACGGCAGCCATTAGGCTCGCGAGTGACCAACTGAACCTGCCAGCGTTGATGGCTGCAGATCCGCTGCACCAGCGACAACCCCAGCCCAAGGCCTTCACCGCGCTGTTCGTCACCGCGCACGAACGGCTGGAACATTGCGTGACGTTTTTCTTCCGGAATACCGATGCCGCTGTCCTCGACCACAAAGCTGTCGTTGAGCAGGGTCAACCGGACAAAGCCCTGATCGGTGTAATGCCAGGCATTGCGCAGCAGATTGCCCATGACCGACTGCAAGAACGTCAGGTCATAACGTGCGCTGCCCGCCAGTTGCGGCTCGTAGATAAACTCCAGACCCTTTTCGCCAATCAATCGCCCCCAGATTTCTACCTGGGCGTCGGCGATAGATTTGAGTGTGCAAGTGGATTCGGTGCCGAGCTCCTCCGGCTTGCGCGCCAGCATCAAGAAGGTCTCAACCAGTTGGCGCATTTCTGCACTGGCCCGGGCGATGCGTTTGACCTGTTGGGTGGAGCGCGAATCCAGCGAGGGGTTGGCCAGCAACAGCTCGCAGGAACTGGCCAGAATCATCAGCGGTGTGCGCAGTTCATGGCTCACGTCACTGGTGAAAAGCTTTTCCCGGTTCAGGGTTTCGCGTAACCGGCCGAGTGTCTGGTCGAAAGACAGCGCCAGCGCCCCAACCTCGTCATCGGCGTAATCCGGATGCAGCGCCGGTGCCAGTGCGATCAACTGGTCACGATGACGCACCTGCCCCGCCAGGCGAATCACCGGCGCCATGACTTGCCGCGCCAGCAGCCTGCCGAGCGCGACCGCCAGCATGACGCTGAGGATGAACCCGACTATCACCACCACGAACAGCAGGTGCTCGCGTTGTTCGAAGCTTTCCTGATTGCGCAACAGCACATATTTGCGACCGCCGACCGCCTCGACCATCGCGTAGAAGTCATCACCGTTGAACGTGATCTCTTGAAACCCCACGGGCAGTTCCGCCAGTTGCGGCGTCAGCGCCATGGGCCCGGGGCCGTTCTCGAAAAAAAACAGTTCGCTCTTTTCCGGCTCGTGGCGCCACTGGTTGATGTCGTCCATCGCCAACAACCGGCGCAAGCCACCGCTGAGGGCGGTCATGGTCAACTTGTGCTCCACGACATGCACGGTAGCCACAATGCCCATTGCGAAGACACCGGCCACCACCGCGCTCATCAAGGCGAACACAATCACAATCCGATTGGCGAGGCTTTGCTTGAGGTCCATCCGGTTCAACGACTCCAGTGCTGAGGTGAGGCGGCAAGGGCCCGCGCGACGCCGTTGCCCAAAGCTCGCAGCTTCGCCTTGCCCGGCGCTCTTGTTAAGTAGTTAAAAAAACAAAACGCTTATTTGAGTTTAGTTATCAAATAGGCTTTTCCGTTAATACCTGCTCTTGCCTCGCAAATTTTTCACATGTTCTTCACTGCTCCGCCACGACTCTGAACGTAGTGTTCAGCAGCCATTCAAGCAAACCGCCGTAAAGTAACTAACCTCCTGGAGCTTACGTTGCACTTTGCGTGTGAACTGAATGGAACTCGGGAATGACAAGGGGCAACGTCGTGGTTGAATTAGCACAAGTACAATCAGCACCCAAGAGGTCGTACCTCTCGCGTCCGCGTGCCTGGGCAGCCATCGCAGTCGGCGTGCTGGTGATCAGTCTGATTTGTGGCTTTGTCTGGCTGCAGCGTTCACCGGCCAACCTGCGCTATGTCAGCGCATCTGCCACCCAGGAGTGGGTCAAAGCCTGGCAGGCTGGCGAGGTCGTCGCGCTGGTCCGCCATGCCGAACGTTGTGACCGTTCGAGCAATGTTTGCCTGGGGCCGGCCGACGGTATCACTCAGCTGGGCAGTGTCTCTGCAGCCTCCGTGGGCCGGGCCTTTACGCAACTGGGAATGCAGCAGACTCAGGTGTTCACCAGTCCGCTGACGCGCACCGCACAAACGGCTCACTACATGTTCGGTCGCGACGCAGTGGCCGCGGAATGGCTGGAAACCTGTGGCCCAACGATGCGCAATGAGGTGGTGGCGCACAAGACCGCAGGACAGAACATGATCCTGGTGACCCACAGCGGCTGCATCGCCGATTTCGAACGGCAAACCGGTTACCCACGCGCGGTCGCCGCCGAATATGGCAGCACGGTTTTAGCTCGAATAGATGCGCAAGGCAAACTTGAAGTAATCGGCATCATGAACCCTGAAGGCTGGCAACGATTAGCCAAGTAATCTTCCGACTTGATCAAGTAAAAAACACTCGGGCAATGCTCTGGCACAGGCTATTGGTGCTTATGAAATTGTAATAAGAAATTTTTTTCACTTTGAAAAACTGGAAATATTTCATTTTAAAGCTTGTCTTTTCGAGGAGAACTTAACGCTGGAAGCAGACCCGTTCTCTGAATACAGGACACGCCCTTCGGGCGTGCTCGCCTCTGCATTCATTCAACCCAGTGCCGCGCCTGCAACGGATATCGCCAGGCGCAACACTGAAACGCACACTTTGTACTGCACCAAGGTCCAGTCATGACGTCTGAGAACAAACCGTTGCACCATGCAGCGTTGAATTTGCCGCGCCTCCACCAGAGCACTCTGATCGAACGCTTTGCGATACCCGGGCTGGTGCTGGCATTCGTGATGTTTTATCTGCTGCCGCTGATGACCCACGGCCTGTGGATTCCCGATGAAACCCGCTATGGGCAGATCAGCCAGGAAATGCTGCAGAGCGGCAACTGGGTGGCGCCGCACTTCATGGGCATTCGCTATTTCGAAAAACCGATTGCCGGCTACTGGATGATTGCCATCGGCCAAGCCATTTTCGGTGAAAACCTGTTTGGCGTACGCATCGCCTCGGCGCTCAGCACGGGCGTGAGCGTCTGGCTGGCCTATCTGCTGGCCCGTCGCCTGTGGAACAACCCGCGCATCAGTGCCGCTTGTGCCCTCCTTTATATGAGCTTCGGCCTGATCGCAGGGCAGGCTGGCTATGCCAACCTCGATCCGCAATTCACCTTGTGGGTCAACCTCAGCCTGGTGGCGATCTGGTTTGCCATCGACAGCAATACCCCGCGCGCGCGTCTGGGCGGCTGGGCATTGTTGGGATTCGCTTGTGGCATGGGTCTGATGACCAAAGGTTTCCTCGCTCTGATGCTGCCGGTGCTGATTGCCCTGCCCTACATGATCTGGCAGCGACGCTTTGGCGAGTTGGTGCGTTATGGCCTGGTCGCCGTTGCGGTGGCCGCGCTGGTCAGCGTGCCATGGGCACTGGCCGTGCATTACCGTGAACCGGATTTCTGGCGATTCTTCTTCTGGCACGAACACATCCGGCGTTTTGCCGCCGGCGAAGATGCACAGCACGCACGGCCATGGTGGTTCTACCTGCCGTTGCTGTTTGCTTCTACCTTGCCATGGGCCCTGCTGTTGCCTTCGACGCTGCTGCGCACCTGGCGCGAAAAACGCGATCCGAAAATCGCCTTCCTCGCCTTGTGGTTCCTGCTGCCGCTGGCATTTTTCAGCGCGAGCAGCGGCAAACTGCCGACCTACATCATGCCGTGCATGCTGCCGTTGGCCCTGTTGATGGGCTACACGGTAATGAACTGGATAGCTGACCAGAACGGGCGCGTCTTGCGCATCAACGGTGTGGTCAACGTGGTGCTGGCCATTGCTGCGCTGGTTGCACTGATCTACCTGCAAGCGACCCGTGAAATTTACGAACACACCGAAATGTTCAGCCTGTCGCTGGGATATATCGTGTTGCTCGGCTGGCTCATTGCCGGCGCGCTGCAAACCGTGCGCCCACTGACGCTGTGGGCGATGCCGGCGCTGGGCATCGGCTTGCTCGTCGCACTGCTGCCTGCCGCCATGCCGGCGACCATCGTCAACAGCAAGATGCCGGATCAGTTCATTGCCGAACACCAGCAGGAACTCAGCCAGACCCGCTCGTTGCTGAGTAACGACCTGGGGGCGGCTTCTGCGTTGTCATGGCGCTTGCGTCGCCCGCAAGTCGACCTGTTCAACACCGTTGGCGAGCTCAAGTACGGCCTCGATGACCCGGCCATGGCGTCACGCAAGGTCAGCCTCGACGGTGTAGGCGAGTGGATGACCGAAGCGCGCAAAAAAGGCTCGGTGGGTGTGGTGATGCGCGTCAACAGCACCTCCGACGAACAACAACTCGAGCTGCTGCCAATAGACGGCAAGCACTACCGCCGTGGGCAAATCGAAATCCTCATTTTCAGCCAGAGCCAGCCATGACCCAGACCAGGACTGAACGCAGGCAGTTGCTGCTTCTGCTGGCCGCGACTGCCCTGCTGTTATTGCTCGGTCTGGGCAGTCGCGAGCTGTGGGGGGCGGAAACCCGCTGGGCCAATATCGCCTTGCAGATGCTGCAGAGCGGCGACTATTTCGATCCCTATCTCAAAGGCAGTCCTTATTACGACAAACCGCTGCTGTCGTACTGGCTGATCACCGCCACCGCCTGGTTCACGGGTGGACTGGGGCCTTGGTCGTTGCGCCTGTCATCGGTGATTTCCGCGTGGTTCAGCGTGTGGCTGGTGTACCTCATCGGCGAGCAACTGTTTCGCAAAGGCACCGGGCTGATTGCCGGATGGATGCTGGCGACCACGTTCTACTTCGTGTTCTGGGCCCGAGTCGCCACTGCCGACATCCTCACCGTTTGCGGTGTACTGGCGGCCGTCTGGTGGTACTGGCGCGGCCCGGATGACACCCGCTTCTGGCGCTACGTAGTGTTCTTCGGCCTGCTGTCGCTGACCTCGCTGTTCAAGGGCCTGATCGGTTTCATCCTGCCGGGGCTGGTGCTGCTGCCACACCTGCTCAGTGAGCACCGCTGGAAACGTCACCTGAACCTGCGACTGTTCGCGGCGATAGTGATCGCCGGGGCGTTTTACATGACGCCGTTCGTGCTCTCGCACTTCTACGGCGCGCCCAACTACGAACAAAGCGGCCTGGGGCTGGTACTGCGTGAAAACGTTGTGCGGTTTTTCCAGCCGTTCGATCAGTTCGGGCCGATTTACACCTACTTGATCTACCTGCCGGTCTACACCCTGCCCTGGGCGCCGTGCTGGTTGATCGCCTTGTGGGTGGCCGCGCGCAACTGGAAGCACATCGAACCGGATACCCGCTGGCTGATTCAAGGGCTCGCGTTGCTGATGCTGTTCTTCACCGCCAGTGGCAGCCGCCGCAGCTATTACGTCTTGCCGCTGGTGCCCTTCGCGCAACTGCTGGGTGCCTGGTGGGTGACCCGGCGCATGGCCGCTCGCCACAGCGAAGGCCGCGGGCTGAAGATCGGTTTCGCTGTCACCACCGTGTTGCTTGCCGCGATCCTGGGTGTGCTTTACCCGTGGACCAACAGCGGCGGCGGTGTCATCCGCTTCGGCGAACAGGTTCGCGAGCAGGCCAGTCAGCAGGCACCGTTGAATCAATGGCGCATGGTCATGGTCGAGGTCGACAACAAAGTGCCGATGTATCTGCAAACCGGTGGTGCACCGTTCTACTACGTGCCGGAAACGATCCAGGACTTTCCGCACAATGGCGACACAGCAACGCTGATCGCCTGGCTGGAACGCACCAGCGGAGAACGGTGGGACCCGCAACGCACGATTTTCGTGGCGCAATACCGTTCCGGTGACGCCGTGCCGCTCGATGCATTGAAGGCTGACCATCAGGTCATTACCACCACGCCCACCCGTGGCGAGCAGGTCTTTCACGGGCGGGAAGATCAGAGCGTGGCTTACATCCCCCACTCCTGAGCGATGACGTTAAGACAAAAGTAGAGAGTCGCGGTAAATTTGAATGGCAATGACAACTATTAACGGCTTCTTTGACGTTTTTTTCTCATTTGCCACCCTACATTGCCGCGACTCGACACTTGCAAATCGTTCGCATTGTTTCCTGCGAGGGTTTGCTCATAACGTCTGAAAACAGGAGCTGCCCGAATGAATCCACGCTTTCCATCCTTCTTCAAGCGCGCATTGCTGGCCACCGCGTTGCTCGGCACCGGGCATGCTGTTGCCGCCGACTCGGTGGGTCTGGTGGTTTACAACGCGCAGCATGAAACGCTGACCAAGGCCTGGGTGGCCGGTTTCACCGAGGAAACCGGAATCCCGGTGACCATTCGCAACGGCGATGACACCGAGATGGGCAACCAGCTCGTGCAGGAAGGCGCCGCCTCGCCGGCAGACGTATTCCTCACCGAGAACTCCCCGGCGATGGTGCTGGTGGACAACGCCAAACTGTTCGCCCCATTGGCGCCGACAACCCTTGAGCAAGTCGATTCCGCCTACCGTCCGGCCCACGGCAATTGGGTCGGCATCGCTGCCCGTTCCACCGTGTTCGTCTACAACCCGAACAAGCTGACTGAAAAAGACCTGCCCAAATCCCTGCTCGACCTCGCCACCCCAGCCTGGAAAGGCCGATGGGCCGCCTCCCCGGCTGGCGCGGACTTCCAGGCGATCGTCGCCGCTGTGCTGCAACAAAAAGGCGAAGCCGCCACGCTGGAATGGCTCAAGGGCATGAAGACCAACGCCACGATCTATCGCGGCAACAGCGCGGTGCTCAAAGCGGTAAACGCCGGACAGATCGACAGCGGCGTGATCTACCACTATTACAGCTTCGTCGATCAATCCAAGACCGGCGAGAACAGCAAAAACACCCAGTTGTACTACTTCAAACATCAGGATCCGGGCGCGTTCGTCAGCACCTCCGGCGCCGGCGTGCTGGCATCGAGCAAGCATCAGGATGAAGCGCAGAAGTTCGTCAAATACATCACCAGCAAAGAAGGTCAGGAAGTGCTCGAAACCGGCAGCTCCTTCGAATACGCCGTGGGTAAAGACGCGCCGTCCAATCCGAAGCTGACCCCGCTGAAAACCCTCGATGCGCCGAAAGTCGATGCATCGACCCTCGACAGCAAAAAAGCCGTCGAGCTGATGACCCAGGCCGGGTTGCTCTAAGTGATGCCCAAAACCTTGCCTGCACCGGCCGTGGTGACGGCCCCCGCCAACCTCCTCCACCCGCCCCGCACGCTGGCCGGGCGCGGCAGTTCGTGGGTGGTGAGCTCGGCGGTGCTGGTGTCGTTGCTGTCACTGCTGCCGATTGCCTTCGTGATCGGCGTGGCGTGGTACACCGGTTGGGCGACCCTCGAAGCCCTGGTGTTTCGCCCGCGGGTCGGCGAGTTGCTGATCAACACCGTGCTGCTGGTGCTGATCACCTTGCCGCTGTGCATTGTGCTCGGGACAACCCTGGCCTGGCTGACCGAACGCAGCAATTTGCCCGGCCGGCGTCTGTGGTCGCTGCTGGCGGTTGCGCCACTGGCCGTGCCGGCGTTCGTCCACAGTTATGCGTGGGTCAGTTTGATTCCGTCGATCCACGGTCTGCCGGCCGGCGTGTTGGTGTCGGTGATCGCCTATTTCCCGTTTCTGTATTTGCCGATTGCCGCGACCTTGCGCCGTCTCGATCCGGCGATTGAAGATGTCGCTCAGTCCCTCGGGCTGAAGCCGTGGGCGGTGTTTTTCCGGGTGGTGTTGCCGCAACTGCGGCTGGCCATCTGCGGCGGAGCCTTGTTGGTCGGCCTGCATTTGCTGGCCGAATACGGCCTGTACGCGATGATCCGTTTCGACACGTTCACCACGGCGATCTTCGATCAGTTCAAATCGACCTTCAACGGCCCGGCCGCCAACATGCTCGCCGGGGTTCTGGCGCTGTGCTGTCTGGCGATGCTCACGGCGGAATCCGCTGCTCGTGGCCAGGCGCGTTATGCGCGGGTCGGTTCCGGCAGCGCCCGGGATCAGCGCAGTGTGCAACTGGGGCGTGGCGCGACAACCTTGGCGCTGCTGCTGCAAACGCTGACGTGCTTGTTGGCACTTGGTGTGCCGTTGCTCACGCTGGGCCGCTGGCTGGTGGCCGGTGGTGCGCAGGTCTGGCAAGGCGACGAGCTGTTGCCAGCCTTGCTGCAAACCCTGTCGTATGGCGTGGCCGGCGCATTGTTGACCAGTGTCGCGGCGATTCCCATTGCGTGGCTGTCGATCCGCTCTCCGGGCAAGCTCCAGCGCTTGCTGGAAGGCTGCAACTACATCACCAGTTCACTGCCCGGCATTGTCGTTGCTTTGGCGCTGGTCACCGTGACCATTCATTTCGCCCGGCCGATCTACCAGACCACCATCACGGTGCTCTTGGCCTATCTGCTGATGTTCCTGCCGCGGGCGCTGGTCAGTCTGCGCGCCGGTTTCGCGCAAGCCCCGGTCGAGCTGGAAAACATCGCACAAAGCCTTGGCCGCTCGCCGTTGCGCGCATTGTGGCTGATCACTGTGCGCCTGGCGGCTCCCGGCGCGGCGGCAGGTGCGGCGCTGGTGTTCCTGGCAATCACCAATGAGCTGACCGCAACCCTGCTGCTCGCGCCCAACGGCACGCGCACCCTCGCTACCGGTTTCTGGGCGATGACCAGCGAAATTGATTACGCCGCCGCAGCGCCTTACGCGTTTTTGATGATCCTGCTTTCACTGCCGCTGACGGCCATTCTCTATCACCAATCCAGGCGTACCGCTGGCCGATGAACGCTCTCGAACTGCACAACCTCAGTAAAACCTTCGGCGCGCAAAAGGCGCTCGACGACGTCAGCCTCAACGTGCCGACCGGCAGCCGCACGGTGATCGTCGGCCCCTCCGGTTCCGGCAAAACCACGCTGTTGCGGATGATCGCCGGGTTCGAATTCCCCGACAGCGGCAGCCTTACGCTCAACGGCCAGACGCTGGTCGATCGCAGCCACGCGGTGCCGGCCTATCAACGGCAGATCGGCTACGTGCCGCAGGACGGTGCGTTGTTCCCGCACATGACGGTGGCGGCGAACATCGGCTTCGGTCTGGCCCTGACCGGTGCGGCCCGCACCCAGCGCATCCTTGAGTTGATGGACAGCGTGGCGCTCGACGCCAACATGGCCCACCGTTGGCCGCATGAGCTGTCGGGCGGCCAGCAACAGCGGGTCTCGCTGGCCCGCGCTCTGGCGCAACAACCACGACTGATGCTGCTGGATGAGCCGTTCTCCGCCCTCGACACCGGCTTGCGCAGTGCCATGCGCAAAATGGTCGCGCGCCTGCTCGAAGACGCCGGCGTCACCACCATTCTGGTGACTCACGATCAGAGCGAGGCGTTGTCGTTTGCCGATCAATTGGCCGTGATGCGCAGTGGCCGGCTGGTGCAGTCCGGGCATCCGATGGATCTCTACCGCTATCCGGAGGATGAACAGACCGCGCACTTTCTCGGCGAAGCGGTGGTCCTGCCCGCGCAGATCGAGGCGGGTTGGGCGCATTGCGACCTGGGTCCGGTGGCAGTGAACAGCAACGGTTTCAGTGGCGCCGCGCAAATCATGCTGCGCCCCGAACAACTGCAGATCGCCGAGGTGGCCTCTGACAGTTACGGCTGCCACGCGCGGGTCACCGACCGTGATTTTGCCGGCAACACCTGCACTTTGACGGTTGAACTGAGTTCATCCGCGACTCAGGATCCGGCCCGTTCGATTCTGGTGCGCAGCACCGGCATGCACGCACCGCCCGCCGGCAGCGCGGTGCAGCTGTCGGTGCTCGGTGCGGCGCATGTGTTTGGCCTGAACTGATCAGAGATCGAAGCGATCCACCGCCCGCCGCCGCTCGTTGTCATCGCGCACATCGTAGTTGGCGGTGGTCTGGATGTTGCTGTGATGCGCCAGTTTCTGCGCAATCGACAGGTCGTGCTCCTCGATCACCCGAGTGATGAACGAGCGACGGAAATCGTGGGGCATGATCTTCACCCCGACCTGCATACCCCGTTGGCGGGCAATGTAGTAGATCGCATGCTTGGTAATGCGCTCGCGGGTGATGTGGCTTCCACGGCGAATGCGGTTGAACAGAAAGGCATCATCGCTCTCACCTTCCTTGAGCTGCGAACGGCGCAGTTCGAGCCACGCATCAAGCTTGCTGAATGCCCACGCCGGCGCGTACTTGATCAACTGCTTGTTGCCCTTGGCGGTGACGCACAGGCTGCGCTCTGTGAAGTCGACCTGATTCAGGTCCAGGTCCACCGATTCCGACTTGCGCATACCCGTGCCGTACAGCAACGCGATGATCGCCGCATCGCGCAGGCCCTGCGGGCGCGGGTCGGCGGCGCAGATTTCCATCAATTCGTGAATCAACGTGCGCTTGAGATTGCGTCCCTGGGACAACCGTGTGCCGGCAATGCCCTTGACCGAGCGCATCTTCAAAAGATGTTCCTGGCTGATCAGGCTCATGCGCCAGGCCTCGTTCATGACGCCGCGCACCGCATTCACATACAACGAAGAAGTGTTCGGTGCGTAGTTGTCTGCGCGTAATGCAGCAACCAGTGCAACAACATCTTCTGGTTGCAAGGCATGCCAGGGAATCTCTTCGACATTCATGTCTTCAAAGCCCAGGCGATCGGCCGCATCTTGCAGCACGTAACGCATGGTCAATTGGCTGGAGGGCGCCAAACGCGCGAGGTACAGGCTCATCGGGTTGGTTTTTGGAGCGTCGGGGGTTGCAGCAACTAAATCAATCAAACGTTAAACCTTGAGTAAAAAATGTACAGCACTACAACAACTAACAAATGCAATGTACTTGAAGTAAAGAAGGTACTTGAGCTGCACTGTCGGACAAAAAACCGCGATGGACGGCAGAAGCCTGAACAGCGGCTGTATAAGTGACAGATAAACGATTCGCCAACCGGTTTTTCATGTTCCTTTCACAAAAACCGGCATAACCTTAATTCCCATAGGTTCGGTAGTGGCTATGCCCCAACCTGCCGGGCAAATCGTGAAAAGTCAATCAATCCCCGACGTCATGCTTTTTTTGCCAAGTTATTGATGCAGGAGCGCTTTTCTGTGTCTACGCTGTGGTTGGATCCAACAGTTGCGTGAGTCCATCCTTTTATTTTTTGCAATGAGGTGCCCATGAGTCAGGCGTTTCTCCCCTTCTCTCGCCCCAGTATCGGCGATGAGGAAATTGCCGCTGTCGAGCAGGTGTTGCGCTCGGGCTGGATCACCACGGGGCCGAAAAACCAGGCACTCGAAGAGCAATTTGCGCAGTACGTGGGTTGCAAGCACGCGGTGGCCTTGTCTTCGGCCACCGGTGGGATGCACATCACGCTGCTGGCCCTGGGCATCGGCCCGGGCGACGAAGTCATCACCCCGTCGCAGACCTGGGTCTCGACCGCCAACATGATCTCCCTGCTGGGCGCCAAACCGGTGTTCGTCGATGTCGACCGCGACACGCTGATGACCGACGCTGCACGCATCGAAGCGGCCATCACCCCGCGGACCAAGGCAATCATTCCGGTGCACTATGCCGGCGCAGCATTCGATCTCGATCCGCTGTATGCCCTGGCCGACAAACACGGCATCCCGGTCATCGAAGACGCCGCCCACGCAGCCGGCACGCGCTACAAGGGGCGTCACGTCGGTTCGCAAGGCACGGCGATCTTCTCGTTCCACGCGATCAAGAACATGACCTGTGCCGAAGGCGCAATGTTCGTCACCGACAACGAAGCCCTCGCCAGCCGCGTGCGCATGCTCAAATTCCACGGCCTGGGCGTCGACGCCTATGACCGTCTGACCGGTGGCCGCAAGCCGCAGGCACAAGTGATGGAGCCGGGCTTCAAGTACAACCTGGCCGACATCAACGCCGCGATTGCCCTGGTGCAGTTGCAGCGCCTGGACGAAATCAACGCCCGCCGCACCGAACTGGCCACGACCTATTTGCAAAAGTTCGAAGGCCTGCCGGTGCAACCGCTGGCCCTGCCCGACTACGCCCAGCAACACGCCTGGCACCTGTTCATCCTGCGCATCGACAGCGAGCGTTGCGGCATGGACCGCGAAGCCTTCATGAAGGCGTTGCAGGATCAGGGCATCGGCACCGGTATCCATTTCATCGCCACCCACCTGCACACCTGGTATCGCCAGCGTGACCCCGACCTCTACCTGCCCAACACCGAATGGAACTCGGCGCGGCTGTGCTCGATTCCGCTGTTCCCCGACATGACCGGTCAAGACCTTGACCGGGTGGTCGGTGCCATCGCACACATCATGGAAAAACGCCTGTGAAACCTTATCCAATCCGTAGCGTGTCGATCGTCATCCCGGTCTACAACGAACAGGAAAGCCTGCCAGAACTGCTGCGTCGCACCGAAGCGGCCTGCCGCCAGTTGCATCACGATTTCGAAATCGTGCTGGTCGACGACGGCAGCCGCGATGAGTCGGCAAACATGCTTGAAGAAGCCGCCGGGCGCGAGAACAGCCCGTTCGTGGCGGTCATTCTCAACCGCAACTATGGTCAGCACGCCGCGATCATGGCCGGTTTTGAACAGTGCAAGGGCGACGTGGTGATCACCCTCGACGCCGACCTGCAGAACCCGCCGGAAGAAATCCCGCGACTGGTGGCCGAGGCCGAAAAAGGTTACGACGTGGTCGGCACCGTGCGCGGCAATCGTCAGGATTCGGCGCTGCGCCGTTATCCGTCGAAGCTGATCAACCTTGCCGTGCAGCGCTCCACTGGCGTTGCCATGAGCGACTACGGCTGCATGCTGCGTGCCTACCGCCGCACCATCATCGACGCGATGCTCGCCTGCCGCGAACGCAGCACGTTCATCCCGATCCTGGCCAACAGCTTCGCCCGTCACACCACCGAAATCGTCGTGGCCCACGCCGAGCGTGAACACGGCGACTCGAAATACAGCCCGATGCGCCTGATCAACCTGATGTTTGATCTGGTGACCTGCATGACCACCACGCCGCTGCGCCTGCTCAGCATCGTCGGCTTCGCCATGGCCGGTCTGGGTGTGCTGTTCGCTGTTGCGCTGATCGTTCTGCGTCTGGCCTTCGGTGCCGGCTGGGCCGGTGACGGTACGTTCGTGCTGTTCGCCGTGCTGTTCGTGTTCACCGGTGGCCAGTTCATCGGCATGGGCCTGCTGGGTGAATACCTGGGCCGCATGTACAGCGATGTCCGCGCCCGTCCGCGTTTCTTCATCGAAAAGGTGTTGCGCAGCCAGCCGGCCGATCCGGCCCCTGCCGTCACCGTTGATGGTCTTTCTTCTACCGCTACTTCTTCCACTTCCGATCAGGTTCTCTCATGAGTGCAAAAACTGTTGTCTTCGCCTACCACGATATTGGCTGCGCCGGCATTGAAGCCCTGCTCAACAGCGGCTTTGACATTGCAGCAGTGTTCACTCACGCCGATGATCCGAAAGAAAACGCGTTCTATGCGTCGGTGGCCCAGCTGTGCGCCAATAAAGGCATCCCGGTACACGCGCCGGAAGACGCCAACCACCCACTGTGGATCGAGCGCATCGCCAAGCTGGACCCGGAATACATCTTCTCCTTCTACTACCGCAACCTGCTGAGCGAGCCACTGCTGGCCCTGGCCAAAAAGGGTGCATTCAACCTGCACGGTTCGCTGTTGCCGCGCTACCGCGGTCGCGCTCCGGCGAACTGGGTGCTGGTCAACGGCGAAACCGAAACCGGCGTGACCCTGCACCGCATGGTCAAGCGCGCCGATGCCGGCGCCATCGTTGCTCAACAGCGTGTTGCCATCGAACGCAGCGACACCGGCCTGACCCTGCACGCCAAACTGCGCACCGCCGCCAGCGACCTGCTGCGCGACACCCTGCCGAACATGCTGCAAGGCAAGATCACTGAAACCCCGCAGGACGAATCGAAAGCCACCGTGTTCGGTCGTCGCACCCCGGCGGACGGCAAACTGGTCTGGGCCAAACCGGCCGAAGAACTGTTCAACCTGGTGCGCGCCGTGACCCGTCCTTACCCGGGTGCGTTCTGCGCCGTGGGCGAGCACAAACTGATCGTCTGGAGCGCCGAAGTCGTCAAGGGCAACGAAGGCCAGGCGCCAGGCCGCGTGATCAGCGTCGATCCGCTGCGCATTGCCTGCGGTCAGGACTCGCTGGTGATCAACGCCGGTCAGCGCAACGACAACGGTCTGTACCTCAGCGGCCCGCAACTGGCCAACGAACTGGGTCTCGTGGATGGCTCGCTGCTGCGCGGCGCCGAATCCGGGCGTGCGCCACGTCGTACCCGCGTGCTGATCCTCGGTGTCAACGGCTTCATAGGTAACCACCTGTCCGAGCGCCTGCTGCGTGACGACCGCTACGAAGTCTACGGTCTGGACATCGGCTCCGACGCCATCGACCGCCTGCGCAGCCACCCGAACTTCCACTTCGTCGAAGGCGACATCAGCATTCACTCCGAGTGGATCGAGTACCACATCAAGAAGTGCGACGTGGTCCTGCCGCTGGTGGCCATCGCCACGCCGATCGAATACACCCGCAACCCGCTGCGCGTATTCGAACTGGACTTCGAAGAAAACCTGAAGCTGGTTCGCTACTGCGTCAAGTACAACAAGCGCGTGATCTTCCCGTCGACCTCTGAAGTCTATGGCATGTGCCAGGACAAGAACTTCGACGAAGACAGCTCGAACCTGATCGTTGGCCCGATCAACAAGCAGCGCTGGATCTACTCGGTCTCCAAGCAACTGCTGGACCGCGTGATCTGGGCTTACGGCGCCAAGGGCCTGAACTTCACCCTGTTCCGTCCGTTCAACTGGATGGGCCCGCGTCTGGACCGTCTGGATTCGGCGCGTATCGGCAGCTCCCGCGCCATCACCCAGTTGATCCTCAACCTGGTGGAAGGCACGCCAATCCGCCTGTTCGACGGTGGCGAGCAGAAGCGTTGCTTCACCGACATCGCTGATGGCGTTGAAGCCCTGGCGCGCATCATCGACAACGACAACGATGTCTGCAACGGCCAGATCATCAACATCGGCAACCCGGACAACGAAGCCAGCATCCGTCAACTGGGCGAGGAGCTGCTGCGTCAGTTCGAAGCACACCCGCTGCGTCACAACTTCCCGCCGTTCGCCGGTTTCCGCGACGTGGAAAGCAAGGCGTTCTACGGTGCCGGTTACCAGGACGTGGAACACCGTAAGCCAAGCATTGCCAACGCCAAGCGCCTGCTGAACTGGGAGCCGACCGTGGAAATGCGCGAGACCATCGGCAACACCCTGGACTTCTTCCTGCGTGAAGCCATGCTCGAAATCGCGGACAAGAAGTAATGCAGGCAGGTCTTCGTATCGATGTCGACACCTACCGCGGCACCCGAGAAGGTGTGCCGCGTCTGTTGGAGATGCTCGACGAGGCGCAGGTCAAGGCAACGTTTTTCTTCAGTGTCGGCCCGGACAACATGGGCCGGCATCTGTGGCGCCTGATTCGCCCGCAGTTCCTCTGGAAAATGCTGCGTTCCAACGCTGCCGGCCTGTACGGCTGGGACATTCTGCTGGCCGGCACCGCCTGGCCCGGCAAACCGATTGGCCGTGATCTCGGGCACCTGATGCGTCAGGCCCGGGACGCCGGTCACGAGGTTGGCCTGCACGCCTGGGATCACCATGGCTGGCAGGCCAATGCCGGTCGCTGGAGTGACGCGCAACTGATCGAACAGATCCGTCGCGGCGTCGACACCTTGAGCGACATCCTCGGCGAAAAGATCCAGTGTTCGGCCGCCGCCGGTTGGCGTGCGGACGAGCGCGTGATCGAGGCCAAGCAGACTTTCGGCTTTCGCTACAACAGCGATTGCCGTGGGCAGAGCCTGTTCCGTCCGCTGCTGGCGGACGGAACACCGGGCACGCCGCAGATTCCAGTGGACCTGCCAACCTTCGACGAGGTCGTCGGCCCGCACGTGGCAGCGAAGGACTTCAACGCCTTCATCCTCGACCGGTTCCAGTCGCAAGCACTCAACGTCTACACCATTCATGCCGAAGTAGAAGGGATTCTGATGGCTCAGGACTTTCGTCAATTGCTGGCCGATGCACGCCAGCGCCACATTGACTTCCAACCCTTGGGCAACTTGCTGCCCGAGTATTTCAACACCTTGCCCGTGGGCCGCGTGCAACGCGGTGCGCTCGAAGGCCGCGAAGGCTGGCTGGGAGTGCAAGGCGCATGACCAGACGCTGGGCACTGCCGCTGTTGGTCGGTCTTTGTCTGCTGGCCTATCTGTTGCCGTTGAGCACCCATGGCCTGTGGATCCCCGACGAAACCCGTTACGCACAGATCAGCCAGGACATGCTGCTCAGTGGCAACTGGGTGTCGCCGCATTTCATGGGCCTACGTTATTTCGAGAAGCCGATTGCCGGCTACTGGATGATTGCCATCGGCCAGGATTTGTTCGGGCAGAACCTGTTCGGCGTGCGCTTCGCGTCGGCCCTCAGCACGGCTTTGAGTGTGTTGCTGGCCTACCTGGTCGCACGCAGGCTATGGAACGATCCGCGCAAGAGCTTCGTCTGCGCCCTGCTCTACATGAGTTTCACCGTCGTCGCCGGTCAGGCCGGGTACGCCAACCTCGATCCGCAGTTCACCTTCTGGGTCAACCTGAGTCTGGTGGCGCTGTGGTTTGCGCTTGACAGCAAAAGCACCGGGCACCGCCTGGGCGCCTGGGCGCTAATGGGGCTGGCCTGCGGCATGGGCTTCATGACCAAGGGCTTTCTTGCCTGGTTGCTGCCGGTGCTGATCGCATTGCCGTGGATGCTCTGGCAGAAACGCTGGCGTGAACTGCTGGTGTTCGGTCCGGTGGCCATCGCCATCGCGATCGTCGTCAGCTTGCCGTGGGCACTGGCGGTGCACGCACAGGAACCGGATTACTGGCGGTTTTTCTTCTGGCACGAACACATCCGCCGCTTCGCCGGTGACGATGCGCAGCACGATGCGCCATGGTGGTTTTACCTGCCGCTGCTGGTGGCGTTCAGTCTGCCGTGGGTTGGCCTGTTGCCGACCGCGTTCAAGCAAGCCTGGCAAACCCGTGCCCAGCCGAACATGGTTTTCCTGCTGTTGTGGCTGTGGTTGCCGCTGGGCTTTTTCAGCCTGAGCAACGGCAAGCTGCCGACCTACATCCTGCCGTGTCTGCTGCCATTGGCACTGCTGCTGGGCAATGCGCTGGCTGATCGTCTGCGTCTCGAACAAGGTCGGGCGCTGGGGATCAATGGTCTGCTGAACCTGCTGCTGGGTGTGGTCACGCTGATCGCACTGGTTTACCTGCAACTGAACAAACCGGTGTACGACCACGAACTGCACAGCATGGTGCTGGTGTTCATTGCCTTGATCGGCTGGATCATCGCCAACCTGGCGCAAGCGTTCCTGCCGCTGCAATGCTGGGCGGCACCGGCGCTGGGCAGCCTGTTGCTGGCCGGGATCCTGCCGGCGGCGTTGCCAAAATCGGTGGTGGCCAACAAAACCCCGGATCAGTTCATCCGCCATCACGTCACTGAACTGTCCGGTGCCACGCACTTGCTGAGCAACGATCTGGGCGCCGCAGCGGCACTGGCCTGGCGCATGAAACAACCAGAGGTCGCGCTGTACAACACGGTCGGCGAACTCAAATACGGTCTGTCCTACCCGGAAGGTGCTGAACGCCGACTCACCAAAGACAACGTTCAGCAATGGGTACGTGAAGCGCGCCGCAGCGGCTCGGTCGGCGTGCTGATGCGCGTCAAGGGTCAGGACGAACTTGAAGAACTCGATCTGCTGCCTAAAGACGGTACCCGTTACGAATCGGGCAATCTGGTGATCATGGTGCTGCCCAAGGATCCGTCATGAGTTGGTTGCTGTTACTGACGGCGTGTCTGCTGACGTGTCTGGGGCAAGTCGCACAGAAATTCGCCGTGGAAAGCTGGCGCGGCGTTGAGTCGTCGTGGGCTGACAAACTGCGTTCGCCGTGGTTGTGGCTGGCGCTGTTTTCACTCGGCAGCGGGCTGCTGGTCTGGCTGCTGGTGCTGCAACGTCTTGAAGTGGGCATCGCTTACCCGATGCTCAGCCTCAACTTCGTGCTGATCACCCTGATCGCCCGCTTCGTCTTTCGCGAGCCCATCGACCGACAGCATTGGCTGGGCGTGGCGCTGGTGATCGGTGGCGTGGTTTTGCTGGGGCAACAGTCATGAACCAGGCACGAGGTATCGGTTTTGCGCTGGCCAGCGTGGGGCTGGTCAGCGCTGCCCAGTTGGGGATGCGCTGGAGCATGACGCGCCTGCCGCAACCGGAACAATGGCTGGCGGCGTTGAGCTCCGGCAGTGTCGATCTGTCGGCACTGGCCGTGGTGGTGGCGGCAATTTTCGCCTACGCCCTGTCGATGCTCTGTTGGCTCGCGGCCTTGCGCGATCTGCCGCTGGGGCGGGCCTATTCACTGTTGAGCATCAGCTATGCGCTGGTGTACCTGCTGGCGGCCAGTCTGCCGCTGTTCAACGAATCGTTCAGTTTCACTAAATCGCTGGGCGTGGCACTGGTCATGCTCGGGGTCATCACTATTAACACTCGTCCGTCTCGTGCGCCCGAATTCAGGAGTGCTCCATGAAAATCACAGTATTTGGTAGCGGTTATGTCGGTCTGGTGCAGGCCGCCGTGTTGGCTGAAGTCGGTCACGACGTCGTGTGCATGGACATCGATCAGAAGAAAGTCGAACTGCTGCGCCAGGGTCACGTCAGCATCTTCGAACCGGGCCTGTCGAGCCTGGTGCGCGAAGGTCTGGACTCCAGCCGCCTGCATTTCACCTCGGATGAAAAACTCGCCGTGCAGCACGGTCGTGTCGCATTCATCGCCGTGGGTACACCGTCCAGCGACGACGGCTCGGCTGACTTGAAATACGTGCTGTCGGTGGGTGACGCGGTGGCGCGCCACCGTGAGCAGCCGCTGATTCTGGTGGAGAAATCCACCGTACCGGTTGGCACCGGCGACACCCTGCGTGCACACATTCAAGCCGCGCTGGACAAGGCCGCTCGTGAGCTGCAGTTCGATATCGTCTCCAACCCGGAATTCCTCAAGGAAGGTTCGGCGGTGTCCGACTGCCGTCGTCCGGACCGCATCGTCATCGGCTGCGAAGGTGACGACGTGCGCGATGTGATGCGCGACCTGTACTCGCCATTCAACCGCAACCACGACCGCATCATGTTCATGGACCTGCGCAGTGCCGAGCTGACCAAATACGCCGCCAACTGCATGCTGGCGACCAAGATCAGCTTCATCAACCAGATCGCGGAACTGGCCGAACACCTGGGCGCCGACATCGAATCGGTCCGTCAGGGCATCGGTGCCGACACGCGCATCGGTTACCACTTCATCTACCCGGGCTGTGGTTATGGCGGCTCGTGCTTCCCGAAAGACATGCGCGCGCTGATTCACAGCGCCGAGCAGGCGCATTGCTCCAGCGACCTGCTGCAAGCGGTCGAAGCGATCAACGAGCGGCAGAAGCACAAGCTGTTCGACCGCATCAACGCGTTCTATAAAGGTGACCTGCGCGGCAAGACCTTCGCCCTGTGGGGCCTGGCGTTCAAGCCGAACACCGACGACATGCGCGATGCACCGAGCCGCGTGCTGCTCGATTCGCTGTTCGCCGCCGGCGCCAGTGTGCGCGCGTTCGACCCGGAAGCGATGCAGGAAACCCAGCACCTGTACCCGAACGAAGAAAAACTGATGCTGATGGGCACCCCGGAATCGGTGCTGGCGGGTTCCGACGCGCTGATCATCTGCACCGAATGGCAGCAATTCAAGGCGCCGGATTTCGACCTGATCGAGCAACGCCTGAAAGCCCCGGTGATCTTCGACGGCCGCAACCTGTACGACGCCGAGCGTCTGGCGCGCAATGGCTTCAAGTACTTCCCGATCGGCCGAGGCGATTCGCGCAAACTGCCGATGCCACTGCAGCAGTGGCCTAACAAAGCGGACGTCGCTTGATCACGTTGTCGCCTGTCATCCGCCGGCAGTCCCTGATCGCAGGGCTGCTGGCACTGCTGTTGTTTATTGCCGGGGTTTACGGACAGGCTCCCATTGGCTTCGATTCACGTTTTGTGCTGTTTGCCCAAGAGATGCTCAGGCACGGGCCAACGGTATTCCCGACGACCTACGGGCAGCCGTACGCCGATTATTCGGCGCTTTCGACGCTGTTCATCTGGCTGTTGTCGCTGCCCTTCGGCGCGATCAATACCCTGACGGCATGGCTGCCCAGCGCCATTGCCGGCGGCGTGATCGTGACGTTGATGTACCGCTTGCTGGCGGTGCATTCGCAACGCTGGGCGTTGATCAGCATTGCGCTGCTGATGCTCACCAGCACCTTCGTCACCGAAGTGCGCGCGGTGTCGCAAGACCTGATGCTGGCAGCCGTGGCGCTGTCGGTGTTTTATCTGGGTTACGCGCACGACCACTTCGGCTCGCGCCGACGCTGGCCGCTGATCTTTGTCCTGTTGCTGCTGGGTTTTGGTATCCGTGGGCCGATCGGCCTGGTGGTGCCGACCGGCATGCTCTGCAGTTACTACCTGCTCAATCGTGAGTGGAAACGCCTGTTGGTGTTCGGTTTGCTGGCGTCGATCCTGCTCGCCGCGTGCGTCGCGCTGCTGTTGTGGCTGGCCAGACTCAGTGGCGGCGAAGCGTTCCTGCAAGACGTGATCCGCATGCAGTTCATGGGGCGCATGGACGGCAGTGAAGGCGTCAGCGGTTCGCTGTATTACTTCACCAGTTCCATGGGCAACTACGCACTGGCATATCCGCTGGCGATCCTGGCGTTGGCGGCGACCTGGCTGAGCAAACCGCATCAGCGCGGGCCGGCCTTGCGTCTGGTGCAATACTGCGCGGCTGCCGGGCTGATCGTCATGGTTGGCCTGTCGATTCCGCAGGCGAAGAAGGCGCGTTACCTGCTGCCGATGTTGCCGATGGCGGCGATCATCGCAGCGTACCCGTTTCAGGTGCTGCACGGTCGGGTGTTCCGCGTATTGCGTGGGGTGATCCAAGGCATTTGGCTGGTGACGCCGGGACTGTTGATGGTGGCCCTGCTGGTTGCCAAACGCCGCTTCCCCGAGCAGCTCGACGGTCTGACTCTGGTGCTGATCGTGCTCGGTGTTCTGCAATTGCTCGCGTTGTCGCGTCTGTTGATGCCGCGTTGGCGTGCCGAAGTGCTGGCGCTGTGCTCGGTGCTCGCGTTGTGGATGGTGTATGCCGCGGTGTTCGAACCGGTGGAGCGACGCTTGTACGACACGCAGGCGTTCAGTCGCGCCGCGTTCGCGCAGGTGCAGCAGAACCCGGCACTGCTGGTGCTGCACGGCATGGGCAAAGACGCCAAGGCGATCAAGTTCATGGTCAACGTCGAGCAGGACCTGCAACCGCAGTTCACCGAAACGGTGCAGCAACTCGAAGCCCTCAAAGGCCCGGCCTGGCTGATGATGGACAGCAAGGACCTGCAATCGCTGCAGGGCACCTCGCTGGCGGGTCTGCAACCGGTACTGACCGGCCGTTTCGACAAGAACGATTACGTGCTGCTGTACCTGAAACCCTTGTAGGAACTGATTGAGGCTGCGATCTTTTGCGCTTTCGGGAAAAAGATCGCAGCCAGCGACAGCGCCTACAGGGATTTCTTGACCATGAGTTTTGTTGTACGCCGGGCGCGGCAGAATGATGCCGCCGCCCTCCCCGCCATCGAACGCTCGGCCGCCGAGCTGTTTCGCACAGATCCGACCCTCGCCTGGCTGGCCGACACCGACGTGGCCAGCGCCGCGCAACATCGCCAATTCATCGACCATGCCCACGTCTGGGTCGCCGAAAACACCTCGGCGCAGCTCGCAGGGTTTATCCGCGCGCTGGATGTCGGCAACCAACTGCACATTGAGGAACTGTCCGTCGGCCTGGTGTTTCAGGGTCAGGGCGTGGGCCGTCAACTGCTGCTGGCCGCGATTGAACATGCCCGCCGCGAGCAGATGCGCGCCGTGACCCTGACCACGTTTCGCGACGTGCCGTGGAATGCGCCGTTTTATCAGCGGATGGGGTTTGTGGTAGTTGCACCCGGTGAGCACGAAGCGCATTTGCGCGATGCCCTGCAGAACGAAATCGAACAGGGTTTTACCGCCGAGCGACGCTGCGCCATGCAACTGAGATTGCCCTGACAGGACAAATCCCTTGTAGGAACGAGCCTGCTCGCGATAGCGTCCTGTCAGTCAACTGCGTTGGCGCCTGACATTCGGTATTGGCGAGCAGGCTCGCTGCCACGCGGGTTTCATCATAAAAATAAGGACATTTGCACTGCCGTGGCCACTTACTCCCGCCTGATACGCCGACTGATGATCACCTCGCTGAGCATCGTCATCAGCCGTGCCCTGATCAGTCCACTGCTGACCCTGTTCCTCAGCAACAAACTGGGCCTCAACCCGCAGGACGTCGGTCTGCTGTTGGGCATCGCCGTGTTCAGTGCCACGCTGTTGTCGCTGTACGGCGGCTACATCATCGATCGCCTCGACAAGCGTCAGCTGTTGATCCTGACCATGCTCTCCAGCGGTGTCGGCCTGATGCTGCTGACGTTCGCGCAGAATCTGTACCTGGTCACGCTGGTGCTGATCATCAGTGAAACGGCGTCGGCACTGTTCCTGATCTGCTCCAAAGCGATGCTCAGTGAAAACCTGCCGGTCGGCCAGCGGGTCAAGGCGTTTTCACTGAACTACACGCTGACCAATATTGGCTACGCCGTTGGCCCGATGATCGGTGTTGTGATTGCCGGGGTTCAGCCTTCAGCGCCGTTTATCGTCGCCGGGCTGATTGCCGCCGGCAGCGTTTTCCTGCTGCTGGGCGTGTCCCGCGAGACCAATACGCTGTCGCAGGCCAGCCCACCACAGAGTTTCCTGAACACCCTGATCATCCTGAAAAACGACCGCACGATGATCCTGTTCACCCTCGGTTGTCTGCTCAGCACCCTGGTTCACGGGCGCTTTACCCTGTACCTGTCGCAATACCTGCTGGTGACCCATACCCAAGAACAGACACTCGACACCATGGCCGCCCTGCTGGCCTGCAACGCGATCACGGTGATCCTGCTGCAATACCAGATCGGGCGCTTTCTCAAGCGCGAGCACCTGCGGTTCTGGATTGCCGGCGGCACGGCGTTGTTCATCGTCGGTCTGATCGGTTTCAGCCTGGCGGACAGCCTCGTCGGCTGGTGCGTGGCGATGTTCATCTTCACCCTCGGCGAGATGATCATTTACCCGGCGGATTTCCTCTTCGTCGACACCCTCGCTCCCGAGGAGCTGCGCGGCAGTTATTACGGCGCGCAAAACCTCGCGGCACTGGGCGGTGCGCTGAGTCCGGTGATGTGCGGGTTCCTGCTGATGCACACGCCGGCGCCGAGCATGTTCTACGCCCTGAGCGCTCTGGCGGCGCTGGGTGGGTATCTGTGTTTTGTCAGTGGACGCCGCGTGGCAACAATTCAAAAATAATGCACTGAAGCAGCATTTATATGAATTTGTCAGCATCGAATTTGCACGGCACACTGTGCGCGTTCCTCCCCCAATAGTTGGAACGCTTCGAGGACTTTCCGAAACGGACAAGTCCTTTTTTTTGCCCCGAATTTACTGCAAGGACCCGATTTACATGCTCGCTCGCTGGTTCCCCGCCGCCATCAACACTCGCCCCACCGAATGGAGCCGCGCCGCCATCGGTATGGCGCTGGGCACCTTGTTCAGTGTCTGGGCGTGCAGTCAGGTATTCGGCCATGAAGTGGCGTATCACCTGATCGGGCCATTGGGCGCTTCGGCGGTGCTGTTGTTCGCCGTGTCCTCCGGTGCGCTGGCGCAGCCTTGGTCGATCATCGGCGGCTATCTGTGCGCCAGTGTCATTGCGTTGCTGGTGGCTCATGTTCTTGGGCGAACCCTGGGCAGTGCCTGTCTGGCGGCAGGCATGGCGCTGATTCTGATGTGCTGGTTGCGTTGCCTGCACCCACCGGCCGGCGCACTGGCGCTGACACTGGTGCTCGCCGATCCCGCCACCATCGCCCTGGACTGGAAAGCCATGGAACCGGTGATGCTCGCCGCCGCGTGCATGCTGCTCAGTGCGCTGGCCTACAACAACCTGACGCGCATCCGCTATCCGAAGCGCCCGGCCGAACCCGCGCCGCTGCAGACTCCCGTCGACAGTCAGTCAATTACCGCCGAGGATTTGAAACGGGCACTGGCTGAGATGGAAGCCTTTATCGACGTCACTCCCGAAGACCTCGAACAACTGATCCACGCCAGCGAACTGCACGCCAAACGCCGCAGCATCGGCGAAGTCTTCACCCGTTAAGCACCTGAATCTCTGTGGCGAGGGAGCTTGCTCCCGCTGGGCCGCGAAGCGGACCCGTCGCTCAACGGCGCAGCTTACGACTGCTGCGCAGCCGAGCGGGAGCAAGCTCCCTCGCCACAAAGGCCTTCCTCAACCTGCTGCAAAAACGCAAACTCCCCCTGCACATATCCCCGTTGTACACGGCAAATTTGCACTGTTACGATCCGTCAACGCTCGCGCGCGAGCTTCTCGAATAAAGACAATAAAAGCAGGGAGTTAGTGATGACTGCTCAGGCTTCATCCCCGCGGACGCCGTCCATGGATGCCACGCAAAACGACGTGCTGGCCGAGGTTCGTAACCACATCGGTCACCTGACCCTCAACCGCCCCGCCGGTCTCAACGCCATCACCCTCGACATGGTTCGGCAGTTGCAGCAGCAACTCGATGCCTGGGCTGCTGATGCCAATGTGCACGCGGTGGTACTGCGCGGTGCCGGTGAAAAAGCTTTCTGCGCCGGTGGCGATATTCGTTCCCTGTACGACAGTTTCAAAAGCGGCGCTACGCTGCACGAAGATTTCTTCGTCGAGGAATACGCCCTCGACCTGACGATTCATCACTACCGCAAACCGGTGCTGGCGTTGATGGACGGTTTCGTCCTCGGCGGCGGCATGGGCCTGGTGCAAGGTGCGGACCTGCGGGTGATCACCGAGAAGAGCCGTCTGGCGATGCCGGAAGTGGCCATTGGTTATTTCCCCGATGTCGGCGGCAGCTATTTCCTCTCGCGCATTCCCGGTGAACTGGGGATCTATCTGGGCGTCAGCGGTGTGCAGATTCGTGCGGCGGATGCGCTGTATTGCGGGCTGGCCGACTGGTTTGTCGACAGCCGCCAACTGGCGAGCCTCGACGAACAACTTGATCACCTGGAATGGCACGACACGCCGCTCAAGGATCTGCAGGGCCTGCTGGCGAAAAACGGCGTGCAAACCCTGAGCGATGCGCCGCTGGAGAAGTTGCGCCCGGCCATCGACCATTTCTTCGCCCTGCCGGACGTGCCGAGCATTGTCGAGCAACTGCGCGCAGTCACTGTCGCCGACAGCCATGAGTGGGCGACGACCACCGCTGACCTGCTGGAGACCCGCTCGCCGCTGGCGATGGCCGTGACCCTGGAGATGCTCCGTCGCGGTCGGCAACTGAGCCTGGAACACTGCTTCGCCCTCGAACTGCATCTGGATCGTCAGTGGTTCGAACGCGGCGACCTGATCGAAGGCGTACGCGCTCTGCTGATCGACAAAGACAAGACACCTCGCTGGAATCCGCCGACCCTCGCCGCGCTGGACGCCGGGCACGTCGCGAGTTTCTTTAACGGTTTTGATGAGAGCGGGAGCTGAGCCATGCACGATCTCGAACTGACTGAAGAACAAGTAATGATCCGCGACATGGCCCGGGATTTTGCCCGTGGCGAAATCGCACCTCACGCACAAGCCTGGGAAAAGGCTGGCTGGATCGACGACGCGCTGGTGGCGAAGATGGGCGAACTCGGTTTGCTCGGTATGGTGGTGCCCGAGGAATGGGGCGGCACTTACGTTGATTACGTCGCCTATGCGCTGGCCGTCGAAGAAATTTCAGCCGGTGACGGCGCGACTGGCGCATTTATGAGCATCCACAACTCGGTGGGTTGTGGGCCAGTCATGAATTACGGCAGCGAAGAACAGAAACAAACCTGGCTGGCCGACCTCGCCAGCGGTCAGGTCATTGGCTGCTTCTGCCTCACCGAACCGCAGGCCGGCTCCGAGGCGCACAACCTGCGCACCCGCGCCGAACTGCGCGACGGCCAGTGGGTGATCAACGGCGCCAAACAATTCGTCAGCAACGGCAAACGGGCGAAACTGGCGATCGTGTTTGCGGTGACCGACCCGGATCTGGGCAAGAAAGGCATTTCTGCGTTCCTGGTGCCCACCGATACGCCGGGTTTCATCGTTGATCGCACCGAACACAAGATGGGCATCCGCGCCTCCGACACCTGCGCAGTGACGCTGAACAACTGCAGCATTCCCGAGGCCAATCTGCTCGGCGAGCGCGGCAAAGGCCTGGCGATTGCCCTGTCCAACCTCGAAGGCGGGCGCATCGGCATTGCTGCGCAAGCCTTGGGCATCGCCCGGGCGGCGTTTGAAGCGGCGCTTGTGTACTCCCGTGATCGCATCCAGTTCGGCAAGCCGATCAATGAACACCAGAGCATCGCCAACCTGCTGGCCGACATGCACATGCAAATCAACGCGGCGCGCTTGATGATCCTGCACGCGGCGCGCCTGCGTACGGCGGGCAAGCCGTGTCTGTCGGAGGCGTCGCAGGCCAAACTGTTTGCCTCGGAGATGGCCGAAAAGGTTTGCTCGTCGGCGATTCAGATTCATGGCGGGTACGGGTATCTGGAGGATTATCCGGTCGAGAAGTACTACCGCGATGCGCGGATCACCCAGATCTACGAGGGGTCGAGCGAGATTCAGCGGATGGTGATTGCGCGGGAACTGAAGAACTACCCACTGTAAAAGCAAAAAGATCGCAGCCTTCGGCAGCTCCTACAGGAAACCGGTGTAGGAGTTGCCGAAGGCTGCGATCTTTTGATGTTGCCTCAAAAGCTTCGCGAGCAGGCTCGCTCCCACAGGGGATTTGTGTACGACATAAATCCCCTGTGGGAGCGGGCTTGCCCGCGATAGCGTCAGTGAGAACGCAACATTACTTACCGGTAAACTCCGGCGCGCGCTTGGCCACAAACGCCGCCATCCCTTCCTTCTGATCCTGCGTCGCAAACGCCGCGTGGAACACCCGGCGCTCGAAACGCACGCCTTCAGTCAGGTTGACCTCAAACGCACGGTTGACGCTTTCTTTGACCATCATCGCAATCGGCAGCGACTTGCTGGCGACCACGGCGGCGACTTTCAACGCCTCGTCGAGCAACTCATCGCTCGGTACGATCCGCGCAACGATGCCGCAACGTTCGGCCTCCACCGCATCGATCATCCGCCCGCTGAGGCACATTTCCATGGCCTTGGCCTTGCCCACGGCGCGGGTCAGGCGCTGGGTGCCGCCCATGCCCGGGAGCACGCCGAGGTTGATTTCCGGTTGACCGAATTTGGCGTTGTCGCCTGCCAGAATGAAGTCGCACATCAACGCCAGTTCACAGCCGCCACCAAGGGCGAAACCGTTGACCGCAGCGATGATCGGCTTGCGACGGTTGGCCACGCGGTCGCTGTCGCTGAACAGGTCGTCCATGTAGATTTGCGGGTAGGTCAGCTCGGCCATTTCCTTGATATCCGCGCCGGCGGCGAAGGCTTTCTTCGATCCGGTGATGACGATGCAACCGATGTTCGCGTCCGCTTCCAGAGCATCAAGGGCGTGGTTCACTTCGCTGACCAGTTGCGCGTTCAACGCATTCAGCGCCTGCGGACGGTTCAGGGTGATCAGGCCGACGCGGCCATGGTGTTCCAGCAGAATCGTTTCGTAAGTCATGGGCAAGATTCCTTGTCAGAGATTGCGCGAAATAACCATGCGCTGAATGTCGCTGGTGCCTTCGTAGATTTGGCAGACTCGCACATCGCGGTAAATGCGTTCCAGCGGGAAGTCGTTGAGGTAACCGTAACCGCCCAGCGTCTGCAACGCCATCGAGCAGACTTTCTCGGCCATTTCCGAGGCGAACAGTTTGGCCATCGAGGCTTCGACCAGCGCCGGCTGACCGCTGTCGCGCAGCGCGGCGGCGTAATGCACCATCTGCCGGGCGACGGCGATCTGCGTGGCCATATCGGCGAGGCGGAAGGCCACGGCCTGGTGTTCGATGATCGGTTTGCCAAAGGTGTCGCGCTCGCGGGCGTAGTCGCGGGCCGCTTCGAACGCGGCACGGGCCATGCCCACCGCTTGCGAAGCGATACCGACACGTCCGCCTTCAAGGTTGGCCAGGGCGATTTTGTAACCTTCCCCCTCTTCACCCAGGCGATTGGCCACCGGCACTTTCACGTCTTCAAACAGAATCTGGCAGGTGTCTGACGCGTGCTGGCCGAGCTTGTCTTCGACCCGGGCGACTTTGTAGCCGGGCGAATCGGTGGGCACGATGAACGCCGTGATGCCGCGCTTGCCGGCACTCGGATCGGTCACCGCAAACACGATCACGATCCCGGCGTTCTGCCCGGACGTGATGAACTGTTTGCAGCCGTTGAGTACATAGTGATCACCTTCCAGACGAGCGCGGGTTTTCAGGCTGCTGGCATCGGAGCCGGCCTGCGGTTCAGTCAAGGCGAAGGCTCCGAGCATGGCGCCGCTGGCCAGCGGTTTGAGGAAGCGCTCGCGCTGGTCGTCGTTGCCGAACTTGAGGATCGGCACGCAGCCGACCGAGTTGTGCACGCTCATGATGGTCGAGCAGGCGCCGTCGCCGGCGGCGATTTCTTCCAGGGCCATGGCGTAGGCCAGGTAACCGGTGTCACAACCGCCCCACTGTTCCGGCACGAGCATGCCGAAAAAGCCCAGTTCGGCCATTTCGCCGATGGCTTCCTTGGGGAAGCGATGTTCGCGATCCCACTCGGCGGCGAACGGTTTCAGCCGTTCCTCGGCGAACTGCCGGGCCATGTCGCGGATCTGGGTTTGGTCTTCGTTGGGAATCATGTTGAATCCTTAACTTAAATCCGGGTTACCACACAGAATCCTGTGGGAGCTGGCTTGCCAGCGATGGGGCCGTGTCAGTAAACATATTGACTGTGTGACCCACCGCCATCGCGGGCAAGCCCGCTCCCACAGGGTCCGGTGCCAACGTTAATACACGCATTCCACGGCCATCGCCGTGGCTTCACCGCCGCCGATGCAAATCGCCGCAATCCCGCGTTTCAGATTTTTCTGGCGCAGGGCCGAGAGCAAGGTCACCAGAATCCGCGCGCCCGAGGCACCGATCGGATGGCCCAGCGCGCAGGCGCCGCCGTGCACGTTGAGCTTGTCGTGGGGGATTTCCAGGTGAGTCATCGCGGCCATCGCTACCACGGCGAACGCTTCGTTGATTTCGAACAGATCGACCTCGTTCAACGCCCAACCGGTCTTCTTCACCAGCTTCTTGATCGCGCCAATCGGTGCCACCGGGAACAGGCCCGGCGTGTCGGCAAACGCAGCGTGACCGTGAATCACCGCCAGCGGTTTCAACCCGAGTTTCTGCGCCTGCGACTGACGCATCAGCACCAGTGCCGCCGCGCCGTCGGAGATCGAGCTGGAGTTGGCCGCTGTCACCGTGCCGCCTTCGCGGAACGCCGGTTTCAGCGAGGCGACCTTGTCCAGCTTGGCTTTCGGCGGCTGCTCGTCGTTGCTGATCAGCCGCTGTTCCTTGCCGACGGTCACTGTGAGCGGAACGATCTCGGCTTTGAAGCTGCCGTCCTTGATCGCCTGCTGGGCGCGGGTGGTCGAGGCGATGGCAAACGCATCCTGGGCTTCACGGCTGAAGTCGTTGGTTTCGGCGCAGTCTTCGGCGAAGGTGCCCATCAGACGGCCCTTGTCGTAGGCGTCTTCGAGGCCGTCGAGGAACATCGAATCGAGCACCCGGCCATGGCCCATGCGGTAACCGGCACGGGCGCGGTCCAGCAGGTACGGCGAGTTGGACATGCTTTCCATGCCGCCGGCAATCACCACGTCGGCGCTGCCGGCCAGCAGCATGTCATGGGCGAGGATGGTGGTTTCCATGCCCGAACCGCACATCTTGTTGACCGTGGTGCAACGGGTGGATTTATCCAGCCCGGCGCCCAGAGCCGCCTGACGGGCCGGTGCCTGACCGAGGCCGGCGGGCAATACGCAACCGAACAACACTTCGTCGACCGCGTCGTTGGCGACGCCGGCCCGTTCAACTGCGGCCTTGATCGCGGCGGCACCGAGTTGCGGCGCGGTGAGGCTTTTCAGTTCGCCCTGAAAACCGCCCATCGGGGTACGGACGGCACTGACGATAACAATCGGATCGTTGGCAATAGTCATGACAAATCCTCCTTACTTGGCGGCCATGCGCAAGGCGCCGTCGAGACGGATCACCTCACCGTTGAGCATGCTGTTTTCGATGATATGCCGAACCAGCGCGGCGTACTCGGCAGGTTTCCCGAGGCGCGGCGGAAAAGGTACGCCAGCGGCCAGCGACTCGCGCACTTCCGGGGTCATGCCGGCCATCATCGGCGTTTCGAAAATGCCCGGAGCGATGGTCATCACGCGGATGCCGAAACGTGCCAGTTCACGCGCGGCCGGCAGGGTCATGCTGGCAATCGCGCCTTTGGAAGCAGAATACGCCGCCTGACCGATCTGGCCATCGAACGCTGCGACCGAGGCGGTATTGATGATCACCCCACGCTCGCCATCGGCATTGGCTTCGCTCTCGGCAATGGCCGCTGCGGCCAGTCGCAGCATGTTGAAGCTGCCGATCAGATTGATGTTGATCACTTGGGCAAAACTCGACAGCGCATGCGGGCCGTTCTTGCCGAGGATCTTTTCGCCACGGACGATACCGGCGCAGTTGACCAGACCGTTGAGGTTGCCAAAGGCTTTCACCGTGGCCTGCACCGCAGCTTCGGCAGCGGCTTCATTGCTGATATCGGCCACCACACTTTGCGCGCCAAGGCGCTGGGCCTGCGCGGCGACGGCTTCGGCATTCATGTCCACCAACATCACTTTGGCGCCGGCGTTGACCAGCAATTCGGCGGTGGCGGCACCCAGGCCGGACGCGCCGCCGGTGACGATAAAAACCTTGTTCTCGATCTGCATGACGGACTTCCTGATTCAAGCTGAAACGTTGTGCGCCGCGGCCTCTTGAGCCTTGGCGATTTCCTGGTTGCGCAAGATAAAGCGCTGCAATTTGCCGCTTGGGGTTTTCGGCAATTCGCTGACAAATTCGATTTCACGGGGGTACGAATGCGCGGCCAGACGCTTGCGCACGTGTTGGCGCAACTCTTCGGCCAGCGCCGGTTCGGCGCGGTATTGCGGGTTGAGCACGACGAACGCCTTGACCAGTTCGGTGCGCTCCGGATCAGGCTTGCCGACCACGGCCGCTTCGACCACTGCCGGGTGTTCGATCAGCGCGCTTTCGACGTCGAACGGGCCGACGCGGTAGCCGGAGGTGGTGATCACATCATCACTGCGCCCGACGAAGCTGATGCTGCCGTCCGGGTTCCATTCCACGGTGTCGCCGCTGAGGTAGTAATCGCCGACGAAGGCTTTGGTCGGCACGCCCTCGTAGCCGCCGAACCAGCACATCGGCGACTGGGTGCGGTCGATGGCGAGAATGCCCGGCTGGCCGACGCCGAGTTCGTTGTAGTGCTCGTCGAGCACCACGATGCGATGGCCCGGCGAGGCGAAACCGGCGGCACCGAGGTGGATCGGGTGTTCCAGGCCGTGGTGGTTGCACAGGACCATGCCCAGTTCGGTCTGGCCGTAATGATCGTGAATCACCACGTCGAGATTGTCGGCGAACCAGCGGATCACTTCCGGGTTGAGCGGCTCGCCGGCGCTGCTGACGATGCGCAACTTGCCCTTGATCGATTTGGCGAACTCGTTGCCACCGGCAATCAACAGACGGTACGCAGTTGGCGAACCGGTAAGGTTGGTGATGGCGTATTTGTTGATTACCCGGCAGGTGCTTTCGAGGGTGAACGGGCCATCGTAAAAGGTGATCGGATGCCCCATCGACAGCGGGCCGGTGACGCCGAAATAGATGCCGTAGGCCCAGCCCGGATCGGCGACGTTCCAGAACGAATCTTCAGGGCGCAGATCCACCGCGTCGCGGGTGTAGCTCTGGAACGCGACGATGGCCTTGAGCGGCACCGACAGCGCTTTCGACGGGCCGGTGGTGCCCGAGGTGAACATCAGCAGGAACGGATCTTCGCCGCTCAGCAGCACCGGTTCGCAAACGCTGGAATAGTTGGCCAGTTCGGCCCAGAAACTGAAATCACCGCGGACGATGCCCTGACCTTTGGCGCCGCCGACGGTGACGATGGTCGGGCAATCCGTGACTTCGGCGAGTTTTGGCCGGTTGACCGCGTCGGTGACCACCACTTTGGCGCCGGAACTGTTCAGGCGATGCTCGATGGCCTTGGGGCCGAACGCGGTGAACAGCGGCTGATACACCGCGCCGATGCGCCAGGTGGCGAACACGGTGATGAGCAATTCGATGTTGCGTGGCAGCAGGCCGGCGACCTTGTCGCCCTTCTGCACGCCTTGTTCGAGAAGGAAATTGGCGAAGCGCGCGGCTTTGTCTTGCAGTTCGCTGAAGGTGTACGTGGCACTGGCGCCGTCGCGGCCTTCCCAGAACAGTGCGATGCGCCCCGGCAAGGCATGGCGGTCGCAACATTCGACGCAGGCGTTGAGCGCCTCCAGCGTGCCGCTGAGCGCCGCGTCCACGGTGTGCTGATAGTTGAACTGTTCGGTGGCAGACAAGTAATCGCGCATTGCCAGAATCCCTCGGTGTTTTTATTAGGCTGGGAACCGTAAACAACACAGGGATAGTCGCGCTGCGGCGCTGAAGCGGCAATGGTCAAAGCCATCAAAGTGGCTGACTGGTTTGGCCATGTTTCAAGGGATGTGTTGCCTTGACCGGCCCTATCGCTGGCAAGCCAGCTCCCACAGGGTTAGCGCAAACTCTGTGGGAGCTGACTTGCCAGCGATGGCGGTGGGCCAGGCGACAGATGCTCTGAATCAGACCGCTTCGTTAAGGATCAACGTACGGTAATGCCCCGGATTGGACCCCGACCACTTGCGAAACGCCTTGTAGAACGAACTCGCATCGGCAAACCCCAGCCGCGTGGCGATCTCGACGAAGCTGATCGACGGTTCCGCCAGCCAACTGATCGCCAATTCCTTGCGCACGCTGTCCTTGAGACCCTGATAGGTCTGCCCTTCCTCGGACAAACGCCGGCGCAGGGTCGAGGCGGACATGCACAGTTGCTGCGCCAGCGCCTCGGTCTCCGGCCAATGTTCGGCGGGCAACTGCCGCAGATCCTGCTTGATCCGGCTGGCAAGGCTCTCAGGATCGCGGTACTTCACCAGAATGTTCGCCGGCGCATGGGCCAGAAAGCGTTTCAGTTCTTCGGCCGTACGCTTGATCGGCAGGTCGAGGCAGTCAGCAGCAAAGATCATCCGCGTGCGCGGACGCTCGAAGCGCAGGTTTTCCGAGAACATCACCCGATAGTCGTCGCAGAAATCCGGCTCGGCGCAGCGCAATTCGATCGCCAGGATCGGAATCCGGCGCCCCGCCAGCCAGCAGGCCACGCCGTGGACGATCATCCAGTAGGTGAAATAGGTGAACGCGCGGCGCGGCTCCGGGTCGTCTTCGAGCAGGACGATTTCCGCCAGGCTCTGCTGATGCACCAGTTGCGCGGGCATTTTTTCCAGCATCAGCGAGAGAAAACTCAGGCCCATGTTCAGGCCGGCGGCCAGCGTCGATTGCGCCATGGCGCTGCGGCAGAGGAATTCGAGGCTGCCGGACCTGAGCCGGCGCGGATCCATGCCAAAGAACTCGTCATCGCCGCGCCGGGCCAGCAGACGCCAGAGTCTGGCGTATTGCGAGGCGGGCACCCTGCCCTGTTCGCTGTGCAGCAGGGCCGGCGCAATCCCGACCTTGTTCAAGACTTCATCCGTGGCCACGCCCGGGGCACAACTTTGCAGCAGCGCTTCACGCACCAGCTGCACGGCGATGGTGTCTTTTTCCGACATGGAGCGAGGCAGACCTTGTGGTTTTCGAGTGACGTGCATCTTAACGCAGCCATCCCCAGCACAACACCGATCCTGTGGGAGCGAGCCTGCTCGCGAAAGCTGTGGATCAGTAAAAACTGTGCCGACTGACGCCACGCATTCGCGAGCAGGCTCGCTCCCACAAGGTTGAACAGTGGCTGGATAAAAAACGCGCCGTTCAGCGAACGTTCAGGTAAATGTCAACCATCCCCATTTGGGAATGAGTGTCATTATGTTACAACTTAGCCACCTATCTAAATTACTCGTGGTTGCCTGAATGCTCGTTCCCTTTCTGATCATGCTGCGCGAAGGCATTGAAGCCGCGCTGATCGTTGGCATCATCGCCAGCTACCTGCAACAGACCGGTCGTGGCCAATGGATGCCGGCGGTGTGGATCGGCGTCTTCCTCGCCGCTGCGCTGGCGCTGCTGGTCGGCGGCGGCCTGGAACTGGTCAGTGCCGAATTCCCGCAGAAACAGCAGGAATTGTTCGAAGGCATTGTCGGACTGGTCGCGGTGGGCATCCTCAGTTCGATGGTGTTCTGGATGCGCAAGGTCGCGCGTTCGATCAAGCATTCATTACAGGCCTCGCTGGATCACGCCTTGACCTCGTCAAAGCATCAAGTAATCGCACTGATCGCCATGGTGTTTTTCGCCGTGGCTCGCGAAGGCCTGGAAACCGTGTTCTTTCTGCTCGCGGTATTCCAGCAGAGCGAAGGCCCGGGCGCGCCGATCGGTGCCCTGCTCGGCCTGGTGCTGGCAATCGTCGTCGGCTTCCTGATCTACAGCGGCAGCATGCGCCTGAACCTGTCGGCGTTCTTCAAGTGGACCGGGTTGTTCATTCTGGTGGTCGCCGCCGGAATCCTCGCCAACTCGGTGCAAGCCCTGCATGAAGCCGGTGTGTGGAATCACCTGCAAAGCGTGCTGTTCGATTTCAGCGCGACGCTGCCGATGGACGGCCCGCTGGGCTCGGTGCTGGCCGGCATGTTCGGTTATCAGGATGCGCCGACTGTCAGCACCCTCGGTGCGTACCTGATCTATCTGGTGCTGGCGCTGGTGATGTTTTTCTACCCCGCCGCGCCGGCCCCCAGCGCAGACACAGCCGGCAAATCGTCTTCCGTTTCCAGCCAATAAGGGCACCCATGTCAACGCCTAATACTCCTCAGGCCTCGCCTCCCCGCGCCTTGCGCCGGGCGGTGGCCGGTTCGGTGGTCGTGATGATCGCCGCCGGTGGCCTGTTCTACTACGCCTCGAAAATGGCCGCGGCCAAGCGTCAGCACAACCATGATGAAGTCGTGGTCAACATCAACGCCCACAGCTGTGATCCGAACGAGTTGACGGTTCCCGCTGGCCGCGCCAGTTTCCGCATCGTCAACCGCTCCGAGCGGGCGGTGGAATGGGAAATCCTCGACGGCGTGCTGGTGATCGAAGAGCGCGAGAACATCGCGCCAGGCCTGAGCCAGGTGATCAACGCCAACCTGCAACCCGGCGACTACGCGATCACTTGCGGTCTGCTGAGCAACCCTCGCGGCGTGCTGCACGTGACGCCGACAGCGGCCTCCGATGCTGCCGCCAAGGCCAAGCCGTCGATGGTCGCTTTCGTCGGGCCTTTGTCGGAGTTCCGCGTGTATCTGGCGACTCAGGGCAGCGCGCTGATCAAAGCCGTGACCGCGCTGAATCAGGCAGTTGCCAGCGGCGACCTGGCGCAGGCGCAAGCGCTGTACCTGCCGGCCCGTGCCGCTTACCAGCGTCTGGCACCTGCCGCGCAACGTCTGGCGGAACTGGACAACAGCATCAACGCTCGCGCCGATTACTTCGAAAAACGTGAGCAGGATCCAGCGTTCGTCGGTTTCCACCGGGTCGAATATGCGCTGTTCCAGCAACGTAGCCTCGACGACTTGAACCCGGTCGCCGAGCGTCTGCTGGCCGACGTCACCACGCTCAAGCAACACCTGCTGGCCCAATCGCTGCCGCCGGAACAGCTGGTGAGCATCGTAGTTCGCAACCTCAACACCCTGGCCGACGTGCGCGCCGCCAGCGGTGAAGAGGAACGCTACAGCCGCGCCGATCTCAATGGCTTCGCCAGCAATCTGGAAACCGCGCACAAAGTGGTCGAGCTGCTGCGGCCGATGCTGAGCAAGTCGGCGCCAGAGCTGCTGCCGAAAATTGACGCAGCGCTGAGTGATTTCGCCAGCGTACTGAACAGCTTCAAGGTCAAGGACGGCTACGCCACTTACGACACGGTCAGTGGCGCACAACGCAAACAGATCGCCGACAAGGCCAAGGCACTCGCCGACGCTTTGGATGGCACCGATCCCGCCCTCGGCCTCTCCGGCCTGTAAGCAGAAGACGAATACCGATGAAAGAATTGCAAAACCTCGATGTGCAACGTCGCCGCCTGCTGATGGGCATGGGTGTCGCCGGCGTCGCCCTGGCCGGATCGGCCCTGAGTTGCCCGGCCATGGCTGCAGCCCCGGCGCAAGTCACCGAAGCGCCGAACAGCGACAAGACTGAAGACCGCCACGACTTCCACGGCCTGCACCAGACCGGCATCGTCACCCCGCGCCCGGCGTCCGGCATGTTCGTGTCGTTCGACGTACTGGCCAGCGATCGCGAAGACCTTGAGCGGCTGTTCCGCACCCTCAACGAGCGCATCGCGTTCCTGATGAAGGGCGGCCCGGTGGCACAGGTCGATCCGAAACTGCCACCGCCGGATTCCGGCATCCTTGGCCCGATCGTGACCCCGGACAACCTGACCATCACCGTCTCGGTGGGCGAGTCGCTGTTCGACGAGCGCTTCGGCCTGGCCGCCGCCAAACCGAAGCGTCTGCAACGCATGGTCGGCTTCCCCAACGATGCACTGGAGGCCGATTGCTGCCACGGCGACTTGAGCCTGCAATTCTGCTCGAACACCGCCGACACCAACATTCACGCCCTGCGCGACATCGTCAAAAACCTGCCTGATCTACTGCTGGTGCGCTGGAAACAGGAAGGCAGCGTGCCGCCGCAAGCCCCGGTCAAACCGGGTGTGCCGGCGCAATCGGCGCGTAACTTCCTCGGTTTCCGTGACGGCTCGGCCAACCCCGATTCCAACGACGCCAAGGCCATGGACAAGATTGTCTGGGTGCAACCGGGCAGCGATGAACCGGCCTGGGCGGCGCACGGCAGCTATCAAGCGGTACGGATCATCCGCAATTTCGTCGAGCGCTGGGACCGTACGCCGTTGCAGGAACAGGAAAGCATCATCGGTCGGGTCAAAACCACGGGCGCGCCGGTGGGCGCCCACCATGAAACCGAGGTCCCGGATTACAGCAAAGACCCGGAAGGCAAGCTGACCAAGCTCGACGCGCACATCCGCCTGGCCAACCCGCGCACCGCCGCGAGTCAGGCCAACCTGATCCTGCGCCGGCCGTTCAACTACTCCAACGGCGTAAACAAGAACGGCCAGCTCGACATGGGCCTGCTGTTCATCTGCTATCAGGCCGACCTGGAAAAAGGCTTCATCACCGTGCAGACCCGCCTCAACGGCGAGCCGTTTGAGGAGTACCTCAAACCGGTCGGCGGCGGTTACTTCTTCACCCTCCCGGGTGTCACCGGCGACAAGGATTTCATCGGTCGCTCGCTGCTCAACGCCACCCAACCCAAAACAGCTGCCTAACCATAAAAAACCTCGGAGCCGCTCCATGAAAAAGTCGCCACTCGCGTTATTGCTGACCCTCGGTTTACTCAACACCCCGTTGTCGGCGTTCGCCGCAACAGCACCGCTGGATCTGGTCGGCCCGGTGTCGGACTACAAGATCTACGTCACCGAGCAACTGGATGAACTGGGCAGCCACACCAAGCAGTTCACCGATGCGGTGAAGAAAGGCGATCTGGCCACCGCGCAAAAGCTCTACGCGCCGACCCGCGTTTACTACGAGTCGATCGAGCCGATTGCCGAGCTGTTCAGTGACCTTGATGCGTCCATCGACTCGCGCGTCGACGACCACGAAAAAGGCGTGAAGGCTGAAGATTTCACCGGTTTCCATCGCCTCGAATATTCGCTGTTCTCGGAGAAGAGCACCGAAGGCCTGACGGCGCTGGCTGACAAGCTGGACAGCGACGTCAAAGACCTGCAGACCCGCGTCGCCGGCCTGACCTTCCCGCCGGAGAAAGTCGTCGGCGGTGCGGCCGCGCTGTTGGAAGAAGTTGCCGCGACCAAGATCTCCGGTGAAGAAGACCGTTACAGCCACACCGACCTGTACGACTTCCAGGGCAACATCGACGGCGCTAAGAAGATCGTCGACCTGTTCCGTCCGCAGATCGAAAAGCAGGACAAGGCGTTCGTTGCCAAAGTCGACAAGAACTTCGCCACCGTCGACAAGATCCTCGCCAAGTACAAGACCAAGGACGGTGGTTTCGAGACGTATGACAAGGTGAAGGACAACGATCGCAAGGCACTGGTTGGCCCGGTCAATACCTTGGCGGAAGACCTGTCCACGTTGCGTGGCAAGTTGGGGCTGAACTGACGGATTTGAGTCGCCAGTAAAAAAGATCGCAGCCTTCGGCAGCTCCTACAGGGTGTTCACATACCCAATGTAGGAGCTGCCGGAGGCTGCGATCTTTTGCTTTTAACGGTTACAAAATCCGGTACAGCAACCGCTCAATCCGCACCCGGCTCACCCGCTTGAGAAACTTCGCCACTCCCGCCGGGTACTCCGGCAGAGTCTCAAGGTTCTGGAAGCTGGCAATCCGTGTGGTGTTGCGGAAAATCTCTGCCTGCTCCTTCGCCCGTGGCTCAAGCCACTCGCCTTGCGGATCATCGATCAGCAGCGCGTTTTCCAGGTCGAGACGAAACGCCCGCGGGTTGAGGTTGTTGCCGGTCAGCAGCGTATAGCGCTGATCCACCCACATGCCTTTGAGGTGATAGCTGTTGTCGCCGTCACGCCACAGGTGCAGGTTCAACTGGCCGCTGTCGATGTTGCGCTGATGACGCTTGGCGAAGCGGCGCAGGCTGATTTCGTACAGGTACGGCAGCGCCGCAATCACCTTGAACGGCTCGCTCGGCGGAATATAGAAATCGTTGGCGGTTTTGTCGCCGACCACGATGTCGATCTTCACCCCACGGGCCAGCGCGCGATTGATCTCGCGGATGATCGGCAGCGGCAGATTGAAATACGGGGTGCAAATCGTCAGCTGCTGTTGCGCACTGGCGATCAGTTCGACAATGACCCGGTTCAACGGGTTGTTCTTGCCCACGCCGAGCAGCGGACTCACCGACAGGCCGGTATGTGCCGTGCTGCCGGCACTGGTGTCGTACGCCGCATATTTGAGGCGGCTGCGCAGGTCGCCGATGTCGTTGCGCAGGCTGCGGGTGCTCGGCAGGTTCGGCAGGTCGAGGCGATGCACAGCCTTGGATTCGATCAGACCGTGCTTGACCAGATGATGCATCGAATCCGCCAGTTCGCGGCTGTGCAGTACGTGGTAGCGGTCGAAGCGGTACTTGTCGAACTTGTGCAGGTAAACGTTGTTCAGGCTCGCACCGCTGTAAACCACACAGTCGTCGATCACGAAGCCTTTCAAGTGCAGGACGCCGAACAGTTCGCGGGTCTGCACCGGCACGCCGTAGACCGGCACTTCACTCTGATGCGTGCGGGTCATTTCCTGATACCACGCCGAGTTGCCCGGCTGCTTGCCGGCACCGATCAACCCGCGCTGGGCGCGCAGCCAGTCGACCACCACGACGATCTCCAGCTCCGGGCGCTTGAGCTTGGCGGCGTGCAAGGCATCGAGGATTTCCTGACCGGCCTCGTCGTGCTGCAGATACAGCGCAACGATGTAGATGCGCCGGGTCGCCTCAGCGATTTTCTCCAGCAGGCAACGACGGAACTCGGCGGCGCCGGACAGAATCGTCACGGCCTCGGCAGTCAGGGGAAAGCTGCGCAGTTTGGGCAGCAAAGAGCGTTTGAAAAGCAACGGCATAGGGCTCGCAATGGGTCGAATCCGAAGAACCCGAGAGCTTACACCATCAACCGGTTCGGGTCTTGTGAGTGTCTGTAAAGAGATCAAAAGATCGCAGCCTTCGGCAGCTCCAACAGGGATCATTGTAGGAGCTGCCGAAGGCTGCGATCTTTTGATCTTAAAAATAGCTTGCGAAAGGAGAACGATCGTTCTACTGTTCGCCACATGAACGAAATCAATGACACCTCGACCCGCGACATCATTCTGGATGTCACCGAAAAGTTGATCTACAAAAGTGGCATTGCGGCCACCGGCATGGATCTTCTGGTGAAAACCGCCGGCGTCTCCAGAAAAAGCATCTACCGCTACTTCGCCAACAAGGAGGAGCTGACCGTCGCCGCCCTGCAACGCCGCGACGTGCGCTGGATGCACTGGTACCGCAGCGCTGTCGATCAGGCCGAAACCCCGGCCGACCGCCTGCTCAACCTGTTTACCGTACTCAAGAGCTGGTTCGCCTCGGAAGGCTTCCGCGGCTGCGCCTTCATCAATACCAGTGGCGAGACCGGTGACCCCGAGGACCCGGTGCGCCAGGTCGCCAAAGACCACAAACAGAAGCTGCTCGACTACCTGTGCGAGCTGTGCACCGAACATGGCGTCGAAGATCCGCAACGTCTGGCCAGGCAGTTGCTGATCCTGATTGACGGCGCCATTACCGTAGCGCTTGTGATGGGTGATCACAGTGCCGCTGATAATGCGCAATGCATGGCGCGTAAGTTATTGGACCTGTAACGCCTTAAATAAGCCTGAACCGTTGTTTAATCGTTTATTAGATCGGGAGACTGACAATGTCGACTGCTGCCCAAGTGCGTCCGCCGCTACCGCCGTTCAATCGTGAATCGGCCATCGAAAAAGTTCGACTGGCCGAAGATGGCTGGAACTCCCGCGACCCGGAGAAGGTGTCGCTGGCTTACACACTCGACACGAAATGGCGCAACCGCGCCGAGTTCGCCAACAACCGTGAAGAAGCCAAGGCGTTCCTGACCCGTAAATGGGCCAAGGAACTGGATTACCGCCTGATCAAGGAACTTTGGGCCTATTCGGATACGCGGATTGCCGTGCGCTACGCCTATGAGTGGCGCGACGATTCGGGCAACTGGTTTCGTTCCTACGGCAATGAAAACTGGGAGTTCGATGAGCACGGCCTGATGTTCCAGCGCTATGCCTGCATCAACGACATGCCGATCAAGGAAAGCGAACGCAAGTTCCATTGGCCGCTGGGTCGGCGTCCGGATGATCATCCGGGGCTGTCGGACCTGGGTCTGTAAGTTCACGGCAATCCCTGTCGCAGTATGCGGAGGCTGCGAGATATTGGCTTGTTCGAAAGCAACAAGGTCAATGGATCGCACCCTTCTTCCCGTTTCAAGATGATCGCCATCGATTTATCGCGAAAATGTCTAACTGACTGTCAGTTATGACAGTAGTCATGAGTCTTGATTGACTGAATGATCGGAGTGTACCGCCAACTTCATGATCGTTGAGGACTCTCTATGAAACAGACCAATCGCATCAAAAATGGTGATTTCAGCAGCGGCAACTTCGACTACTGGCGTCCCAGGGGATATGACACGCCAATAACCGTAGAACTTCGCGAAGGCAACTTTGCCGCTCGAATGGTCGGCGGCAGAAATCAAGGACAAAATCTGGCTGCTGAAATTTTCAGCGTCAAGCCCGGAGCTTTCAAGTTCGATTTCGACATCGAGGCACCCGATGCCGTGCCTCTTGAAGACACCCAGCATAGAACTTTTCACATCCAGGGCCGCGAGACGGCAGACAACCCGCTGATTAATGCATTCGTCGTTTATACCATCTGGATGACCAATGCTCAGGGCGAATCAACTATCTGGACCAGCTGGCGATACGTCGATCGGCAATCACAGACAATTACGGTGGAAGGCATTACGCCAGAGGGTTACGGCCGGGTGGATATTCAGGTCGCCATACCCAGTGATCCGTTCGGCAACAAGGGCTGTTATTTTCTCGACAATTTTCAGTTTTTGACCCTCGACTAAAGTGAAATCCCGACGCCCATGACGAGAACTGATCCGTGTCGCAGGAGGCCTGTGTTACGGGCTATGATGACGCCCCGTTCCTTCCTGCCACACAAGCCGATTCCATGCCTTTCGAACTCAGCGTTGACCTCACTACCCTGGCCGTTCTGGCCCTTGTCGCTTTCATTGCCGGCTTCATCGACGCCATCGCCGGCGGCGGTGGTCTGCTGACCACGCCCGCGCTGCTGACTGCCGGCCTGCCGCCGCACCTGGTGCTGGGCACCAACAAACTGAGTTCGACCTTCGGCTCGGCCACCGCCAGCTTCACCTTCTACCGACGCAAACTGTTCCATCCTCGGCAGTGGATGCACGCGATCGTCGGCACCCTGGTCGGTGCGCTGACCGGTGCTGTCGTCGCGCACTACCTGCCGGCGGAATGGCTGAACAAGATGCTGCCGGTGATCGTCTTCGCCTGCGGCCTTTATCTGTTGTTCGGCGGAACGCCAAAAGCGCCGCTGGACAGCGACGCGCCAATCAAGAAGAAATGGCAATCGAGCCAAGGCTTCAGCCTCGGTTTCTACGATGGCGTGGCCGGCCCCGGCACGGGTGCGTTCTGGACCGTCAGCAGCCTGCTGCTCTACCCCATCGACCTGGTCAAGGCCAGCGGTGTGGCGCGCAGCATGAACTTCGTCAGCAACATTGCGGCGCTGTCGGTGTTCATGTTTTCCGGGCAAGTGGACTGGATCATCGGCCTGAGCATGGGCCTGTCGGTGATGGTCGGCGCATTCTTCGGGGCACGCACCGCGATCAGCGGCGGCGCCAAGTTCATTCGTCCGGTGTTCATTACCGTGGTGCTGGGCCTGACCGTGCGCCTAGCCTGGCAACACTGGTTCAGCGTGGCCTAAACGGCGCGCCACGTAGACGTCGATCAGGTAACGGGCAATCGATTTTGACGCCGGCAACGGCGGCAGATCGTGCACGTTGAACCACTGGGCGTCTTCGATCTCGTCTTCCTGGCAGACGATCTCGCCACCGGCATATTCGGCATGGAAGCCCAGCATCATCGAGTGCGGGAACGGCCAGCACTGACTGCCCATGTACTGGATGTTCTTCACCTCGATGCTGACTTCCTCGCGCACCTCGCGAATCAGACAATCCTCGGCCGACTCGCCCGGCTCGGCAAACCCGGCCAGCGTGCTGTAGACCCCGGTGACGAAACGCGGTGAGCGCGCCAGCAGGATCTCGTCACCACGGGTGACCAGCACGATCATGCTCGGCGAGATCCGCGGATAACTGCGCAGCTCACACGGCTGGCAATACATCGCCCGCTCACGCGGCACCTGCATCATCGCCTGCCCACAGTTGCCGCAAAAACGATGTTCGCGCGCCCAGGTGCCGATCTGCGCGGCATAACCCAACACCTTGTAGACGGTGTGATCGCCATCGAGCATGAACGCCCGCAGCCCCTTCCAGTTGCAGCCCGGCACTTCGCTGTGACTGTGCAGCTCCAGCAGATACACCGGCTCGCCATCGAGATGGCCAATGCCATGCTCGGCGAGGATCGACAAGTCCTGACGCTTGAGCCATTCCCGGGGGAACAGCGCGCCGTTGTCATCGAACAGAAAGCCTTCGGGGCTGCGCGCCACGGCCCAGCCGCCGGGTTGATCGGTGTCCAGTACTGCAGTGGTCCAGCGAGCTGTCATGGTTTCTCAATCCAGAAATTCGGGTTTCTGTTTACTCATATGGGCGGCCATGGCCACGCGCAAGTCGGTGGATTGCAACATGGCGGCGTTCCAGGTGGCAACGTATTCGAGACCGTCGTCGATGCGATGGTCACGCATGTAGCTGATCATTTCCTTGGTACCGGTGACCGCGATGGGCGATTTGCGGGCGATGTCGCGAGCAATGTCCATCACGCCTTCAAGCAGCAGGTCCTTGTCAGCATAAACGCGATTGACCAGACCAAGGCTGCGCGCTTCGTCGGCACCGAACGTACGACCGGTGTAAGCCAGTTCACGCAGCATGCCGTCACCGATGATCCGTGGCAACCGTTGCAAAGTGCCAACATCGGCGGCCATGCCGATATCGATTTCCTTGATCGAGAATTGCGCGTCTTCGGCAGCGTAACGCATGTCGCAGGCGGCGATCAGGTCGATGGCACCACCGAGGCAATAGCCCTGAATCGCCGCCAGCACCGGTTTGCGGCAATTATCGACGGCGTTGAACGAGGCTTGCAGGGTCAGGATCTTGCGCCGCAGCAGACGCGCGTTACGGCCGACGTCCTTGCCCAGCTCATTGGCGACGCCGGCGAGCATCATCAGGTCGATGCCGGAAGAAAAATGTTTGCCGTTGCCGCTGAGCACCACCACTCGCACTTCGTCGGTGTCATCGATCCACTGGAAAATCTCGACGATCTCGCTCCAGAACGCGGCGTTCATCGAGTTGATCTTTTCCGGACGATTGATCTGCACGTGCGCGATGTTGTCGGCCAGTTCGACGCTGAAGGCGGTGTATTGAGTCATGGCAGTGATCCTTTACCGGGCAGAAAATGAGGCCCGAACTATAACAAGGCATCACGATGGCGGTTCGGCCAAATGCGGGACTGACTTTCACAAAGAATTTTGCCGCGCTCCAGTCCGTGTAGGAGCTGCCGCAGGCTGCGATCTTTTGACTTTGAAGATCAAAAGATCGCAGCCTGCGGCAGCTCCTACAAGGCTTTGTATCGATGCAAAAATGTGGGAGCCAGCCTGCCGGCGATGAGGCCGCCCCGGTCTAACCGCCCTTCACCGCCACATACGCCGCCGTCTCATAAGGCACCGTCAACACATGCCGCCCACGCAACGCCGGCTCCGAGGCAATCAGCGCGCGAATCTGCTCATCGACCTTGTCCCGCTGCGCCTGCGGCAACGCAGCAATGAAACTGGTGGAGCGCAGCCGATTGAAAATCACGTCCTCCGGCGAGCCGGTATGTCCATGGTGGAACTGCTGCAATTGCAGCGGCCCGAACGCCGGATGCGGAAACACCTGACGCCATTGGCCGGTGTAGTAACGCGGCGTGTCGCCTTCCAGCGCGTTAACGATGGCATCGAGTTTCGGTACCCAACTGACTTGCGTGTCGCGCAGGTTCCAGATCAGTCCAAGCTTGCCGCCGGGCTTGAGCACCCGAGCGATTTCGTTCAAGGCCTCGGTCGTGGCGAACCAGTGAAACGCCTGCGCGCAGACCACAGCATCCACCGACGCATCTGGCAGTGGCAGATCGGTCGCCGTACCGCTCACCGCCAGCACCTGCGGCCAGGCGGCGGAAAGTTTTTCCAGCATCTGCGCCACCGGTTCCACGGCGATTACCTGTGCATCGGTCGCCACCAGCCGGCCGGTGAACTTGCCGGTACCGGCACCCAGATCGATGACCGTCTTGTGACTGTCCAGACCCAACGTCTGGGTCAACCACTGGCTGACCTGCGGCGGGTAGTCCGGGCGGCCCTTGATGTAGGTGTCGGCGGCAGTCTTGTAGCCGGCAGCAGCGGAGTGATGGACCTGATCTTTCATGGCAGTTCCTCGTATGGCAGTGCGGTGGCATCGTCAGGTGCTGGATGGACGGCTGGCGTTCTTGAGCATAACGCCACAATTTGCGCTTACCTTGAACAGAGCCTGACAAAGCAACGAATAAAATGCCGTGCTGTGGTGTTGAAAGTGAAACATAACCCTCTGTGGAGCCTTGCCCATGACTATCCGTTCCGTTATGTTCGCCGCCCCGTTGCTGCTGGTGACCACGCTGTCTGCATCGATGGCGTTTGCCAACGGTGATGAAAGTGCGCCCGTGCAGAAACCCAATTGCCCCAAAGGCCAGGTCTGGGACAGCAAATCGCAGAAATGCGTGATGCAGACCAGCCGCGCCGTGCCGGATGCCGACCGTACCGATTACGCCTACAGACTGGCCAAGGACGGTCGATACGAAGAAGCCCTGGCCCTGCTCGACACCCTCAAACAACCGAACACCGCCAAAGCCCTCAACTATCGCGGTTACGCCACGCGAAAACTGGGGCGTACCGATGAAGGCATCGGCTATTACCTGCAATCGGTGAAACTCGATCCGCAGTACGCGCAAGTGCGTGAATACCTCGGCGAAGCCTATGTAATCAAAGGCCGCGTCGACCTGGCGCAGGAACAGTTGCAGCAGATTAAATCGATTTGCGGGACTTCTTGCGAGGAATACCAGGACCTGGCTGAAGCCATCAACGATTCATCGAAAACCTGAAACAGATAAAGGAACGCCATCATCGTCAGCGATCAGGCATTCAGAGCGGAACTCGGACAGCATCTGGCGCGACTGTGGCGCTACGGCCTGCTGTTGTCGCGCAATCGGCACGTGGCCGAGGACCTGGTGCAAGCCACATGCGTGCGGGCGCTGGAACGTGCCGGGCAATATGTAGCCGGCACGCGCATGGATCGCTGGTTGCTGAGCATCCTGCATTCGATCTGGCTCAATGAAGTGCGCGCCCGCCGGGTGCGTCAGGGTGCAGGCCAGGTCGATGCCGACGGGCAACTGGCCTTCGACGGCGAATACGCCGCACAAACCCACGTCATGGCGGCGCAGGTGATTCGCCGGGTCGATGCGTTGCCGGAAACCCAACGCGAAACCGTATACCTGGCTTACGTCGAAGGCCTGTCCTACCGCGAAGTCGCCGAGATCCTGCAAGTGCCGATCGGTACGGTGATGAGTCGTCTGGCCACCGCGCGGCTGAAACTGGCCGAATACCCGCCGCTGCAAGCCGTGCCGAAAACCACCGGAGGTGACCGCCCATGAACAAGCCCTCTGACGAACAACTGGTGGCCTACCTTGATCATGAGCTGGACCCGGCGTATCGCAATCAGCTCGACAGCGCAATTGTCGACGACCCGTTGCTCAGCCTGCGCGTGCAATGGTTTGAACGCAGCAGCCTGCCGTACAAGGATGCCTATGACGAACTGGCGCAACAGGCGCCGCTGGAGCGTTTGCAGGCGCGCCTCGATGCCATCCCCGCCCCCCAGCGGCCGGGCCTGAGCCGACGCTGGTTTATCGGTGCGGCCGCCGCGAGTCTGCTGGCGGGCGGCGTATTGGCCGATCGCCTGTTTCTCGCCTGGCAGTCACAGCAGGCGCATAACTGGCGCGCCTTGGTGGGCGACTATATGGCGCTGTATGTGCCGCAAACGCTTGATCATTTGCCGGGCGACGAAGCCAGCCAACGCGCGCAATTGCGTGCGGTTGACGCGCGGCTCGGTCTGAAGCTGTCACCGGCAGTGCTGAAGTTGCCGGGCGCCGAACTCAAACGTGCACAAATGCTCGAGTACGACGGCGTACCGATTGCGCAACTGACCTATCTGGACGCCAGGCATGGTCCGCTGGCCTTATGCGTGACCCGCTCCAATAGCGGCAGCCGGCCACTGGCGCACGAACGGCGCCATGAAATGAACGTGGTGTACTGGGCCGAAGGCGAGCATGCGTGGATGTTGATCGGGCACAACCCGGCGCCGGAACTGGAAGATCTGGCCAGGCGCTTGATCGAACGGTTGAGCGCATGAGAGTCGCTGCCACTATGCTGAGCGAGTGATTATCCAAGGAGGAACCCCCGATGCAGATTTCACCCCGCAGCGCCCTGCTGGTCATTGACGTGCAGAACGACTTCATCCCCGGCGGCCAGTTGGCCGTGCCCGAAGGCGATCAGATCGTCCCGCTGATCAATCGCCTCAGCGGCCTGTTCAAACAAGTGATCATTGCCCAGGACTGGCACCCGAGCGGCCACGCGTCATTCGCCTCCAGTCACCCCGGGCGCAAACCGTATGAGGTGATTCAGTTGCCCTACGGCGAGCAGACCCTCTGGCCGGATCATTGCGTGCAAGGCAGCGCCGGTGCCGAGTTTCACCCCGACCTGAAACTGCCTCATGCGCAGCTGATCATCCGCAAGGGCTGCAACCCGGACATCGACAGCTATTCGGCATTTCTCGAGGCGGACCGGCGCACCACCACCGGGCTGGCCGGATACCTGAAAGAACGCGGTATCGACACGGTGTACATGGTTGGTCTGGCGCTGGATTTCTGTGTGATGTTCTCGGCGCTGGACGCGCGGGCGGCGGGGTTCAATACGTTTGTGGTGCTGGATGCCTGTCGCGCCATTGATATGGAGGGCTCACTGGCGACGGCCATGGAGCGGATGCAGACGGCCGGGGTTGGCTTGATTGAGTCGAACCAACTCATCTGACACAGCAACCGCATCCCTGTGGCGAGGGAGCTTGCTCCCGCTCGGCGGCGAAGCCGTCGCAAAAACGACAAATGCCGCCTGGCCGCAGTTTGTCCAGGGCCGCTCCGCAGCCCAGCGGGAGCAAGCTCCCTCGCCACAGGTTTTCCTTCACTTTATTCAGGCGGCAGTGGGCAACCACAACCTGAACCGCGCCCCACCCAGCGGCGAGCTTTCCACCGTCAGTGTCCCGCCCTGCGCCTCCAGCGCCCGGCGGCTGATGGCCAGGCCCAGACCAAAACCACCGGTAGCGCGGTCGCGGCTGCGATCCAGGCGATAAAACGGCTCGAAAATCCGCTCGCGCTCGTCATCCGGGATACCAATCCCATCATCGTCGACCCAGATCCCGCAGCCATCAGGGCTGACCTGCACGCCAATCTGAATGCGTTTCTCGCAATAGCGCATGGCATTGCGCAGCAGGTTCTGGATCGCCCGCGCGGTCAGGCGCGGATCCAGCGTGAAGCGTTCGAGCTGACCGTGCAGCAGCACGTCGATGACGATGTCCGGCGATTCCAGCTCTTCATCGACGCTGCCCAGAATGCTGTCGATGAACTCATCCAGCGAAACCTCAACCTGTTCCGGTAATTGCGCCGGATTCTGCAGGCGGCTGTAAGACAACAGTTCCAGCACCAGTTCATCCAGTTCACGAATGTGTGCCACCAGCCCTTGCAGGCGCTCGCGACTGGTCGCCGGCAAATCATCGGACAGTGCCAGGGCCAGACCGAAATCCAGACGGGTCAGCGGCGTGCGCAATTCGTGAGATACCGCATTGAGCAGGTCGCGCTGCTGGTTGAGCAGATTTTCGATATCGCCGGCCATGGTGTCGAAGACATTGGCCAGGCTGCCGATGTTGGAGCTGGCGGGAATCTGCGTACGCTCGCTCAAGTGGCCTTTACCGAAGCGTTCGGCGGCCCCCTTGAGGCGCTCCAGATCACGCCAGTGCGGGCGAATCCACAACAGCAGGCAGGCGAGCATGGTCGCGCCGATCAGCACGTTGATGCTCCAGTACAACAGATTGACGTCCAACGGATCCGGCGGCACCACCATTTGCACCGCGACATCATCGTTCAGCGGCGTGACCGCCAACGTGCGCCATCCCCAATCGCCAATGCGCACCACGTTTTCCCCACGGCGCAAACGCGCCTGCTCGGGGGCGGTGAAACCGGCGTCGTCGATGCGCGCCAGAACGATGTGCAGCGGCTGGAAGTCCTTGTCCATCGACTGCGCCAAGGCTGGCCACTGGTCCTGTGGCACCGCGTGAAACTGACGGGTGATCAGCGATTGTAAGCCGCGCGAGTAGTCGAGGTTGTAGGTGATGAAGCGCTCGCGGAACGCCATGATCACCAGATCCGGCACCAGATAGATTGCCGCGCTGTAGGAGACGATCGTCACCAGATACAGGCGAAACAGGATTCTGAACATCAGCTCAGCATTCCCATTCGGAACGGCTGAACAGGTAACCCTTGCCCCACACGGTCTTGATCTTGCGCGCCTCGCCCGCGTGGTCGTCGAATTTGCGCCGCAGCTTGGAAATCGCCACGTCCACCGAACGATCGGTGCCGTTGAACTCGATGCCGCGCAGACGCTGCAGAATCTGATCGCGGCTCAGCACTTCACCGGCATGCCGGGCCAGCACCACCAGCAAATTGTATTCGCCGCTGGACAGCTCTACCGGCTGCCCGCGCCAGGTCACGGTGCGCTCGGACAAATCGATGCACAGATTGCCCATGACGATGCGGTCATTGACCGTCATCGGTTCACCGAGGCTGCTGCGTCGCAGCAAGGTGCGCACCCGGGCCAGAAGAACCCGTGGCTCGCAGGGCTTGGTGACGTAATCGTCGGCGCCCATTTCCAGGCCCAGCACCTGATCGTGGCTGTCGTCGCGGGCGGTCAGCATCAGGATCGGCAGCGTCGCCGAATCGGCCCGCAGCAGACGGCAGACTTGCAGGCCGTCGAGCCCCGGCAGCATCAGGTCGAGAATGACCAGATCCGGCGGATTGATCCGTGCCCGTTCACGCACATGGTCACCGCGACCGATCACGCTGACGGAATAGCCGTTGCGCTCCAGGTAGCTGGAAATCAGTTCGGCGAGGGCGGTGTCGTCTTCGACCAGGAGGATGTTGGGCATGGGGGTGTTCCAAATATTGCTGTGGTGGATGTCAGACCCTCTTCGCGAGCAGGCTCGCGCCCACATCGATTTTGCGTCGTTCACAAAACCTGTGTGGGGGCGAGCCTGCTCGCGAAAGCGGTCCAACCGTCACAAAAGAATTCAAGGCGTAAAGGATATACGCCCTCACCCGTCCCTGAGTAAAACCCTTACACAATTTCACACAGCGCCTACAAAGCTTCACCGCTACCCTCGGCGTCTGGCCTTAGGATGCGGGCTTCAATATTGGGGGTGGTACATGTCGAAAAAACTTCTGGCCGGGCTCGGCCTGATCGCTGTTGCGTCGTTGCTGAGCGCCTGTGATTCGTCTTCGAAGGCCGAAGAAGAAGCGCCGCCGGCCACCGTGCGCATCGAGACCATCGAGGCCCGCCCCCTGTCGATCAGCAGTGAACTGAGCGGGCGCATCGCCGCACCGCGCATCGCCGAAGTGCGTGCCCGGGTTGCCGGTGTGGTGCTGCAACGAACCTTTCGTGAAGGCAGCGACGTGAAAAAGGGTGACGTGCTGTTTCGCATCGATCCGGCACCGTTCAAGGCTGATCTTGATAGCGCCGAAGCTGCGCTGCGCAAGGCCGAGGCCAACGCCTTTCAGGCGAAGTTGCAAGAGCAGCGCTACGCGCAGTTGATCGACGACAAGGCCATCAGCGCTCAGGACTACGACAACGCCCGCGCCAATGCCCGGCAAACCGCCGCCGATGTGGCCGCCAATAAAGCTGCAGTGGAACGCGCGAAGCTGAACCTCGGCTACGCCACCGTCACCGCGCCGATTTCCGGGCGGGTCGGCCGTGCTCTGGTTACCGAAGGCGCGCTGGTCGGGCAGAACGAAACCACGCCACTGGCGCTGATCCAGCAACTCAATCCGATCTACGCCGACCTTACCCAGTCGACCCGTGAACTCAACGAACTGCGTCGCGCGTTCCGTTCCGGGCAGTTGCAGGCAGTCGGTCAGGATCAGGTCAAGGCCACGCTGATTCAGGATGACGGCAGTCTCTACCCGTTACCGGGCAAGTTGCTGTTCAGCGACATCACGGTCGATCCAGGCACTGGCCAGATCATCCTGCGCAGCGAGTTCCCCAATCCCGATCTCGACCTGTTGCCGGGCAGTTTCATTCGCGTAAGCCTGCAACAAGCGACTGTGCAGAACGGCATCACCGTACCGCAACGTGCAGTGCAGCGTGACAGCGCAGGTATCGCTCAGGTGCTGACTGTCGACCAGCAGATGCGCGTGGCGCAGCAACCGGTGCAACTGGGCGCAGTGCAAAACGACCGCTGGATCGTCACCGGCGGCCTCAAGCCCGGCGACCGTATTGTCATCGAAGGCCTGCAACACGCCCGTCCCGGCGAAAAAGTGCAGATCGACGACACCCCTCTTCCCCTTGCCCAGACTTCTGGTCAGTAAGCAGGACGCTCTTCTATGCCGCAGTTCTTTATCGACCGCCCGGTGTTCGCCTGGGTTGTCGCCCTGTTCATCCTGTTGGCCGGTGCGCTGGCCATCCCGCAATTGCCGGTGGCGCAGTACCCCGACGTCGCGCCGCCACAAATCGAAATCTACGCGGTGTACCCCGGTGCCTCGGCGCAAACCGTCGATGAAAGCGTGGTCAGCCTGATCGAAGAAGAGCTCAACGGCGCCGATCACCTGCTGTACTTCGAATCGCAGAGCAGCCTCGGCAGCGCGACGATCAAGGCCACGTTCCAGCCGGGCACCAACCCGGAACTGGCCCAGGTTGATGTGCAGAACCGCCTCAAAGTGGTCGAGTCGCGCCTGCCGCAAGCGGTCAATCAGCAAGGTCTGCAGGTGGAAAAAGTCTCCGCCGGCTTCCTGCTGCTGATCACCCTGACCTCCAGCGACGGCAACCTCGATGACGTAGCGCTCAGCGATTACCTGGCGCGCAACGTGATGAACGAAATCAAACGCATCGACGGCGTCGGCAAGGCCCAACTGTACGGCGCTGAACGCGCGATGCGGATCTGGATCGATCCGCAGAAGCTGATCGGTTTCAACCTGACCCCGGCCGACGTCAACGCCGCCATCGTCGCGCAGAACGCCCAGGTATCGGCAGGCAGTATTGGCGATTTACCCAACCCGTCTACGCAGGAAATCACCGCGACCATTCTGGTCAAGGGTCAGTTGTCGACGCCCGAAGAGTTCGCCGACATCGTGCTCAAGGCCAACCCCGATGGTTCTACCGTACGCATCGGCGATGTGGCGCGGGTCGAGATCGGCAGTCAGGAATACCAGTTCGGCACGCGCCTGAACGGCAAGCCGTCCACCGCCGTTGGCGTGCAACTGGCCCCGGGGGCCAATGCGCTGGCGACCGCCACGTTGATCCGGGCGAAGATGGACGAGCTGTCGCGCTACTTCCCGGCCGGCGTCGAATACAAGATTCCCTACGACACCTCGCCATTCGTCAAAGTCTCGATCACCAAAGTCGTCTACACCCTCGGCGAAGCGATGCTGCTGGTGTTTGCGGTGATGTTCCTGTTCCTGCAAAACATTCGCTACACCCTGATTCCGACGCTGGTGGTGCCGGTGGCGCTGATGGGCACCTTCGCCACCATGCTCGCGCTGGGTTTCTCGATCAACGTGCTGACCATGTTCGGCATGGTGCTGGCGATCGGCATTCTGGTGGACGACGCCATCGTTGTGGTGGAAAACGTCGAGCGCATCATGGCCACCGAAGGCTTGTCGCCAAAAGACGCCACGCGCAAAGCGATGAAGCAGATCACCGGGGCGATCATCGGCATTACCCTGGTGCTGGTGGCGGTGTTCATTCCGATGGCATTCATGCAGGGTTCGGTGGGCGTGATTTACCGGCAGTTCTCGCTGTCGATGGCGACGTCGATCCTGTTCTCGGCGTTTCTGGCCCTGACGCTGACGCCTGCCTTGTGCGCCACGCTGCTCAAGCCGATTGCCAAGGGCGAGCATCATGAAAAGAGCGGCTTCTTCGGTTGGTTCAATCGCCGCTTCGAGCAACTGACCGATCGCTATCAAGGCTGGGTCGGTTACGCGCTGAAGCGCAGCGGACGTTATCTGTTGATCTATGGCGTGCTGCTGATCGGCATGGGGTTGTGCTTCGCGCGGCTGCCCTCCTCGTTTCTGCCGGTCGAGGATCAGGGTTACACCATCACCGATATTCAGCTGCCGCCGGGCGCGAGCAAGAACCGTACGGTGCAGGTGGTCGAGCAGATCGAGGCGCACAACGCCAGTGAACCGGGGGTGGGCGACAGCACGGTGATTCTCGGCTTCAGTTTCTCCGGTAGCGGGCAGAATGCGGCACTGGCGTTCACCACCCTGAAAGACTGGTCGGAACGCGGCAGCGACGATTCGGCCACTTCGATTGCCGACCGCGCCAACATCGCCCTGAGCCAGATCAAGGACGCCATCGCGTTTGCGGTATTGCCGCCACCGGTTGACGGTCTCGGTACTTCCAGCGGCTTCGAATTCCGTCTGCAGGATCGCGGCGGTCTCGGTCACGCGACGTTGATGCAGGCGCGTACCGAATTGCTCGCCGCCGCCGAGAAAAGCCCGATCCTGATGAACGTGCGCGAAAGCGCGCTGGCCGAAGCGCCGCAGGTGCAACTGGAAGTGGACCGCAAGCAGGCCAACGCGCTGGGTGTGTCGTTCGCCGACATCGGCAACGTGCTGTCCACCGCCGTGGGTTCTTCCTACATCAATGACTTCCCCAATCAGGGGCGCATGCAGCGGGTGGTGGTCCAGGCCGAAGGCGATCAGCGCAGTCAGGTCGATGATCTGCTGAAAATGCACGTGCGCAATAACGCCGGGCACATGGTGCCGCTGTCGGCGTTCGTCCAGGCGAAATGGACCCAAGGCCCGGCGCAACTGACCCGTTACAACGGTTACCCGGCGATTGCGATTTCTGGCGAACCGTCGCCGGGGCACAGTACCGGTGAAGCGATGGCAGAGATTGAACGACTGGTCGCCCAAGGGCCGAAAGGCCTGGGTCAGGAATGGACCGGGCTGTCGCTGCAGGAACGGTTGTCCGGCAGTCAGGCACCGATCCTGCTCGGCCTGTCGCTGCTGATCGTGTTCCTGTGTCTGGCGGCGCTGTACGAGAGCTGGTCGATTCCGACCTCGGTGCTGCTGGTGGTACCGCTGGGCGTACTCGGTGCGGTGCTGGCGGTGACCTTGCGCGGCATGCCCAACGACGTGTTCTTCAAGGTCGGGCTGATCACGATCATTGGTCTGTCGGCGAAGAACGCGATCCTGATCATCGAATTCGCCAAGAGCCTGTATGACGAAGGCCACGACCTGATCGATGCAACGTTGCAGGCAGCGCGCCTGCGTCTGCGACCGATTGTCATGACTTCGCTGGCGTTCATCCTTGGCGTGGTGCCTTTGGCCATCGCCACCGGTGCCAGTTCGGCGAGTCAGCAGGCGATCGGTACCGGGGTGATCGGCGGGATGATCACGGCGACCCTGGCGGTGATTTTTGTGCCGTTGTTTTTCGTGGTGGTCATGAAGCTCGTCCAACGCTTCAGCAAACACCCTTGATCCCACTGCAGGAGCTGCAGGCTGCGATCTTTTGATCTTGATAGAACAGAATCAAAAGAATCGCAGCCAGCAGCGCCTACAAAAGCACGATAGCGTGCGCTAAGGTGCAGGGATCGATCATCACTGTGAATCCCCATGCGCTTTCTCGCCCGCACCCACCCTCGCCTGTCCGCCGCCGCCCTGGTTGGCCTTGCCACCGGCCTGCTGGTTCCTGCCGACGCCATCGTCAGCAAAATCCTCATCGGCTGGAATGCGGGCGTCTGGACCTACCTGATCCTGATGTTCTGGTTGACCGTTCGGGCGAAGGCGCCGGACGTCAAACGTATTGCTGTCATCGAAGACGAAAACGCCGGGCTGGTGCTGTTCGTGGTGTGTATCGCAGCCCTGGCGAGTCTCGCCGCCATTACCCTGGAACTGGCCGGTAGCAAGGATCTGGATACCCATCGCAAACTTCTGCATTACGCCTTCACCGCCGTCACCGTGGTAGGTTCGTGGCTGGTGATCGGGGTGATCTTCTGTGTGCACTACGCACGCCTGTTTTACACCTGGGACGGCAAGGAACCGGCCCTGCGTTTTGCCGAAGGCCTGACCACGCCCAATTACTGGGACTTCCTGTATTTTTCCTTCACCATCGGCGTGGCGGTGCAGACGGCCGATGTCGGCGTGGCTACCCGGGAGATTCGCAAGATCGTCCTGGCGCAGTCGTTGATCGGGTTTGTGTTCAACACCGCGATTCTGGGCTTTTCGATCAACATCGCTGCCGGCCTGTTTGGCTGAGCATTGCGCAGATACCTCAATAACGCTAAGCACCGCCCGTCGGCGCCAGGTTGAAGTACCACGCGCATTCACTTGACGGAGCGTCGGCTTCTGGTGTTTCCTGAAACCGGTTTCAGCGCCATCGCGGCGCACGAAACGAATAAATCCAATAATAAGGTTTCACACCGTGAACGACTTTTCCGCCGCCCAGCGCAGCCGCGTGACCATGCTCGATGTTGCCGAACGCGCCGGCGTGTCCAAGGCCAGCGTCTCGCGCTTCATCGGCGATGACCGCGCCCTGCTCTCCGACGCCATCGCCCTGCGTATCGAGCAGGCGATCAGCGAACTGGGTTACCGCCCGAACCAGATGGCCCGTGGTCTGAAACGCGGGCGCACGCGCCTGATCGGCATGCTGGTGGCCGATATCCGCAACCCTTATTCGATTGCCGTGATGCACGGGGTGGAAACCGCCTGCCGTGCGCATGGCTACAGCCTGGTGGTGTGCAACACCGACCGCGATGACGAGCAGGAACGCCAACACCTGGCGTTGTTGCGCTCGTACAACATCGAAGGGCTGATCGTGAACACCCTCGGTCATCACCGTGACGAACTCCACGAACTGCACCGGGAAATGCCGCTGGTGCTGGTGGATCGCAAGGTCGATGGCCTCAATAGCGACATGCTCGGGCTGAACAACGCGCAGGCTGTCGAGATGGCCCTGACGCACCTTGAGCAGCGCGGCTATCGCGATGTGTTGATGGTGACTGAACCTTATGACGGCACCAGTTCGCGGATCGAGCGGGTCAGCAGTTTTCAGGCGCACATTGCCCAGCGTTCCGAATTGACCGGGGCCGTGCTGGAAACCGGCGACACACTCGCCACTGATCTTCAAACCTTTTTGAACACACCGGCTACCGGGCCTAAAGCACTGTTCTGCGCCAACGGCGTGGCGGCGCTGGCCTGCACCCTCGCCTTGCGTGAAATCGGCTGCGGGTTATTCGCGGATGTCGGGCTGATTGCCCTGGATGACCTGGATTGGTACCCGTTGGTGGGCAGCGGGATTACCGCCCTCGCCCAGCCAACGGCCGAGATTGGCGCGCGGGCGTTTGAGTGTTTGCTCAAGCGTTTGCGGGGGGATGTCGAGATTCCACGCAGGCTCGATTTTACCCCGGTGCTGATTGAGCGCGGTTCTACCCGAGGGAATGGTGGTGTGTGAGCTGACGCCTTCGCTGGCAAGCCAGCTCCCACAGGTGTTTGTGGTGTTAATGCAATCCCCAGAACCTTGTGGGAGCTGGCTTGCCAGCGATGCGGCCCGAAAGGCCATCACAGAACCACCTGATTTTTTTTGAACAAAAATGAAACCGGTTTCAGAGGCAGATAACAATGAATAAACCCGCCGTTTCCATCAGCCTGTCCAGCTACGGCGCCGAGCTTGTGCGCCAACGCGGGCAAGATTTCTTCATCGACGTGCTGGCCGCCGCCGGTGCCGATCGCATCGAATGGCGCGAAGAGTTGCTGACCCGCGAAGTGCCTGCACAATTGCAAGCCGCCACCCAGGCGCAGGGTCTGCAAAGCATCTATTCGTCGCCGACCGAACTGTGGCTCGCCGGTCAGGCGCGGCCCAATCCCGAATTGATCAACGCCCTGCAACACGCCCAGGCGTTTGGCTCAAAATGGCTGAAAGTCTCACTCGGCTATTTCACCGACAACTGTGATTTGCAGGCGCTGCAGCAACTGCTGGGCAACAGCCCGGTGCAGCTACTGGTGGAAAACGACCAGACCTTGCAGGGCGGCCGCATCGAGCCGTTCCAGCGCTTTTTCGCGGCGGTCGAGCAGCATGACTTGCCGATCAAGATGACCTTCGATATCGGCAACTGGCAGTGGCAGGACCAGTCCGCCGCCAACGCCGCACGTCTGCTCGGACGGCATGTCGGCTACGTGCACTGCAAAGCCGTGGCCCGGCGCGCCGACGGCAAACTGGTCGCCGTGCCGCCCGCCGTCAGCGACCTGCATTTGTGGGAACAACTGCTGCGGCACATGGCCCAAGGCGTTATGCGCGCCGCCGAATACCCACTGCAGGGCGATGACCTGGTGGCAATTACCACCGAACATGTCGCCGCCCTCGCCCGCCTTGGCCAATCGCGTCTGGAGCCTGCCCATGTCTGAGATCGATATTCTGTCGTTCGGTGAAACCATGGCGATGCTGGTCGCCGAGCAGACCGGTGATCTGGCGGCGGTCGAACATTTTCACAAACGCATTGCCGGCGCCGACAGCAATGTGGCGATCGGCTTGTCGCGCCTGGGTTTCAATGTGGCGTGGCTGAGCCGGGTCGGCGCCGATTCCCTCGGACGGTTCGTGGTCCAGACCTTGATCGAGGAAGGTCTGGATTGCAGTCACGTCGCGGTCGATGACCAGCACCCGACCGGTTTCCAGTTCAAATCCCGTAACGACGATGGCAGCGACCCGCAGGTCGAGTATTTCCGCCGTGGCTCGGCGGCCAGTCATCTGTCCGTGCAGTCGATCAGCGACACTTTGCTCAGTGCCCGCCACCTGCACGCCACCGGGATTCCACCGGCACTGTCGGCCAGCGCTCGGGAAATGTCGTTCGAACTGATGACTCGCATGCGCCATGCCGGGCGCAGCGTGTCGTTCGACCCCAATCTGCGCCCGAGCCTGTGGGCCTCTGAGCAAGAGATGATCCGCGAAATCAACCGCCTCGCCGCCCTCGCCCACTGGGTACTGCCGGGTTTGAGTGAAGGTCGCTTGCTGACCGGCTTCGAAGATCCGGCGGACATCGCCGCGTTCTATCTCGATCAGGGCGCCGAAGCCGTGGCGATCAAGCTTGGGCCGCAAGGCGCTTATTACCGCACGCAACTGGATCAGGGGTTTGTCGCCGGAGTGCCGGTGGCCAACGTGGTCGACACCGTGGGTGCGGGCGACGGATTTGCCGTCGGCATGATCAGTGCCCTGCTTGAACATCAGAGCTTTGCCGAGGCGGTGCAACGCGCCAACTGGATTGGTAGTCGGGCGGTGCAGAGTCGCGGGGATATGGAGGGGTTGCCGACCCGGTCTGAGCTCTCCAGCGAATTCGAGGCCGCCATCGCTGGCAAGCCAGCTCCCACAGGGTTCGGCGGTGGGGATGCAATAGTCGACTTACCCGAGATACCTGTGGGAGCTGGCTTGCCAGCGATGAGGCCCGCTCAGACAACCCATTAATTGAACCTGCTGCGACAAAAACAACAAGCTCAGGAGCAACACCATGAAAACCACAACCCTCGCCGCCCGCCGCTGGTGGTACATCATGCCGATCGTGTTCATCACCTACAGCCTGGCGTACCTCGATCGTGCCAACTACGGCTTCGCCGCCGCGTCCGGCATGGCCGCCGACTTGATGATCACCCCGGGCCTGTCTTCATTGCTCGGGGCGCTGTTCTTCCTCGGCTACTTTTTCTTCCAGGTGCCCGGGGCGATCTACGCGCAAAAGCACAGCGTGAAAAAACTGATTTTCTTCAGCCTGATCTTCTGGGGCGGGCTCGCCACGCTGACCGGCGTCGTGTCCAACGCCTACTGGCTGATCGTGATTCGCTTCATGCTCGGCGTGGTCGAAGCCGCAGTAATGCCGGCGATGCTGGTCTACCTGTGCCACTGGTTCACCCGTGCCGAGCGCTCGCGGGCCAACACTTTTCTGATCCTCGGCAACCCGGTCACGATGTTGTGGATGTCGGTGGTCTCGGGCTATCTGGTGCAGCACTTCAGTTGGCGCTGGATGTTCATCATCGAAGGTTTGCCGGCGGTGATCTGGGCGTTTATCTGGTGGAAGCTGGCCGATGATCGTCCTGCTCAGGCCAAGTGGCTGAGCGAACAGGAAAAGCACGATCTGGAAAGCGCTCTCGCCGCCGAACAGGTCGGGATCAAAGCGGTGAAGAACTACGCCGAAGCCTTCCGTTCGCCGAAGGTCATCATTCTGGCGCTGCAGTTTTTCTGCTGGAGCATTGGCGTCTATGGCTTCGTGCTGTGGCTGCCGTCGATCCTCAAGGCCGGCGCGCAAATGGACATGATCGAAGCCGGCTGGCTGTCGGCGCTGCCCTATCTGGCGGCGGTGATCGGCATGCTCGGGGTGTCGTGGGGCTCGGACAAGCTGCAAAAACGTAAACGCTTCGTCTGGCCGCCGCTGCTGATCGCCTCCATCGCGTTCTACGGCTCCTACGCCTTGGGCGCGGAACATTTCTGGTGGTCCTACACGCTGCTGGTGATCGCCGGCGCCTGCATGTACGCGCCTTACGGGCCGTTCTTCGCCATCGTTCCGGAGATCCTGCCGGCCAACGTTGCCGGTGGGGCTATGGCGCTGATCAACAGCATGGGCGCGCTCGGTTCGTTCGGTGGCTCGTACCTGGTCGGTTATCTGAACAGCTCCACCGGTTCGCCCGGCGCTTCGTATTTGCTGATGAGCGGCGCGTTGCTGCTGTCGGTGGTGCTGACAATTTTTCTCAAGCCCGGCGCCAGTGATCGTGTCGTGGCCAAAGCCGTTGCCACGCGTCCTGTGCCGGCGCATTCCTGAAGAGATTTTTGCCCATGAAAAAGCAAGTCGTGCTGTACAAGAAACTGTCGCCAGCGCTGATGGCGCGCCTGCAACAAGCGTGTGAAGTGACGCTGATCGAAAGCCTCGATGCCGACGGGCTGATGAAGCTGCGCGACGCCTTGCCGAGCGCCCACGGTTTGCTCGGTGCCAGCTTGAAACTCGACGCCGCGCTACTCGATCTGGCACCGCAACTGCAGGCGATTGCCAGCGTTTCGGTGGGCGTCGACAACTACGACATCGACTACCTGAGCCGACGCAAGATCCTTCTCAGCAACACCGCGGATGTGCTCACCGAAACCACCGCTGACACAGGTTTCGCGCTGATCCTCGCCACGGCCCGGCGCGTGGTGGAACTGGCGAACATGGTGCGCAGTGGCCAGTGGCACCGCAACATCGGCCCGGCGCATTTCGGCACCGATGTGCACGGCAAGACCCTGGGCATCATCGGCATGGGTCGCATCGGCGAGGCGCTGGCGCAGCGCGGGCATTTCGGTTTTGGCATGCCGGTGCTCTATCACAGCCAGTCGCGCAAACCGGCCGTTGAGGAACGTTTTGCGGCGCAGTACCGCAGCCTGGAAGCGCTGCTGCAAGAGGCTGATTTCATCTGCCTGACCCTGCCGCTGACTGCGCAGACCGAAGGCCTGATTGGCGCCGAGCAGTTTGCGCTGATGCGCCCCGAGAGCATCTTCATCAATATCTCGCGCGGCAAAGTGGTGGATGAGGCAGCGCTGATCGACGCGTTGCGCCACCAGCGGATTCGCGCAGCGGGGCTGGATGTGTTCGAGCGTGAGCCGCTGAATCATGATTCGCCGTTGTTGCAGTTGAACAATGTGGTGGCAACCCCGCACATGGGTTCGGCGACGCATGAGACGCGGGAGGCGATGGCGCGGTGTGCGGTGGACAATCTGCTGGCGGCTTTGGCTGGGGAGAAGCCGGTGAATCTGGTGAATCCGGTGGCTTGGCAAGGCTGATATCTTCAGTGCCTGTTCTGGCCAAATCGCTGGCAAGCCAGCTCCCACAGGTTCTTCAGTGTTCATTACATTTCAGAACGACACAAAACCCTGTGGGAGCTGGCTTGCCAGCGATGAGGCCGGGACAGGCAACACAAAACTGTCAGGCACTACGCGCCTGCAACAACTGCACCGCACACAACGCAATCCGTGCACAAGCATCCGCCAGCTTCACCCGATCCAGCACCAGCCCGATGCGAATATGCCCCGCCGCACTCGGCCCGAACGCTTCACCGGCCAGCACCGACACCCCGTAACCTTCCAGCAGCCGCTCGGCAAATGCCTGCGCACCAAACCCGGTCTGGCGCACATCGACCATCACGAACATCCCGCCATCCGGGCGAATCGGTTGCAACCCCGGGCAGCCGCGCAAATGCTCGCAGACCAGATCGCGGCGCAAACGATATTCCTCGCGCATCTGTGTCACCTCCGGCAGATCGCTGTGCAGCGCAATCTCCCCCGCTTTCTGCACAAAATCCGGTAGGCCAAAAAGCATGCTCAACGACAGGTTCACCAGATGCTCGGCCAGCGCTTTCGGCCCGATCGACCAGCCGATGCGCCAACCGGTCATGGCGTGGGATTTCGACAAACTGTTGATGGTCGCCGTACGTTCGGCCATGCCCGGCAGACTCGCCGGGCTGATGTGCTCGCCCTCGTAAAGCAGATCGCTGTAGACCTCGTCGCTGATCAGCCACAAATCGTGACGCATGCAGAGCGCCGCCAGTTCCTGCCAGATCAGCAGGGACAGGCTCGCGCCGGAAGGATTATTGGGACTGTTGAGCAACATCGCGCGGGTCTTCGGCGTGATCCGCGCGGCGACATCGGCGGGATCAACGCGAAAGCCGTTTTCCGGCCGTACCGGCACCGGCACCACCGTCGCGCCGCACGCGCCGAACACACCCTCGTAGGTCACGTACATCGGCTCGGCGACGATCACTTCGTCACCCGGATCCAGCAGGCATTGAGCAACCGAATACACCGCGCATTGCGCGCCGGGCAGCACGATCACGTGCTCGGCATCCACCACTTGACCGCTGCGCCGCTGGTGGCGAGCGGCGATCAGCTTGCGCAGCGCCAGTCGGCCACGCACTTCGGAATAATGGGTATCGCCAGCCAACAGGCTGTCGATGGCGCCGTGGATGATCGGCAGCGGCGTGTCGAAATCCGGATCACCCACGCTCAGCAGCAGAATGTCGACTCCCTCGGCGCGCAACGCCAGCGCGCGGTCATGAATCTGCCAGGCCGCTGCGCCCTCCCCGGCGATGCGTTGGGTCAAGGCTGAATAGCGCATGTACGTCTCCTGATGGCGCGGTCTCCAGCCTTCACCCTAGGTCAAATCACAAACCGCGCCACCATCGCATTCAAATCCACCGCCAGACGCGACAGTTCATGGGTCGCGGCGCTGGTCTGGTTGGCCCCGGCGGCCGATTGCGTGGCCAGATCACGGATGTTGACGAGGTTGCGGTCGACCTCACGCGAGACCTGCGCCTGTTCTTCCGAGGCGCTGGCGATCACCAGGTTGCGTTCGTTGATCTGATGGATCGACTGGGTAATCTGCTCCAGTGCCACGCCAGCGGCACGAGCCATTTCCAGGGTGGTCTGGGTGCGCTGGTTGCTTTGCTGCATCGACGACACGGCTTCACCGGTGCCGTTCTGAATACCGGCGACCATTTTTTCGATTTCCTGAGTCGATTGCGCAGTGCGATGGGCCAAGGCACGTACTTCGTCCGCTACCACCGCAAAACCGCGTCCGGCCTCACCGGCACGCGCCGCTTCGATCGCCGCGTTGAGGGCCAGCAGGTTGGTCTGTTCGGCGATGGCGCGGATCACATCGAGCACCTTGCCGATGTCGCGGCCCTGTGCGGCGAGGCCTTCGATCATTTGCGCAGTGCTCTGCACGTCATGGGTCATGGTCTGGATCGCGTCGACGGTTTTCACCACTTGATCGCGACCTTCGCGGGCGGCCTGGGTCGACTGGTTCGAGGCTTCGGAGGTCGAGACCGCGTTGCGTGCGACTTCCTCCACAGCGGCGGTCATTTCGTTGACGGCGGTGGCGGCCTGTTCGATCTCGTTGTTCTGTTGTTGCAGGCCACGGGAGGCTTCTTCGGTGACCGCGCTCAGCTCTTCGGCAGCCGCGCCCAACTGAGTGGCGGAGCCGGCGATCTGTTCGATGGTTTTGCGCAGATTGGTCTGCATCGTCGACAAGGCTTGCAGCAATTGTGTGGCTTCGTCTTTGCCATCCACTTCAATCGACTGGGTCAGGTTGCCGCCAGCGATGGTTTGCGCCGCCTGTACGGCACGGTTCAATGGGGTGACGATGCTGCGGGTCAGCAGCAGGGCCAGCAGGACGGTGGCCAGCGCCGCGACAACAGCCACAATGACGATACCGGTAATGGCGCTGTCGTAGTGCTCACCGGCCTGCGTGGAGGCGACTTTCGCGCCTGCAGCGTTGATTGCGATCAGCTTGTTGAGCTGTTCGCCCATCTGGTCAGTGCCGTCCTTGATTCGCGTGTTGATCAAGGTGCGCATCTCGTCGACCTTGTCCTGACGCGACAGCTCCATCATCTGGTTTTGCGCTTGCAGGTAGTTGTCGAGCGTGGTCGCGAACGTCTGATACAACGCACGCTCTTCGCTCTCTGCCGGCAACGCGGCGTAACTGGCCTGAGCACTGCGCACCTTGTCCACCAGCACGCCGATGCGGGTTTGCGCTTCTTGCAGGCCTGCCGGGTCGCGGTTGACCAGAATCCGGAACGACAGGATCCGCAGGCGCAAAACGTTTTCCGTTACCACGCCAAGGTAGGTGACGCTGGGCAGTTGATTGGTCTCCATGTCGATGGAGGCCTGACGGATGGTCGACATGCGGTTGACGGCGAACACGCCAAGGACAATCACCAACAAGGCGATAAAGGCAAAACCGAGGAAAGCACGAGGCGCGATATTCAGGTTACGCAGGGACATGGTTGGACTCTCGATAGAGGTAACTGCGAGCGTCCTTGCCGTCATCACTGGCCCTTGAGCGGGATCAGTCCGGCGGCACTGTTCGAGGGAATCTGTGTGCGCCTGACCTCTGTATCGGCTGGGCTTTAGGAAGATTTCGTGTAAAGCGAAAATATTTTTCAAGGTGTTTCACCACTGAAACACTAACACGCCCCTGTAGGAGCTGCCGAAGGCTGCGATCTTTGGATCTTGATCTTTAAAAACAAAATCAAAAGATCGCAGCCTTCGGCAGCTCCTAAAGGGTTTACTCAGGATTTCGCTGCCATCCGCCAGACCCGGGCGATGTCCGTCGCCCGCTCGCGCAACAAGCGTGGAGCTTCGGCGCAGGCCTGCTCCAGGGTCATCGGGCCGCTGGTGACGGCGAATGCGGCGTCGATGCCGTGCTCGTAGAGTTCCTGATAACCCTCACCCAAGGTGCCAGCGATGACGATTACCGGGACATCGTGTTTTTTGGCGATCCGCGCCACACCAAACGGCGTTTTGCCGCGCAGGGTCTGCGCGTCGAAGCGGCCTTCGCCAGTGATCACCAGATCGGCGCCGTTGACCGCTTCAGCCAGGCCCACCAGCTCGGCCACCACGTCCACGCCTGCTTGAAATTGCGCGCCCAGAAACGCTTTCGCCGCAAAGCCCAGCCCGCCGGCCGCGCCGCTGCCCGGCTCATCGCGAACGTCTTTGCCCAACGCTTGCGCGCAGAGCTCGGCGAAGTGACCGAGGGCCTGATCCAGTTGTTGCACCTGTACCGGTGACGCGCCCTTTTGCGGGCCGAAAATCGCCGAGGCGCCATGCGGCCCGCACAGTGGATTGTTGACGTCGGCGGCGATGTCGAAGCGCACTTGGGCCAGACGCGGATCAAGCTCGCTCAAGTCCAGCCGCGCCAGTTGCGCCAAGGCCAGGCCGCCCGGTACCAGCACCTGACCTTGTGCATCGAGCAATTTCACCCCCAGCGCCTGCATCGCGCCGGCGCCGCCATCGTTGGTGGCGCTGCCGCCAATGGCCAGAATCACCCGTTGCGCGCCGGCATCCAGTGCGGCGCGAATCAGTTCACCGGTGCCGAAGGTGCTGGTGATGCAGGCATCGCGCTGCCCCGTAGGCACCAACTGCAAACCACTGGCCTCGGCCATTTCAATGATCGCGGTGTGGTTGTGCGGCAGCCAGCCCCATGCCGCATCGACCGGAGTGCCCAGCGGCCCGCGTACCCGAGTCCTGCGCAGTTCGCCTTCGCAGGCAGCAAGAATCGACTCCACCGTGCCCTCGCCGCCGTCAGCCATCGGGCATTTGACCAGCGTGGCGTGCGGCCAGACTTGCGCCAGGCCCAAGGCAATGGCCTCGGCAACGCCTTGGGCACTCAGGCTGTCCTTGAACGAATCGGGGGCGATGACGATCTTCATGCGAATTCTCCAGTTCCAATGCGCTTCATGCTGCCAGTCGGCACGCGCATTGACGCCTGTCCGCTGCACAAGGGCGGTTGGCGTTTATTGTTCATTTCTACAAAAGCCTTGGACTTGATGCCGAATGCTCTGGCCTCATCGCTGGCAAGCCAGCTCCCACAGGGATCTTCAGTGGCTACATAACTTGTAATCACCTTGTAAACCTGTGGGAGCTGGCTTGCCAGCGATGGCGGCCTTAAGAACAACTCACACCGCCGGATCAGTCTGCGGCAGTAATTGCAGCCCAAGGTACAACGCCAACATCCCGTCCAGCCGCAACGGATCAACTCCGCTGATCTCGGCAATCCGCTCCATCCGGTAACGCAAGCTGTTGCGGTGAATGCCCAGCGCATCGGCACAGGCCTGGCTCTGGCCGTCGTGTTCACACCAACTGCGCAGGGTCGCGAGCAACTGGCCGTTGCCGTCCTTGGCGATGACCTTGCGCAACGGTTTGAGCAACTCATCCAGCGCATCATCGTTGCGATGGCGCCAGAGCATCACCGGCAAACGATAGCGATTGAGCGTCAGCAGTCGCGACTGCGGCAGCACCTCACGCCCATACGCCAGCAGATCGCCGACCCGTCGATAACAGCGGCGCAAACCGGCCAGCCCATCCGCCTGCCCGCCCACGGCGATGCGCAGAATGTTCCAGCCCAGGCCATCCAGCTTTTCCAGCAAACGATCATGCTCAACCGTCTGACTTGCGGGCCGGCACCACAGCAGCGATGACTTGGCCGAACTCACGCACCAGCTGTCCGGGTAGCGCGAGGTCAACCATGCGCTCAATGCCTCGACGGTTTGTCCCGGCCCTTGTTCCAGGCCCAGCTCGAACAGGTACGGCACCCGGGTCAACTGCGGCTTGAGCCCCAGTTGCTGCGCCTCATCGACCAGCCGCGGCGAGTCGCCGGCGTCGCTCAACAGCAACGCCAGCAGGTCATCGCAACGCTGGCGCCGCCATTGCTGCTCGGCCTGCTGATTGCGCTGACCAACGAGCATTTCGGCAGTCATGCGCACCAGTTCGGCGTAGGTGCGCAGTTGCTCCGGCTCGCCGGTAATGCCGAGTACGCCAATCAGGCGCTGATCGAGTAACAGCGGCAGGTTGATCCCCGGCTGCACACCTTTGAGATGCATCGCCGTTTGCGCATCGATTTCCACCACGCGGCCGTTGGCCAGCACCAGTTGCGCGCCTTCGTGACGGGTGTTGATGCGCTCCGGTTCGCCACTGCCGAGGATCAGGCCCTGGCTGTCCATGACATTGACGTTATAGGGCAAAATGGCCATGGCCCGGTCGACGATATCCTGAGCGAGGTCGTGATCGAGTTCGAACATGATCGGCAAAATCCTTAAGCAACGGCGGCGGACGGTTGTTCACCCGCACAGGGTCTGGCGGCAAACCCTGTGCTCAGGCACAAAGACAATCCGGCCAAAGGTGGCCGAGACTCTCAGGGCGATCAACGTTAACCTGTGCATCGCAAAAAATCATAATAAAGAGAGAGCCGCTATGTCGCAGAGCGCCGCAGCTACCCAGACCATCGACGACGGTAAAAACGCCGTCTACAAACGCATCACCCTGCGTTTGATTCCCTTCATTTTCATCTGCTACCTGTTCAACTACCTCGACCGGGTCAACGTCGGCTTTGCCAAGCTGCAGATGCTCGACGCGTTGAAATTCAGTGAAACCGTGTACGGCCTCGGCGCCGGGATCTTCTTCATCGGCTACGTGCTGTGCGGCGTACCGAGCAACCTCGCGCTGACCAAGTTCGGTCCACGGCGCTGGATCGCGCTGATGATGATCACGTGGGGCACGCTATCGACCTGCCTGTTGTTCGTCACCACCCCGACCCAGTTCTACACCCTGCGCCTGTTCACCGGCGCGGCAGAAGCCGGGTTCTTCCCCGGTGTGGTGTTGTATCTCTCGCAATGGTTCCCGACGTTTCGCCGTGGGCGGATCATGGCGCTGTTCATGTCGGCGATCCCGGTCTCCGGCCTGCTCGGCAGCCCGTTTTCCGGTTGGATCCTCAACCACTTCGCCGCCGGGCAGGGCGGCCTGGCGGGCTGGCAGTGGATGTTCCTGCTGCAAGGCATCCCGACGGTGATCCTCGGCGCCCTCGCCTATTTCCTGCTGAGTGACAGCTTTGCCAACGCCAAGTGGCTGAGCCCGCACGAGCGCGCGGTGCTTGAAGCCGATCAGGCCGAAGACCTGGCGAACAAACCGAAAACCACCTCGGACTCGTTGCTTGCGGTATTCAAGAACCCGGCGATCTGGGCGTTTGGCCTGATCTACTTCTGCATCCAGAGCGGCGTGTACGCGATCAACTTCTGGCTGCCGTCGATCATCAAAAACCTCGGTTTCAGCGACAACCTGGTGATCGGCTGGTTGAGCGCGATTCCGTATCTGCTGGCGGCGGTGTTCATGCTGCTGGTCGGGCGTTCGGCGGACTTGCGCAAAGAGCGTCGCTGGCATTTGGTGGTGCCGATGCTGATGGGCGCCCTCGGTCTGCTGATCGCGGTGAACTTCGCCGCCAACCCGGCCATCGCCATTCTCGGCCTGACCCTTGCGACCATGGGCGCGCTGACCGGTCTGCCGATGTTCTGGCCAGTGCCGACTGCGCTGTTGAGCGCAGGCGCCGCGGCCGGCGGACTGGCGTTGATCAACTCGATGGGGCAGATGGCCGGCTTCCTCAGCCCGTACCTGGTGGGTTGGGTCAAGGACAGCACCGGTTCGACCGATGCCGCGTTGTATCTGCTGGCGGGTGTGATCGTTGGCGGCAGCTTGCTGGCGTTGCGCATGACGAGGACTCTGCGGGCTTAATCATCACGCTTTAAGATCAAAAGATCGCAGCCTGCGGCAGCTCCTACAGGAAAACGCGTATTTCCATGTAGGAGCTGCCGCAGGCTGCGATCTTTTTTCTTTACTGATTGCAACGCCCGAACTTGCCAATCACGTAAAAATCCCGCAAAAACGCACAGATCTTTAAAGGATTTTTACCAATGAGCTCGATTCTCGATCTGGAGATCTTCGTCCGCGTGGCCGACTCCGGCAGCATCTCCGCCGCTGCCCGCGCGCTGGAACTGACGCCGGCCGCGGCCAGCATTGCGTTGAAGCGCCTGGAAACCCGTCTCGGCATTCGCCTGCTCGCGCGCTCCACCCGCAGCATGCGCTTGACCGAAGAAGGTCGGCGCTATCTCGACAGTGTACGCATCGCCTTGTCCGCCCTGGCCGAAGGCGAACAAGCGCTCAAGCAACACGGCGAAGGCCTCAGTGGGGTGCTGCAACTGGCGGCGCCGTCGGATTTCGGGCGCAACGTATTGTTGGCATGGCTGGATGAATTCAAACGCGAACACCCGAATATTCAATTGCAACTGCTGCTCAACGATCGGCACGCCGATCTGTTTCGCGAAACCGTGGATGTCGCGCTGCGCTTCGGCGTGCCCAGCGACTCGACGCTGGTGGCGCTGCCGATTCTGCCGGCGCATCGACGAGTAGCCTGCGCCAGCCCGGACTATCTGGCTCGCCATGGTACCCCGCAACATCCCGGCGAACTGAACGAGCACAGCGCCCTGCTCTATTTGCGCAACGGCCGGCCTTACAACACCTGGCGCTTCAGTCGCGAGGACGAAACGCTGGAAGTTGAAGTCCACGGTGACTATCTCAGCGATGACGGCGAAGTCGCGCGGCGCTGGGCGCTGGCCGGGCATGGCATTGCCTACAAGGCCTGGCTGGACGTCGCCGAGGATGTGCGCGGCGGACGCCTGCTGACGCTGTTCGATGACTGGCATGGCGAGAGCGTGCCGTTCAATCTGCTCTGCCCGCATCGGGTCCAAGTGTCCGAACGCGTTCGGGTGTTGCAGGCGTTTTTACAGACGCGTTGCGCAGCACTGAGCCGATAATTCACTTTGCCCCGTCGGACGCTTCTGGTATTTGATGGAAGCTTTCCCACCGATAAAAGGATTTCGGCATGAGCTATCGCACACTGGGGCACTCGGGGTTGCAGGTGTCCACCCTCACCCTCGGCACGATGATGTTTGGCGAACAGACCAGCGCCGAGGATTCGCTGCGCATCATCGACAAGGCCTGGGATCAGGGCATCAATTTCATCGACACCGCGGACGTCTACACCAACGGCCGCTCGGAAGAAATTGTCGGCGAGGCGATCGCCCGCCATCGGCACGACTGGGTGTTGGCAACCAAGGTCGGTTTCGGCCCGGCGGACGGCGTGCCAAACCGCAGCGGTTTGAGCCGCAAGCACATCTTCAACGGTCTGGAAGCCAGCCTCACGCGCCTCGGTACCGACTATCTCGACATCTATTACCTGCACCGCGAGGACCACAACACCCCTCTGGAAGTAACCGTGTCGGCGATTGGCGATCTGATTCGTCAGGGTAAAATTCGCTATTGGGGCTTGTCGAACTATCGCGGCTGGCGCATCGCCGAGGTGATTCGTATCGCTGACAAGCTCGGTATCGACCGCCCGGTGATCAGCCAGCCGCTGTACAACATCGTCAACCGCCAGGCCGAGACCGAACAGATCACCGCCGCGCAGACCTATGGCCTCGGCGTGGTGCCTTACAGCCCGCTGGCCCGTGGCGTGCTCAGCGGCAAATACGCACCCGATGTCACTCCGGATGCCAACAGCCGCGCCGGACGTCAGGACAAACGCATTCTGGAAACCGAATGGCGGGTTGAATCGCTGCGCATTGCTCAGCAGATCCAGCAATACACCCAAGGCCGTGGCGTGGGCATGGTCGAATTCGCAATTGCCTGGGTGCTGAACAACAGTGCGGTAACTTCGGCGATCGTCGGGCCGCGCACCGAGCAGCAGTGGGATGCTTACACCAAGGCGCAGGCGGTGCAGATCACGGCGGAGGATGAAGCGTTTATCGACTCGCTGGTGACCCCGGGGCACGCGTCGACACCGGGGTTCAATGATGTAAGCCATTTTGTGTCGGGCCGTAAACCGCGCCAGGCCTGAAAGCCTCACAAGCCGGGCATCAGCGGCGTCAGCAGATTACGAGGGCAACACCAATCCATTGTGGCAGCGAGCCTGCTCGCGAAGAGGCCGGCACATTCAACATCTGCGTTGTCTGGCACACCGCTTTCGCGAACAGGCTCGCTCCCACAGGTTTTGTGCTTATCTTCAGAATGTGGGAAATATTGAGCACTCGGCCAATATTCAGCACAAAAACCACGTATCCTGCGCGCCCTGTTTGATCACCCACCGCGAGGACAGTTTGTCTAAAGGTATCGCTCTATCGGTTTCAGCTTCGGTGCTGTTTGCCGTCATGTATTACTACACCTCGCTGCTCACTCCGTTGAGCGGCGTGGAAATCTTCGGCTGGCGGATGCTGCTGACTGTGCCGTGCATGACCGTGTTCATGCTGGTTTCCGGTGAATGGCGGCGGGTGCTGGAATTGCTGCGGCGCGTGGCCGGTTCTCCGAAGCTGACAGGTGGCCTGATCGTTTCGGCAGCGTTGCTCGGCGTGCAGTTGTGGCTGTTCATGTGGGCGCCGCTCAACGGTTATAGCCTCGACGTGTCGCTGGGCTATTTCCTGCTGCCGCTGGCGATGGTGCTGACCGGGCGCATCGTCTACGGCGACAGCCTGTCGTACCTGCAGAAAATCGCGGTGTTCTTTGCCACGCTGGGTGTGGCGAACGAGCTGTATCGGGTCGGCGGTTTTTCCTGGGCGACCCTGGTGGTTGTGGTCGGTTATCCGCTGTACTTCGTGCTGCGCAAACGCCTGAAGACCGACAACCTCGGCGGTCTGTGGGTCGACATGACGCTGATGCTGCCAGTGGCGTACTGGTTTGTACGCGGTGGCGAGCAAGGCTTTGCCGTGTTCGATCAGTATCCGGGCCTGCTCTGGCTGATCCCGCTGCTCGGTTTGATCAGTGCGTCGGCGCTGGTGGTGTACATCATTGCCAGCCGCTTGTTGCCATTCAGCCTGTTTGGTCTGCTCAGCTATGTCGAGCCGGTATTGCTGCTCGGTGTCGCGCTGTTGCTCGGTGAAAGTATCAAGGCCGGTGAATGGCTGACTTACATCCCGATCTGGCTGGCGGTGGTGGTGCTGGTGTTTGAAGGCTTCAAGCACTTGATGCGGCAACGCCGCTCTTAAAAACAACCCAAAACAACTGTGGGAGCGGGCTTGCCCGCGAAAGCGTCAGGTCAGTCGACAAAGATGTTGAATGAAAGACCGAATTCGCGAGCAAGCCCGCTTGTGTCTGAG
>NZ_JTKF01000049.1:0-76023 GCF_000828175.1 Pseudomonas sp. W15Feb9B | reverse complement strand
TCAGCAACCTCAGCAACCTCAAGAGCCTGAGGCACTTCGCCAGACAAGCAAAGCCATCAGCGCGGCCACACCTCAAAATACTGCCGTCACGGCCCTGCTCGGCTCCAGCAAGCCGACGGCCAGCCTGGCTCTCGAACAACTCGCCGCCGGCAGTTACGCCAACCTCGCCAAAGCCACACTGAGCAGCGTCAATCCGCTCAGCGCCAGCATGCTTTCGGCCATGCATCAACTGGACAGCGGCAATGGCGCGCAGAGCTCAGGGAATGCACCGCGCCGAGCGGCTGGTGGCGAAGGCAACGGGCGGGTCTGGCTGCAAGCACTGGGGCATGGCGGCCAGGTTGATCGTGACGCCGCCAGTGTTCTGAAGCATTCCACCCAAGGTCTGGTCATGGGGGCCGACTGGCGAATCGACGAACAATGGCATGTCGGCCTGATGGGTGCAAAAGCGCAAACCCGCTTCGATGCCCAACAGTTCGACGGTGATCTCGACAGCTGGCACCTCGGCGCCTACGCGCTGCGTCAGGATGGCCCGTTCGCCTTGCGCTTGGGCGCCTCGTACGGCAGCCATGACGGCAGCGGCAAACGTCGCGTCGCCTTCAATGGTTTCAGCGATCGGCTCAAGAGCCGCTATGACGCCAGCACCCAGCACGCCTTTGCCGAAGTCGGCTACAACCTCGGTCGTGGCAACGTCAGCATCGAGCCGTTCGCCAGCGTCGGTTATCAACGCTATCAACGTGACGGCTACACCGAGAAAGGTGGCGATGCGGCGCTCAAGGTTCAGGGTCAGACCCAAGCGAATCCGAGCAGCACCCTCGGCCTGCGCCTGACGAGCACCAACCAACTGTCCAACGGTATGCAGTTGACGCCGCGCCTGAGCGCGAGCGTGAAACACACCTACGGCGATCTGGACAACGTAACGCGCCAGCACCTGGTCAAGGGTGGCAGAAGCTTTGAAGTCACTGGCGCCGAGATGGATCGCAACAGCTTCACGCTGGATGCAGGTCTGGATCTGACGCTGTCCGCCCGTAACACTCTGGGCATTGGCCTCAGCGGCGAGGCCGGCAACGACAGCCGCAGTTACGGCGTGACAGGCCAGTGGCGCATGGCGTTCTGACACAACGCTACGTGTAGGAGCTGCCGCAGGCTCGGGCTTGCGACAGCTCCGACAGAGAACGGCATATTGCAGGCGAAAAAAAAGGGGAGCACATGCCCCCCCGAGGTTTAAAGCGTTGGATCGCGGCGGTTATCTCAGCCTTCGATCTCGATCAGGATTTCGCCCGGGTTGACCCGGTCGCCCTTGGCCACATGAATGGCGGTGACCTTGCCGGCAATCGCTGCCTGGACTTCGGTTTCCATCTTCATCGCTTCGGTGATCAATACAGCCTGGCCAGCCTTGACGGTGTCGCCCTCCTTGACCAGCACATCGACGATGTTGCCTGGCATGGTGGTGCTGACATGGCCCGGTGCCGACGCCTGCTTGCGTTTGCTGCTGCCACCGCCGACGAATTCGTTGAGCGGTTCGAACACCACTTCTTCCGGCATGCCGTCGATGGACAGGTAGAAGTGACGCTTGCCTTCGGCCTTCACGCCGACACCAGTGATGTCGACGCGGTAGGTTTCGCCGTGGACGTCGATGACGAACTCGGTCGGCACGCCTTCGCCGCCAGCCTTCGTCACACCGCCGGCCTCAGGGATCGGCAACAGCACTTCCGGAACCAGGGTGCCGGCGGCACGCTCTTCGAGGAACTTGCGCCCGATGTCCGGGAACATGGCGAAAGTCAGCACGTCTTCTTCGGACTTGGCCAGTGCGCCGATGTCGGCACGCAGCTTGGTCATTTCCGGCTTGAGCAGATCGGCCGGACGTACGTCGATCACCTCTTCGCTGCCGATGGCCTGACGACGCAACTTCTCGTTGACCACGCCCGGCGCCTTGCCGTAGCCGCCTTGCAGGTACAGCTTCACTTCGTTGGTGATGGTCTTGTAACGCTCGCCGGCCAGCACGTTGAAGAACGCCTGAGTGCCGACGATCTGCGAAGTCGGAGTCACCAGCGGCGGGAAGCCAAGGTCTTCACGCACCCGCGGGATTTCCGCCAGCACTTCGGCCATGCGGTTCAGCGCGCCCTGCTCTTTCAACTGGTTGGCAAGGTTGGAGATCATCCCGCCCGGCACCTGGTTGACTTGCACGCGGGTGTCGACGGCGGTGAATTCGCTTTCGAACTGGTGATACTTCTTGCGTACGGCGTAGAAGTACAGACCGATTTCCTGCAGCAGCTCCAGGTTCAGACCGGTGTCGTACTCGGTGCCTTTGAGCGCAGCAACCATCGACTCGGTGCCCGGATGACTGGTGCCCGAGGCGAAGCTGGAGATCGCCGTGTCGATGTGATCGGCGCCGTTTTCAATGGCTTTCAATTGGCACATCGCAGCCAGACCAGCCGTGTCATGCGAGTGGATGAACACTGGCAGCGATTGCTCGGCCTTCAAGGCGCGGACCAGTTCACCGGTGGCGTACGGGGTCAGCAGACCGGCCATGTCCTTGATCGCCACCGAGTCGCAACCCATGGCTTCCATCTGCTTGGCCTGCGCCACGAACGCGTCGATGGTGTGCACCGGACTGGTGGTGTAGGCGATAGTGCCTTGCGCATGTTTGCCGGCAGCTTTCACCGCTTCGATGGCCACGCGCAGGTTTCGCACATCGTTCATTGCGTCGAAGATGCGGAATACGTCGATGCCATTGACCGCGGCCTTGGCGACAAAGGCTTTGACCACGTCATCGCTGTAGTGGCGGTAGCCGAGCAGGTTCTGCCCGCGCAGAAGCATTTGCAGGCGGGTGTTGGGCAGCGCGGCGCGCAGTTGGCGCAGACGCTCCCACGGGTCTTCTTTCAGAAAGCGTACGCAGGCGTCGAACGTCGCACCGCCCCAGCATTCCAGCGACCAATAGCCGACTTTGTCGAGCTTGTCGCAGATCGGCAGCATGTCTTCGGTGCGCATACGGGTGGCGAGCAGCGATTGGTGAGCGTCGCGCAGGATGGTGTCGGTGACAAAGATCTTCTTGCTCATTCTTATATTCCTCACAGGCCTGCGTGGGCGGCGATGGCGGCGGCGATGGCCAGGGCCAGCTCTTCGGGTTTGCGCTTGATCGAGTAGTTGGTCAGTTCAGGGTGGCTTTCAACGAAGCTGGTATTGAACTGGCCGCTACGGAATTCCGGATTGCGCAGGATTTCCTGGTAGTAGGCGGCGGTAGTCTTCACGCCTTGCAGGCGCATGTCGTCCAGCGCCCGCAGGCCACGGTCCATCGCCTCTTCCCAGGTCAGCGCCCAGACCACCAGTTTCAGGCACATCGAATCGTAGAACGGCGGAATGGTGTAACCGGTATAGATCGCCGTGTCGGTGCGTACGCCCGGGCCGCCGGGAGCGTAGTAACGGGTGATCTTGCCGAAGCTCGGCAGGAAGTTGTTTTTCGGGTCTTCGGCGTTGATGCGGAACTGCAGCGCGAAACCACGGTGCTGGATGTCTTCCTGTTTCACCGACAGCGGCAGGCCGGAGGCGATGCGGATCTGTTCGCGGACGATGTCGATCCCGGTGATTTCTTCGGTGATGGTGTGCTCCACCTGCACCCGGGTGTTCATCTCCATGAAGTACACCTCGCCCTCGGCGAGCAGAAACTCCACGGTACCGGCGTTCTCGTAGCCCACAGCCTTGGCCGCACGCACCGACAGGTCGCCGATGTAGGCGCGCTGTTCCGGGGTCAGTTGCGGGCTCGGGGCGATCTCGATCAGCTTCTGGTTGCGGCGCTGGATCGAGCAGTCACGCTCGAACAAGTGCACGACGTTGCCGAAGCTGTCGCCGAGGATCTGCGCTTCGATGTGTTTCGGGTTGACGATGCATTTTTCCAGGAACACTTCCGCCGAACCGAAAGCCTTGGTCGCTTCGGAAATCACCCGAGGGAAATTCTGTTCGAGTTCTTCGCGGCTGTTGCAGCGACGGATGCCGCGCCCGCCACCACCAGAGGTAGCCTTGAGCATCACCGGGTAACCGATGCGGTCGCCTTCGGCCAGGGCTTCTTCGATACCGGAGACGTTGCCTTCGGTGCCTGGGGTGACGGGGACGCCGGCCTTGATCATGCTGCGCCGGGCTTCGGTCTTGTCGCCCATGCGGCGAATGACTTCCGCCGACGGGCCAATGAACTTGATTCCGCGTTCGGCGCAAATGTCTGCCAGCTCGGCATTTTCCGACAGGAAGCCGTAACCGGGATGCAATGCATCGCAACCGGTTTCCACCGCCAGGTTCACCAGCTTGCGCGGGTTCAGATAACCGGCCAGAGGCTCGGCACCAATGCTGTGGGCTTCGTCCGCGCGCTTCACATGCAAGGCATGGCGGTCGGCGTCGGAAAAAATCGCAACCGAGCGAATGCCCATTTCGGCGCAGGCTCGCACGATTCGTACGGCAATCTCACCACGGTTGGCGATCAGGATCTTTGTTATCACTTGGAGGTTCCCTTGAGCCGGTGGCACCACGACCTGCTAGACCCAGGTCGACGCGTGACTAAATGTTTCAATTTAGTCGCAGCCCCACACTAGCGCTCGCAAGGGATTAACAAAAATGAATAAAAATTGGGTCAGGCATAAGCAAAGACTTATAGTTAAACCATCAGCCTGTAGCCAGAGCCTATAAAAAATGCGTAAGTCCTTGATGCGTATGACATTACGCCAATTGCAGATCTTCAACGAAGTGTGTGATTTACGCTCCTACAGCCGCGCCGCCGATGAAATGTCTCTGACACAACCCGCCGTGAGCCTACAGATTCGTCAGCTGGAAGAGCTGATCGGCCAGCCATTATTCGATTACGTCGGCAAAAAACTCTACATGACCGAGGCCGCCGAAGCCCTGCAGCGTGCCAGCCGGGACATCTTCGGCCGCCTGGAAAACCTCGACATGCAGCTGTCGGACATGCAGGGCTCGCTGCAAGGCCAGTTGAAGCTGGCCGTGGAATCCAGTGCCAAATACTTCGTGCCGCACCTGTTCGCCGCGTTCAAGCGCCAGCACCCGGAAGTGAACCTGCAGCTGACTGTGGTCAACCGCGGCCAGGTGATTCGCCGCCTCTCGGACAACCGCGATGATCTGGTGATCATGTCGATGGTGCCGCAGGACATGGGTCTGGAGTTTCTGCCGTTTCTGAACAACCCGATTGTCGCCGTGGCGCGCCCGGACCATCCGCTGGCGCACATGGGGCCGCTGCGTCTGCAGGATCTTGAGCCTTACACGCTGCTGATCCGCGAACCGGGTTCAGGTACGCGATTGGCCTGTGAAGAGTATTTCAAAGAGAAACGCGTGCACTTCACCCAGACTCAGGAAGTGGCCTCGGCCGAAGCTCAACGTGAATGCGTCGTGGCGGGTCTGGGCCTGGCGCTGTTGACCCGCCATGCCCTGAACCTGGAACTGGCGACCGGCGGCCTGGTGGAGCTGCCGGTCGAAGAGTTGCCGCTGTTTCGCAGCTGGTGTCTGGTGCAAGCCAAGGCCAAACGGCTGTCACCGGTGGCGCATGCCTTCCTGGCGTTTATCCGCAGCGAGCGGGTGCAGATCAGCGCGCTGGTTGAGCGCTTCGACGGGAAACTGCCGGTGCGGCCTGCCAGTAGTTGAGTTCGATGTCCTCGGGAAAATCGCTGATTTCGCTCTGAAGCTGACGGAGTTCGAAGCGATCTTCGATGGCGCGACGGAATTCCATGCGACGCTGGTCTTCCTGCTGACGACGGGTTTTCGCGGCGCTGTTGCGTTCTTCGTAGGGCTGAGCCATTTCGAGTCTCCCAAGGCGAGTACGGGAGTTTCACGATAGGCGTGGGGGATGACGGTTTGGCTGCGCGGGGATGACAGTGCGATGAAACTTTGCAAATTGCGTTTCATTGTGGCGAGGGAGCTTGTTCCCGCTGGACTGCGAAGCAGGCCCGGCCTTTCAGGGCCGCTGCACGCCCCATCGGGAGCAAGCTCCCTCGCCACAAAAGCAGGCTTCAGTCGTCCAGAGCTTTCACGGCCTTGGGGGACAGCCGCAAGCTGCGCAGGCTGCGCTTAACGCTCTTCAGGTGGTTAACCAGACTCGGCCCACGCGCCATCGCCACGCCCATCGCCAGCACGTCGATCACCACCAGATGCGCAATGCGCGAGGTCAGCGGTGTGTAGATCTCGGTGTCTTCGTGTACATCGATTGCCAGGTTAACCGTCGACAGCTCGGCCAACGGTGTCTGACTCGGGCACAAAGTGATCAGCGAGGCGCCGCTCTCGCGCACCAGGTTGGCAGTGATCAGCAGATCCTTGGAACGCCCGGACTGGGAAATGCAGATCGCCACGTCGGTCGGCTTCAAGGTCACCGCCGACATCGCCTGCATGTGCGGGTCGGAATACGCCGCAGCGGTCAGCAGCAGACGGAAGAACTTGTGCTGCGCATCCGCCGCCACCGCGCCCGACGCACCAAAGCCGTAGAACTCGACGCGCTGCGCCTGGGACATCAGCGTCACGGCACGCTGCAATTCCACCGGATCGAGCTTCTCGCGAACCTCCATCAGCGTATGCAATGTGGTGTCGAAAATTTTCAGGCTGTAGTCGGCGACCGAGTCGTCTTCATGGATCGCGAACTGGCCGAAGCTGGCACCGGCGGCCAGGCTCTGCGCCAGTTTGAGCTTGAGATCCTGAAACCCGGAGCAGCCAATGGCCCGGCAGAAGCGCACGATGGTCGGTTCGCTGATGCCGACGCTGTGGGCCAGGTCGGCCATGGAACTGTGCATCACCGCCGCAGGGTCAAGCAGCACGTGGTCGGCGACCTTGAGCTCCGACTTGCGTAACAGGTGACGTGACTGGGCGATGTGTTGCAGCAGATTCAAGGGGCTGGACTCTTCTTATGGGCAAGGATGTAGCACGCTTGTAGTTATACTACATGAATTGGCTTTTTGCCTGCTCAATGCGTAACTCCATGTCCCCATATCAGGCGCGATGGAGTGCATGTAGCCCTTAAAGCGGTTTTTCCTGTTCGCGCAACAGCCCGGCCAGACGGTCGGCCTCCACCGGACGACTGATCAGATAACCCTGCACTTCGTCGCAGCACTCGACGCGTAAGAAATCCAGCTGCTCTTGCCGCTCGACACCTTCGGCCACCACTTTTAACGACAGCCCGTGAGCCATGGCGATGATCGCCCGGGTGATCGCCGCATCCTCACTTCCCTGCCCCAGCCCACGAATGAATGCCTGATCGATCTTCACATAATCCACCGGAATCCGTTTGAGGTAACTCAGCGACGAATAGCCGGTGCCGAAGTCATCGATCGCCAGCTTCACCCCCAGATCGCGTAATTGCTGAAAGGTCGCGATGATGTGTTCGACGCTGTCCAGCAGCTGACTCTCGGTGAGTTCCAGTTCGAGGTAGTGCGGCGCCAGCCCGGTTTCCTCCAGCACCTGGCGCACCAGACTGACCAGTTTGCCCTGCCGCAGTTGATGCACCGACAGGTTCACCGATACCCGAATCGGCGCCAGCCCCTGACGCTGCCATTCGCACGCCTGCCAGCAGGCCTGGCGCAGCACGAATTCGCCGATCGGGCCGATCAGTCCGGTTTCCTCGGCCAGGCCGATGAAGTCCCCCGGCGGCACCCGGCCCATGGTCGGATGATCCCAGCGCACCAGCGCCTCCGCCGCATTCAGACGCCCGGTCTGCAGGCACAGCTTCGGCTGGTAGAACACCTTGAGTTGCTTGTCTTCGATGGCTTTGCGCAACTGGTTCTCCAGTTGCAGACGTTCAAGGGTGCTGGCCTGCAAGCTGTCGGTATAGAACTGAAAATTGTTGCCGCCCAGGTGCTTGGCGTGTTGCATGGCCATGTTCGACTGACTGACCAGCGCGGAAATCTCTCGGGCGTTGTCCGGCAGCATGCTGATGCCCATCGAGGCACTGACCACCAGTTCATGCCCTTCGACCGTCAACGGCAGGCGCAGCTTGCTCGACAGCCGCGTGGCGACCCGTGCCAGGCTCGACAGGTTGCCGTAAGCATCGAACAGCACCGCAAACTCGTCACCGGACAGTCGCGCGATGGTGTCAGCCTCCGGCAATGCATTGACCAGGCGTCGGGCCATTTTCTGCAGCAGTTGGTCCGCAACCTCGTGACCGAGGCTGTCGTTGAGCAGCTTGAAGCGATCGAGATTGATGTGCAGCAGCGCCAGACTGCGCCGGCCGCCCTGACGCACGCGCTGATGGGCTTCGTGCAGGCGCTCGCGGAACAGCGAACGATTGGCCAGCCCGGTCAGCTCATCGTAATGCGTCAGGAAGCGCATACGCTCCTCGGATTCGCGTCGCGCGGAAAGATCGGCGAAGAAGCCGACGATATGGCTGACATTTCCCCGACTGTCGCGCACCGCATTGAGTTGCAGCCACTGCGGATACAGCTCGCCGTTCTTGCGGGTTTCCACCAGTTCGCCCTGCCAGCTGCCGTGCTGCTCCAGCGCGTGGCGGATCGAAACGTAATGTCGCCGCGCATCACGACTGCACGGCAGCTCGACGACATTACGCCCGAGCATGTCTTCGATGTCATAACCGGTGACCCGGCTGAACGCCTGATTGATCGCGATCAGCGCGTAGTTCGGGTCGAGAATGACGATGCCTTCGCTGGCCGCTTCGAACACCGTGGCCGCCAGTCGCTGCTGTTCTTCAAGGCTTTTGCTCGCGCTGATGTCGCGCCGGGTACCGACCATGCGGATCACCCGGCCACTGTCACTGCGCTCCACAGCGCGGCCGCGGTCTTCGATCCATACCCAATGGCCGTCACCGTGCCGTACGCGGTATTCGATCTGATAGTCCTCGGAGCGCCCTTTCAGGTGTTCGATCAGCGCCTGCTTGAGTCCGGGCACATCCTCGGGGTGCAGGCGTGGCTTGAGGTCGCGCAGGATCGCCGTGACATATTCAGGCGCGAGGCCGAACAGCTCCTGAATCTGCGTGTGATGGACTTCGTCGGTTTGCAGATTCCAGTCCCACAGCCCCAGTTCACTGGCCTTCAACGCCAGGGCCAGCCGGGCTTCGCTTTTGCTCAGCGCCTGGTTGGCCACGTCCAGTTCGCGGCTGCGCTGCGCCACCCGGTCTTCCAGCTCGACCTGCGCCTCACGCAATTGGCCCTCGGCGCAGCGCCGCTGTTCGATCTCTTTGGCCAGCGCCTGATTGAGCTGCTCGCTGCGGTTCTGCGCCTGCTGCAGGTGCTCGATCAGGTGCTGGTTCTGAAAACGCCGCAGCAAGCCGCGGTCGATCAGCCGATTGACCTGCCATGCCACCACACTCAGTGAGCCGAGCAGAATCAGCCCGAGCCAGCCCCAGCCGCGTGCCTGTTCGTCGCCGCCCCAGAACAGGTAGCCGATCGCTGGCAGCAGGCACGGTAAGGTAAAGGACAGAAACGCCGGCAGGCTGACGGCATAAGCAACGCTGGCCGACAAGGTCGCGGCGCCGATCAGGCCGAACACCCAGGCTTGCTGCATGAAGTTGTCGGCGGGCACCAGCGCGATGCCGGCGCCAGCCAGCGTCAGGCCGGTCATGGTCGAGCCGAGCAGGAACATGCGGAACCAGATCGGCTGGGCCTGACGGTCCGGGATCGCCGAATCGAACGCGGCGACCTGAATCACCCGCAGTGCCACCAGCGACAACAACCAGACCAGCCAGATGCTGACCACGAAATAGCGCTGCGGGCTCCAGAGCAAAGCGGCGCAGACCAGACCATTGAGTAACATGAACATCGTCGGCAGCAGCGAGCCCTGATACAGCAGGCGCGTGCGTTCGACCGCCATTTCGACGGCGTAATGCTTGCGAATGACCCGGGGTTCCACAGAGGGGCCCGACAGGTCTGAGCTGAGGGTCTTGTGCAATGTTGTTGTTCTTATAAGAGTGAGCATTGGGCCCGAAACGTGGACGGAGCATACACAAGCAGACCCCGTTGCCAAACTGCTCCAGATCATAATTTGCCGGAAACTTTTCCCGTCCGATCACCGGCAAAACCCGCAAAGCGAGGCGGGCCGAAGCCTGTAGCCAGTGACCGACCGGTCGTCATCGGCGGCACTTTCATCGGCTAATGCAAAGCTCGGTTTGCCCGGGCCTGCGGCGCACCCTAGAATGCCCCGATGCGCGATGATCTCTCCCTTCTGCTGAACTCCCTCAACGATGCCCAACGCCAGGCCGTAGCAGCCCCCGTTGGCCGTCAGTTGGTCCTGGCCGGTGCCGGTTCCGGTAAAACCCGAGTGCTGGTGCACCGTATCGCCTGGTTGATCCAGGTCGAAAACGCCTCGCCCCACTCCATTCTGTCGGTGACCTTCACCAACAAGGCCGCTGCCGAGATGCGTCATCGCATCGAGCAGTTGCTGGGTATCAACCCGGCCGGGATGTGGGTCGGCACCTTCCACGGCCTGGCGCACCGCTTGCTGCGGGCGCACTGGCAGGAAGCCGGGTTGAGCCAGACTTTCCAGATTCTCGACAGCGACGACCAGCAACGCCTGGTCAAGCGGGTGATCCGCGAGCTGGGGCTGGACGAGCAACGCTGGCCGGCGCGTCAGGCCCAATGGTTCATCAACGGGCAGAAAGACGAAGGTCTGCGCCCACAGCACATTCAGGCCAGCGGCGACTTGTACCTGGCGACCATGCGCGGCATCTATGAAGCCTACGAGGCGGCCTGCCAGCGCGCCGGGGTCATCGATTTTTCCGAACTGCTGCTGCGCGCCCTCGACTTGTGGCGCGATCACCCGGGTCTGCTGGCGCACTATCAAAAGCGCTTCCGCCACATCCTCGTCGACGAGTTCCAGGACACCAACGCCGTGCAGTACGCCTGGTTGCGCCTGCTCGGCAAGGGCGGTGACAGCCTGATGGTGGTCGGCGACGACGATCAGTCTATCTACGGCTGGCGCGGGGCGAAAATCGAGAACATTCATCAGTACTCGTCCGACTTCCCGGATTCGGTAACCATTCGCCTGGAGCAGAACTACCGCTCCACCGCTGGCATCCTCAAGGCGGCCAACGCCTTGATCGCCAACAACACCGGACGCCTCGGCAAAGAGCTGTGGACCGACGGTGGCGATGGCGAAGCGATCAACCTGTACGCCGCGTTCAACGAACACGACGAAGCACGCTACGTTGTCGAAACCATAGAAAGTGCGCTGAAAACCGGCCTGGCTCGCAGCGATATCGCGATTCTCTACCGCTCCAACGCCCAATCGCGCGTTTTGGAAGAAGCCTTGCTGCGCGAGCGCATTCCGTACCGCATCTATGGCGGCCAGCGCTTCTTCGAGCGCGCGGAAATCAAGAACGCCATGGCCTACCTGCGTTTGCTGGAAGGTCGCGGCAACGATGCGGCACTGGAGCGGGTCATCAACGTCCCGGCCCGTGGCATCGGTGAGAAAACCGTCGAGGCGATCCGCGACCATGCCCGTCACAGCGATGTGTCGATGTGGGAAGCAATGCGGCAACTGGTCGCCAATAAAGGCCTGACCGGTCGTGCTGCCGGCGCCTTGGGGGCGTTTATCGAGCTGATCGAAAATCTCGCCGCCAAGTGCATGGAGATGCCGTTGCATTTGATGACCCAGACCGTCATCGAGCAATCGGGGCTGATCGCCTATCACGAAGCGGAAAAAGGCGAGAAAGGCCAGGCCCGGGTGGAAAACCTTGAGGAACTGGTCAGCGCCGCGCGCAACTTCGAAAACACCGAAGAAGACGAAGAGCTGACGCCCCTGGCGGCATTCCTCGGCCACGCGTCGCTGGAAGCCGGCGACACTCAGGCCGACGAGCATGAAGACAGCATTCAACTGATGACCCTGCACAGCGCCAAAGGCCTGGAATTCCCTTACGTGTTCCTGGTGGGCATGGAAGAAGGCCTGTTCCCGCACAAGATGAGCCTGGAAGAACCGGGGCGCCTTGAAGAGGAACGCCGTCTGGCCTACGTCGGCATCACCCGCGCCATGCAGAACCTGGTGATGACCTATGCTGAAACCCGACGCCTGTACGGCAGCGAGACCTACAACAAGGTTTCGCGTTTCGTCCGCGAGGTGCCGAAGGGGCTGATCCAGGAAGTGCGTTTGTCGAACAGCGTCAGCCGACCGTTTGGCGGCAACCAGTCGATGAGCGGCAGCAACCTGTTCAGCGGCAGCGAGATTCCGGAAACCGGCTTCAGCCTGGGTCAGGCAGTACGCCATTCAATCTTCGGCGACGGCGTGATCCTCAACTTCGAAGGTTCCGGCGCGCAGGCACGGGTGCAGGTGAATTTCAGCGAAGGCAGCAAGTGGCTGATGCTGGGGTACGCCAAGCTGGAAGCTATCTAAAAGTACAAAAGATCGCAGCCAGCGGCAGCTCCTGCACAAGCACGCTCCCCCTGCAGGAGCTGCCGCAAGCTGCGATCTTTTTGATTTACAACCCATTCGGGAAAGGACAGTGCAATGGGCTCAGGCTTCTTCTCTTCCTGGACATTCTGGGCCTTGCTCTCGGCGACGTTCGCCGCGCTGACGGCGATCTTTGCCAAGATCGGCATCGAAAACGTCAATTCCGACTTCGCCACTCTGCTGCGTACTATCGTGGTACTGGTCAGTCTGGCCTTGATTTTGTACGCGACGGGCCAATATCAGTCATTGGGATCAATTTCCGCCAAGAGCTACCTGTTCCTGCTGTTGTCCGGCCTGGGTACCGGCGCGTCGTGGCTGTGCTACTTCCGCGCGCTGAAAGTCGGCCCGGCTTCGCTGGTCGCGCCAGTGGACAAGCTCAGCGTGGTACTGGTGGCGGTGCTCGGCGTGATCCTGCTGGGCGAGAAACTCGACCTGCGCCAATGGGGCGGTATCGGCTTGATCACCGCAGGTGTGGTGATGTTGGCGTTGCGTCGATAAGCAAGTTTCCCGCTGAACCTATCCCATTTTCCTACAGACAAAAGTACATGGCCTGATTGCCTCGACCGAGCTGAACGTAACCTGTCAGGCAAAAGCCCGAAACACTCTCTCGCTAGCCAGTAACACTTCAGCTGTGCAACATGGCGCGCGTGTCTCCACAAACGGGAATTCCCTTTATGAAACGTTTTCTTAGCATCGCCATGGCGTTGTGCATCGGCCTGACGATGAGCCTCGACGCCAACGCCAAGCGCTTTGGTGGTGGCAAAAGTGCCGGCGCTGCGCCGACGCACCAGACCAGCCAGATGGCTCCTTCTTCCCCAGGCATGGGCGGCGCAGCAGCGACCGCTGGTGCAGCCGGCGCTGCCGGTGCCGCGGCCAAGGCCGGCGGCGCTTCGAAATGGCTCGGCCCTCTGGCCGGTATCGCCGCCGGTGGCCTGCTCGCGTCCATGTTCATGGGCGGCGGCTTCCAGGGCATGCAGATCTTCGACATCCTGATCATGGCCGTGATCGCGTTCGTGATCTTCCGCTTCATCGCCGCTCGTCGACGCAAGCAGCAGGAGCACCTGGCACCGGCCGGCGCGCCGATGCAGCGTGAAGTATTCGAACAGAAGCCTGCTGCCATGGGTTCGATCTTCGGTGGTTCGGCTGCTCCGGCTGCCGCTCGTCCGGTGATCAACGCGCCAGCCTGGTTCAACGAACAGCGCTTCCTTGAAGCCGCGCGCAGCCACTTCCAGTCGCTGCAGCAGCACTGGGACGCCAACGAAATGGATAAGATCGCCGAGTTCGTGACCCCGCAGATGCTCGAGTTCCTCAAGCGTGAGCGTGCGGATCTGGGCGACGGCTTCCAGTCGACCTACATCGACAACCTGCAAGTGCAGTTGGACGGCGTGGATGATCGCGCCGACAAGACGATCGCCACCCTGACCTTCAGCGGCGTGTCGAAGACCTCGCGTTTCGACCAGGGCGAAGTGTTCAGCGAGAGCTGGAACATGGAACGTCCACAGGGCGAGAACCAGCCTTGGCTGGTGGCCGGTATCCGCCAGAACGGCTGATCCCCATCGCGTTACGCATGTGGTAATAAAAACCCCGGCTCAGGCCGGGGTTTTCTATTTCGCGGTTGCATCTATAGCGAGCTACTGTATAAACCGGCCCATATAAACCGCGCCATTCAAGCAAGAGGATCCCGGACGTGGAAGAAATCATCGAACAACTGCGCGAAGCCAACGAACCCGTACCGGTTCCCCTGGAGTTGCCCGACGAAGACCAGTTGGTGGAGATCGAAGAAGAACTCTTCATCAACATCCCGTTCGTCTTCAAAGAGTTTCTGCTGACCGTCAGCGACGTGGTGTACGGCAGCCTCGAGCCGGTGACCGTCACCGACCCGCAATCGCACACTTACCTGCCGGATGTCGCGGCCAACGCCTGGGACGCTGGCGTACCGCGCGACCTGATCCCGATCTGCCAAGACGGCGACAACTACTACTGCGTCGAAGAAGACGGCACCGTGGTGCTGTGGTCCGGCGAAGAAGAGCTGATCACCGAAGAGTCCTGGGAATCGGTGTGGCACTGGGCGCGGGACGTCTGGCTGGAAAGCTGATTCACCAGCCGCCCCGGGCAATCAGTGCCCCGACGATTCCTTGTGGTTGTCGAGGGTTTCCAGCAAAGCCACCTGCATCCGCGTGTGCACGCGGATGAACCAGCGCCAGAGCAGCGCCGCCACGGCGGCCGCCACCACGGCGACCAGCACCAACAGCTTGTTGGTCGGCAGGATACTGGCCGACAAGGCTGCCAGCAGCAGGAAGATCACCAGCAGCGAGAGGATCGGGATCACTTCGGAGATCACCCGCCGCACTCGCTGCGTGTGCCGCCCAGCCATCTCCGGCTTCACGCCCATCTCCGCCAGCAGCATCGACAGCGCCTTGAGCTTGCGATACGCCGCGATTAGAAACGGCAGCGACAGCAGCAGCGCCCCGCCCCAGATCAACGCCTTCTGCCAGCTCGGATCAGCGACCCAGTCCTGCATCCACTCCGACAGCCGTCCGGCAAAGAACGCACCGCTGAAGAAGATCGCGATCACCAGCGCCAGGTTGACCCCGACCTGCAACAGAATCCGCCGGATCATCGCCGCCAGCATCGCGCCCTCGCCTTGCGGCTGAATGCTGCGCAGCCACTCGCCGTACATGCCGAATACTCGTCCCAGGCGCTTGGGTACCGCCGCAGAGAGTTTGATCGACAGCGGATCGGCCGCGCGGATCAGGTACGGCGTCAGCAGCGTGGTGATCACCGACACCGCCACCGCGACGGGATAAAGAAAGTTGCTGGTGACCTGCAGCGTCATCCCGAGCGCGGCGATGATGAAGGAAAATTCGCCAATCTGTGACAGCCCCATCCCCACACGCAGTGAGGTGCGTCCGTCATTGCCGGCGATAAACGCCCCGAGGCCGCAGGACAACATCTTGCCAAGCACCACCGCCACGGTGATTACCGCGATCGGCCAGGCGTATTGCAGCAGGATCATCGGATCGAGCATCAGGCCGATGGCGACGAAGAAGATTGCACTGAACAGGTCGCGAACCGGTTCGATCAGGCGCTCGATTTTCAGCAACTGCCGCGACTCGGCCATGATCGCGCCGATCAGGAAGGCGCCGAGCACCATGCTGTATTCGAGCTTGACCACCAGCAGACAAAAACCGAAACACAGGCCGAGCACGGTGATCAGTAGCATCTCGTTGCTTTCGAATTTGGCGACGTACGCCAGCAGGCGCGGCACCAGCAGAATGCCGATCACCAACGCGACGATCATGAACAGCGACAGCTTGCCGACCGTGGAAAACACTTCGCCCGAACTGACCGTGCCGCTGACTGCGATGCTCGACAGCAAGGCGATGATGCCGATGCCGAGGATGTCCTCGACGATCAATACGCCGAAGATCAGCTGCGCGAAGCGCTCGTTCTTCATCTTCAGGTCGTTGAGCGCCTTGACGATGATAGTGGTCGAGGAGATGGCGAGGATTGCGCCGAGGAACAGCGAGTCCATGGTGTTCCAGTCGAACCAGCGGCCGATTTCATAGCCGATCCAGATCATCAGGACAATTTCGAGGAACGCCGCGATAAACGCCGTGGCCCCGACCTTGAACAACTTGCGCAGGCTGAACTCCAGCCCGAGGCAGAACATCAGGAAAATCACCCCCAGCTCGGCGAGGGTCTTGATGGTTTCTTCGTCGTGAATCAGACCGAATGGCGGGGTGTGCGGGCCGATGATGAAACCGGCGACGATGTAGCCGAGCACCACCGGCTGCTTGAAACGGTGAAACAACACGGTGACCACACCTGCGACCAACATGATCACTGCCAGGTCCTGAATAAAGCTGATGGCATGCATGGTGTGGGCTCCTTGTATGACGTGACCCGCCGTCAGACTTCAAAAAGCTCTGAGCGAGTTGGGTAAAAATCCGCTTTTCATGTAGGAATTGCCCTTGGGCAGGGCCTTTTGCAGGTTAACACCGCGACTTCCGGCTGGAAGGCGGTGCAATATAAGGAAACAGATCGGTCGCGGCGTGACGGCAGCCAGCCGTCTGGCGTCCCGATAACGGTGCTTTTGAAAAAGCCACCAGGCACCCGCAGAGGTGCGTCCAGCCATCCAGCCTTGATCCGTGAGAACGTTATGGAACCCGGAAACGCCCAACTGTCGATGACGGTATTGATGACCCCCGACATGGCCAACTTCTCTGGCAATGTCCACGGCGGTACCCTGCTCAAATACCTCGACGAAGTGGCCTACGCCTGCGCGAGCCGCTATGCCGGCCGCTACGTGGTGACGCTGTCGGTGGATCAGGTGATTTTCCGCGAGCCGATCCATGTCGGCGAACTGGTGACCTTCCTCGCGTCGGTCAACTACACCGGCAACACCTCGATGGAAGTCGGCATCAAAGTGGTGACCGAGAACATTCGCGAGCGCTCGGTGCGCCACACCAACAGCTGCTTCTTCACCATGGTTGCGGTGGATGACCAGCGCAAACCGGCCCCCGTGCCGCCGCTGCAACCGCAGAACAGCGAAGACAAGCGTCGCTACATGCAGGCGCAGCAGCGTCGGCAGATTCGCCAGGAGCTGGAAAAGCGCTATCAGGAGATCAAGGGCGACGCCTGATCAGCCCTTTGGAATGATGTCGCTTTACAGATCGCCTTCGCGAGCAAGCCCACATTGAATCGCAGTCCTCCCATGGGAATGCAGTCGAACGTGGGAGCGGGCTTGCTCGCGAATAGACGTAATGCGGTCTTACAGACTGATCGCCGTTGCCTCAAACTTCACCCGCGGATGCGCGATCCGGTCCTGCGCCCGCACCAGTTGCAGCTCATAACTGGCACACGCCTGGGTCTCCAGCAGCACTTCATGCACCGCCGCTGCGGTGAACTCGAACGCCGCCATCAGGCTGTCGCCCAACAGCACCCGCGCGAGGAACAGCCCGGACGTCAGATCGCCCACGCCCACCGGCTGACGCGGAAACGCCAGCAGCGGACGGCGCAAGTGCCAGCTTTCATCAGCGGTCACCAACAACATCTCGAAACCGTCCGCCGGCTTGCCCGGATAATCCAGATGCTTGACCAGCACCGCTTTCGGCCCGCGCGCCAGCAGCGCCCGAGCCATCGCCAGGCAATCGAACAACGACTGCGGCTTGCGCCCGGAGAAGCTGTCCAGCTCCAGTTGGTTCGGACACATGATGTCCGCCACCGCCGCGGCTTCTTCCAGCAGAAAGTCGCTGACTTCGGCCGGTACACTGCAGCCTTTCTCCGGATGGCCCATCACCGGGTCACACAGGTACAACGCCTTCGGATTGACCGATTTGATGCGCTCGACGCCACTGAGAATCGCCCGGCCCTGCGCCGCGCTGCCCAGATAGCCGGAGAGCACAGCGTCGCAGTTGCCCAGTTCGCCAATGGCGGCAATGCCGTCGACCAGTTCGGGGATCTGCTGCGGCGCGAGCACTTCACCGGCCCATTGGCCGTACTGGGTATGGTTGGAGAACTGCACCGTGTTGAGCGGCCAGACATTCACCCCGACCCGCTGCATCGGAAAAACCGCAGCGCTGTTGCCGGCGTGGCCGAAGACCACATGGGACTGAATGGCGAGCAGATGAGGCGTACGTTTCATTCGGGTTATTCCGTAAAACGATTGAAATTCAAGCCGCGCAGTATGCGACGAAACACAGCCTGTACGACAGACCGGCGACGCAGTTAAGCTGGACCAATCTTTTGGAGTTTCCTGTTGATGCTGACCCTTGAAAACATCTTCGTGCTGATGCTGTTCGCCGCTGCCGGCGCATGGCTTTGGCACAACCACGGCTTGCGCGAGCGGGCGCTGGAGCGGGTCAAGCAGCATTGCATCAACGTCGGCGTTGAACTGCTGGACGGTAACGTCGCGTTGAAAAAAATCGGCTTGATCAAGGATGTCAGCGGCCGGCGGCGTCTGGCCCGGGTCTACAACTTCGAGTTCACCGTGACTGGGGAAACCCGGCACAACGGCATCATCACCCAGTTTGGCGCGCACAGCGCTCAGATTGAACTGGCGCCCTACCCGGCGCCGTTCGACGACACGCCACCGGTGGTCGAAGTTACCCGCCCACGGGCCGAAGTGATCGAACTGAGCCAGTGGCGCCAAGAACACAATAAGTGGAAGCCGTAAGCTAATCCGCTTGAACTCGACATTGCGTCAGGCCTGACTGCAAAGCATCGATACTTCGCGCATCGGCAAAGATCAGCTCTATACGCGAATCCCGTCGCCACTCACTGGGCTGCCAATCCAGTTCAGCGTTATCCACGGCATTGGCCGAGACCCAGCCCTCGGCGCTATGGATAACCAGTTTCGCCCGCCGCCAGTTCAGGCTCTGCAGCCATTGGCTCAGACGTTGCGTATCGAACGTCTGCCCCGGGTGCCAACGCCAGCCGATGCTCCAACCGCCCTCCTGTGCCTGACTCAGGCAAATCGGCGATGCCGGGTCGCTCCAGAGCGCCGGAATCGGTCCCGCCCCCTGCGGCACAACAAGGTTATCCACACCCGCAATTGCTTGCGCCGTCACACCCGGCAACTCGCGTAAAGACAGTTGCGCCTGCTGCGTCCAGATCAATTTGACCGCCGGCAAACGCTCGGCGATGGTCTGCCGCACAGCCTCATCCAGGCCTTCGGCCTTGTTCAGCAACAGCAGACCGGCGCCGCCCAAAGCGTCCTGCTGAGCGGGCGGCAACGCTTTCCCGGCGGCCAGTGCCTGGGCATCCAGCACTGACACAGAAGGCTGCAGCGCCAGTACACCCAACCACGGCGCCTCACCTAACTGCTTGAGCAATTGCGCCGGATGGCCCAGCCCGGACGGCTCGATGAACAGCCGATCCGGTCTGGCCTTGCGCAGCAAACGGCCGAGACCGATTTGAAACGGCGCGCCGTTGACGCAACACAAACAGCCCCCGGCGACTTCGCCCAGTGCGATACCATCGCCATCGCGGGTCAGCAACGCAGCATCGAGGCCGATCTGACCGAACTCGTTGATCAGCACCGCCCAGCGCTCACCGGCCGGCCGTTGGGCCATGAGCTGGCGAATCAGACTGGTCTTGCCGGCGCCCAAAGGGCCGGCGATGACATGGGTAGGAATGTTCTGCAACATGACTGGGCGTTTTCTGAGGGGATTGGACATGCGTTGGATGGGATGGTCGTTGCTGTTGATGTCGCTGTCGAGCGAAGCCTTGGCTCAAGCCTGCGTTGTGCACAGTCAGGGCGAGCGACTCGACGTCAAGGTTTGCCAGCAAAACCGCAGTATTCCCGAGAAGCTGTTCAGCGACGGGTTCTGCCAACCGACCCTGGCCGGGCAGAAAGTCGAGGTGCAGTACGTCGATCAATGCCCGAGCGGCGCGTTCGGCGTGTGCAGCAACGCGCAAGTCGCCAATATGCCCTATCGCCAGGATATCCACTATTACGGCGTGGCTTCAGACATGGCGTATTTGAAGCCGTATTGCGAAGGCCAGAGCCAGGGTAAATGGCTCAAGCCTTGAGCCATCAACCGAGCCAGTCGAGCGTCAGCAGCAGCCGTCGTTCACCCGCTGGCAGTTGCGGAGAACGATGGATCAGACCGAAGCCTTCGTTGCCGTGCCATTTTTCGCCTTTCAATAGCGCCACGTCGCCACTGTGCAGTTGCTGGATGTTTGCCATGTCGTTTGGCTCAGCGTTCGCCTGACCCAATTGCTCGCGGTCCATTGCGCCCTCCTTGAGCCACTGACTGCCGATTCCGCCATACGTGGTGAGCAGGCGCACCGGCACATGATCGACGTGGAAACGCGGACACATGGCCTTGTCCAGCACCCGCAGGCGCAAGCCGATACGCCGTGCACCCAGCAGGCAGGCGAAGGCACTGACCAGCCATCCCAGATCAGCGACAAAGCCTTCATAGCCTTCCAGGTCACGGAACCCGGCGGCCAGTCCACTGAGATCAGGCTCGCCGTCTTCATCCGGCAATTCGAGGCAGAGCGACTGCGCCAGTGGCTCGTTGAGCGACAGCAACAATGCTGCGAAATCGGCAATGTGCAGCGGCAGTTGGCGCTGCCAGACCGCAAGATTGACGTCGTCTTCGAGGATTCGCGTCAGCGTTTTCGGCGTCGCCCCCTGATGCTGATGACGTACTCGGTTCTGCTGCAGTTTGAGCGCAAGCATCAGGCGGCCTCTTCGTGCCAAGGGCCGAACGGATCCGGCAGCGTGCGCCAACCGTCTACACCAGCAGCCATTTCTTCGTCAGTCAGCAGGCAGGCATCGAGCTCCGACTTGAGCTGTACGAAATCGATGTTCTGGCCAATGAATACCAGCTCCTGACGACAATCTCCGACACTCGGCGTCCAGTTTTCCATGATTGCTGCGGTACTGTCCTGATCCTGCGGCCATTGGTTTTTCGGCACGAAACGCCACCAGCGTCCAGCGAAACCGTGGCGCATCAGGCCGCCTGCCTGCGACCAGCTGCCCGCATCCGTGACCTTGCTGGCGAGCCAGAAAAAACCCTTGGAGCGCAGTAATTTACCGTTCATCCATGGACGATCAATGAAGCTGTAAAAGCGCTGCGGGTGGAACGGGCGGCGTGCGCGATAAGCCGTGGAAGCAATGCCATACTCGGTGGTTTCCGGCACATGCTCACCGCGCAATTCCTGCAGCCAGCCCGGGGCTTGGGCGGCTTTGTCAAAATCGAATCGGCGCGTGTTGAGGATCTTCTCCAGCGGCACCTCGCCCATCACCATCGGGATAATTTCCGCCTGGGCATTGAGGCGCTTGAGAATTGCCGTGAGTTCGTCGCGCGCCTGGCGGCTGATGAGGTCGATCTTGCTGATCAGCAGTACGTCGGCGAACTCGATTTGTTCGATCAACAGGTCGGTGATCGAGCGTTCATCTTCATCGCCCAAGGTCTCGCCGCGGGACGCGAGGCTCTCGGCAGCCTGGTAGTCGAGGAGAAAATTCACGCCGTCGACTACCGTGACCATGGTGTCGAGTCGAGCAACGTCGGCGAGGCTCTGACCCAGCTCATCGCGGAAGGTGAAGGTTTCGGCGACCGGCAGCGGCTCGGAAATACCAGTGGATTCGATGAGCAGATAATCGAAGCGGCCTTCGCGAGCAAGTTTGCTGACCTCTTCCAACAGGTCCTCGCGTAACGTACAGCAGATACAACCGTTGCTCATCTCTACCAGTTTTTCTTCAGCACGGTTCAGGCGGACATCACGCTGGACTTCGCTGCCATCAATGTTGATCTCGCTCATATCGTTAACGATGACTGCAACGCGCAAGCCTTCTCGATTACGTAGTACGTAATTCAAAACTGTACTTTTTCCAGCGCCGAGAAAGCCCGAAAGAACGGTCACGGGGAGCGGAGATGACATTGGATAATCCTCATCAGATGGTGGCCGATGGGCGTGTATGCCGGATTTGGCGTAACGCACCGCGTTCTCAGGCTTCAAAACAACGTGATGGCAGAAGCTGACGCTTTAAATCGGCGGGCTCAGGCTCAATTAAAATTCATGTTATAGTATAACAATACGAATTAGCCAGACCTGCTCTTGCCCAAACCGATAAAGAGCATGAAGCTGCATGCCATCTGCCCGCCGGGAACCGTGATGAAAAATGTCCTGAAATGCTCGCTAATGAGTCTGGCATTGCTGTCGGGTGCCAACGTATGGGGACAAGCGCCAATGCTCGCCAAGTGCACACACAGCGCTAACCTGCTGGCATGCGTCGATGCGCAAGGTAACGCCTACAGTGTGAATACAGTGGGCCGCACGATTTACCTGCGCGGCTTTGAAAAGGACAGCAATCGCTACTGGGCGCAGACCAACAGTCGGTTCGGCCAACTGACGTTCTTCACCGGCATCGCTTCTGACGGCGAAGCCTGGGTCGGCTACACCCGTCGCGTGGGCTGGACGACGATCAATCGCTTCTCCAGCTCAGGCGGCAGCAGCGCGAAGTTCACCTGCAGCCGGATCACCGGCTGCTAAACCTGCACCTTTTGCTGCGCCTGCTGCCAGGCGAGGTAACTGTCCATTGGCGGGTTCTGCTGGAAATAGCGCTGCAATCCTTCAAACAACCCGTTAGCGATAGCCTGTTGATGTCGAGTTGTCACCAGGCGCTGGCTGTCACGCGCGTTGGAAATAAAGCCGGTTTCTACCAGGATCGACGGCACATCCGGCGACTTCAGCACCGCAAATCCCGCCTGTTCCACGCGCTTTTGATGCAATGTGGTGATGCCTTGCAGACTGCCCAGTATGCTGCTGCCGAGTTGCAGACTGGCGGCGATGGTGGCGCTCATCGACATGTCGAGGATCACGCCGGCGAGCATCGGATCCTTGTCCTTGAGATTAAGCAGACTGGTCGCGCCGAGCAGATCCGCGCCGTTTTCGCGCTGTGCCATGAAGCGTGCAGTCGCTGACGTCGCACCACCTTCTGACAGGCAATACACCGAAGCTCCCGACGCCGTCAGTCGCGGCGCTGCATCGGCGTGCACGGAGATAAACATGTCGGCCTTGTGCTGACGGGCAATGTCTACACGCTTGCGAAGGGGCACGAAAAAATCGTCATTGCGCACCAACTTCACGTCGAAGCCCTTCTCCTTTTTAAGACGTTTGGCGAGCAATTGGGCGATGGACAACACCACGTCCTTTTCCCGCTCACCCTTGGCGCCGACGGCGCCAGGGTCTTTACCACCGTGTCCGGGATCAACCACAACAATGATGTCGCGTTTAAGGTGATGGTTATTTGTGGATGTTTCACGTGGAACCACTGCGGTGCTCAGGACTTTATCGGCGTTCACCAGGTCGAGCACCAAACGGTGTCCTTGACCATCCTGCGGTGCCAAAACAAAGCTGTTCAATAGAACGGGAGTGTTCAGATCGAGAACGATCCGGGTATCGCCTTGACCAAAATGCCCGGCGCGGATCGAGCGAATGGCCGTATCTGCTAACGGCAATTGACTGAAATCACCACTCAGACTCGCCCCGGACAGGTCAATGATCAAACGCTCTGGCGCGCTCAACGTGAACGTTTTGTAACGCACCGGGCCGCTTAAATCGAAGACCAGTCGCAGCTTTTCACGCGAACGCCAGAGCCGCGCATTTCGCACCTGGGTTGCCGAGACACTGAAGGGCAGAGCCAAGGCTGCGCTGGCCAAAAACAAACTGAGCAAGTGGCGTCTGTGCATATGAAAACCCGTTCATGAAAAAAGCATCGTGATTTGAATTGTTATAATGTAACATCCAATTCAGTCAACACGATGGTTCCGAACATGAATTCGCTGACACTTCCGGATATCGCCACTCAAGCCTCTCGACAAGCATTACCGCTTGAGTGGGTGGGAATGCGCGGCATTGCCTTGCCGGTTTTATTGGATGGCCAACGTCTGAGCGCGAAGGCAGATGCAGGCGTCAGTCTTGACGATGGTGAGGCGCGTGGCATTCACATGTCGCGGTTGTATGTGGCCTTGGCAACGCTTGAGCAACAGAACCTTTCTCCACGGGTTTTGCATCAGGTACTGGACGATTTTCTGGCGAGCCACGAGGGCTTATCCAGCAATGCTTACCTGAATATCCACAGCGAAGTGCTGCTGAAACGACCCGCGTTGGTCAGCCCACTGGCGGGGTGGAAAAGCTATCCAGTGAGCATTTCTGCCAGCCTCAAAAACAAAGTGTTCCACGTGGAACTCAAGATCGATGTGCCCTACTCCTCGACCTGCCCGTGCTCAGCCGCATTAGCGAGGCAACTGATCCAGCAGCAGTTCATCGATGATTTTGCCAATAAGCCACTGCAGCGCGCTGAAGTTCTGGCTTGGCTTGGATCAAGCCACGGCATCGTTGCCACTCCGCACAGCCAACGCAGCACCGCGCAATTGCACATGCATCTGGACGAGTTTATCGATGAGCTGCCCCTCAGCGTGATCATCAATGACGCTGAAGCCGCACTGGGCACCGCCGTGCAAACCGCCGTGAAACGCGCCGACGAACAAGCCTTCGCGCTGGCCAACGGGCAGAACCTGATGTTCTGCGAGGACGCCGCGCGACGACTCCATCTGGCCCTGCGTCGCTGCCCTGGTGTCAGCGGATTCCACCTGCAAGTGATCCACGCTGAAAGTCTGCACGCCCACGACGCCGTCGCCGAAAGCCACTGGCATCGAGAACACGCATGATCCGCTGCCATTCCTTGAGCTGGGGCGCGCCAGGGCAACCGATGACTTCACCACTGACGGTCACGCTGGAAAGTGGCAGTCTGAGCGCTATCGTCGGCGCCAACGGCTGCGGTAAAAGCAGCCTGCTGAAAGTCATCGCCGGACTGCAGAAACCCTTGACCGGAAAAGTTGCGCTAGGCGTCCCACGCCAAGGAGGATTGTCATTCCTGCCGCAACAGCAACACCTCGACCGACAGTTTCCCATCAGTCTGGAAGAACTGGTGGCTGCCGGGTTCTGGGGCCGTCGATTGTCGACGCAATTGCGCACACAGCGCCTCACTCACGCACTCGACAATTGGCACTTGAGCGGACTCGAGAAGCGCCCGCTGATGGCGCTCTCCGGTGGCGAACTGCAACGCGCATTGCTCGCCCGTTTGAGTCTGGCTGACGCGCCACTACTCCTTCTTGACGAACCCCACGCTGCGCTCGACGAACTGGGTCAGCAATTGCTTTGGCAACACATCCACGCCTGGCACGCCGAAGGTCGAACTTTATTGGTGGTCTGCCACGACCTGGCCGCCGTCCGCCAACACATCCCGCAGACACTGCTGATCAAAAACCACGAATGCGCGTTTGGCGCCAGCGTCGAACTGATCCAGCAAACACCCGGCACGCAGGTGGCTTGATGCTCACCGTCGCCCACCTTTGGCAACCGTTCAGCGAATTCTTGTTCATGCGCCGAGCGCTGCTCGGCGGATTGGTCTTGGCCTGCAGCACAGCACCGCTCGGCGTATTTCTGATCCTGCGGCGCATGAGCCTGATCGGCGACGCCGTCGCTCACGGCATTCTTCCCGGCGCCGCATTGGGCTTCTGGTTCGCCGGCCTGAGTCTGCCCGCGCTAACGCTCGGTGGTCTGGGTGCGGGCCTGAGCATGGCCGGGCTGGCTGCGTGGATTACCCGTCGCACCGGTTTGCGCGAAGATGCCAGCCTCGCCGCGATCTACCCGATCTCACTCGCCAGTGGCGTGCTGATTCTCGGCATCGCTGGCAAACGCCTCGACTTGCTGCACTTGCTGTTCGGCTCGGCGCTCGCCGTCGACGGACCGACCCTCAACGGCATGTTATGGGTCTCGGCCCTCAGCCTGATCGCCATGGCAGTCATCTACAAACCGCTGCTGCTCGACACCCTCGATCCTCTATTCCTGCAAACCGTCAGCCGCCTCGGCCCTCTCGCCCACGGCGTGTTCCTGACCTTGGTGGTGCTCAATCTGGTGATCGGCTTCCAGGCCATCGGTGCATTGATGGTGGTGGGTCTGATGATGCTGCCTGCCGCTGCCTCACGGTTCTGGAGTCGTCGTCTGCCGAGCCTGATTGCCATCTCCGCACTCATTGGCTGCCTGTCGGTGTGGCTCGGATTGTTGCTGTCGTTCGACTACTCGCTGCCCAGCGGGCCGGCCATCGTGCTGGTCGCGGGGTTCGCCTACTTGCTGTCCGTGGTGTTCGGACCGGTTCACGGGCTGCTGCGCCGCCCGCCTTTGCTCACATCCCAATGAGGTGTTTCCCGATGCGCGTTCTACTCGTGTTGTTCAGCTTGCTGCTGTCGATGTCGTTATCGGCGGCGGAAAAATTGCCGGTGGTCACCAGCTTCAGCATCCTCGCCGACATGGTGCATCAGGTCGGCGGCGAGCATATCCAGATCACCAACATGGTCGGCCCGGACGCCGATGCGCATAACTATGAGCCAACACCGGACGACGCCAAAGCGCTGCTCAAAGCCAAGCTGATCATCAAGAACGGCCTCGGTTTCGAACCATGGCTCGATCGACTGGTGACCAGCACCGGCACCCAAGCCCCGCTCATCAGTGCCAGCCACGGTGTGATTCCGCGCTCGCTCGATGAAGACGGTGAAACCATTCCCGACCCACACGCCTGGCACAACCTGGCCAACACTGAGCTGTACATCGCCAATATCACCAAGGCGCTGATCGCTGCCGATCCGGCGAACAAGGCCGATTATCAACGCAACAGCCAGACCTACCTGAAACAGATCTACGCCCTGCTCGCCGAAGCCAAGACCAAGCTCGGCTTGCTGCCACCGGGCAATCGCAAGATCGTCACCAGCCACGACGCCTTCGGTTATCTCGGGCAGGCCTACGGCATCGACTTCATGGCACCGCAAGGTCTTTCCACCGAACGCGAACCATCGGCCGCCGAAGTCGCCGCACTGATCACGCAGATACGTCAGGCCAAGGTCAAAGCGGTGTTCATGGAAAACATCAAGGACGCGCGCCTGCTCAAGCAAATCGCTGATGAAAGCGGCGCGCATATCGGCGGCACGTTGTACTCCGATGCCCTCGCCGCCAGTGGCCCGGCCAGCACCTTTACCGGACTGTTCGAATACAACCTCAACACCCTTTATGACGCACTGAGCCAACCATGATCCGCAAAAATCCCTCAGGCGATTTGCCGCAAATTGCCGAGTCGGCCTACGTCGACAAAACCGCGATCATCTGCGGCAAGGTGGTCATTGGCGAGAATGTGTTCGTCGGCCCCTACGCGGTGATCCGCGCCGACGAAGTAGACGCTTCGGGCACGATGGAGCCGATCACCATCGGCGCCAATTCGAACATCCAGGACGGCGTGGTGATCCATTCCAAATCCGGCGCTGCCGTGACCATCGGCGAATTCACCTCGATCGCTCACCGCTCGATCGTGCATGGCCCGTGCGTAGTCGGCGACCGGGTGTTCATCGGATTCAACAGCGTGCTGTTCAATTGCGTGGTCGGTGACGGCTGTGTGGTACGGCACAACTCGGTGGTCGATGGCCGTGATTTACCGGACGCGTTCTACGTGCCCTCCACCACCCGCATCGGCCCCAACACCGACCTCTCGCAGTTCCCGCCAGTGAGTGTCAGCGCCTCGGAGTTTTCCGAAGACGTGGCGCGCACCAATGTCGATCTGGTACGCGGCTACAAAGCCTTGCAGAACGAGTTCTGAGCCATGAGCAGCGTGCTGATTCGCAACGCCAGACTGGTCAATGAAGGGCGCGAGTTTGACGGTGATCTGTTGGTCAGCCATGGTCGCATCGTTAAGATCGCGGGCCGCATCGACGGTGAAAATGCCCGTGTGGAGATCGACGCCAATGGCCAATGGCTGTTGCCGGGGATGATTGATGATCAGGTGCATTTTCGCGAACCGGGAGCGCCGGCCAAGGGCAGTATTCACTCCGAGTCGCGCGCAGCGGTGGCGGGTGGCATCACCAGTTTCATGGACATGCCCAACACCCAACCGGCCACGCTTACCCTCGAAGCGCTGGCGGATAAAAAGCGTCGGGCGGCGATCAACTCCGTGGCCAACTACGGATTTCACTTCGGTGTCAGTCAGGACAACCTCGACACCGTGGCCGCGCTCAACCCCTGCGAAGTGGCCGGGGTCAAAGTGTTCATGGGCGCGTCCACTGGCAATATGCTGGTGGATGATCCTAAGATTCTCGAACGTTTATTCGCCGAAGTGCCGACGATTCTGCTGGCGCATTGCGAACACACACCAAGCATCGAGGCCAATGCAGCACGTCTGCGCGAACGCCTGCCGGCGAATATCCATGCACTGATCCGCAATGCCGAAGCTTGCTACCGATCCTCTTCGCTGGCGGTGGAACTGGCCAGACGTCACGGCACCCGCCTGCACGTTTTGCACCTGACTACCGCTCGCGAGCTGGAGCTGTTCGAAGACAAACCTCTCACTCAAAAGCACATCAGCGCTGAAGTCTGCCTGCACCACCTGCTGTTCGATGACCGCGACTATCCTGCACTCGGCAACCTGATCAAATGCAACCCGGCGATCAAGACCCAGGCCGACCGAGACGCCTTGCGCGCGGCGCTGCTGAGCAACCGGCTGGATGTGATCGGCAGCGATCATGCACCGCATACCTGGGCGGAAAAACAGCGTCCTTACACCGAAGCACCGTCCGGGTTACCGCTGGTGCAACACGCCTTGCCGGCACTGCTGGAACTGGTGGCCGATGGCGTGCTGCCGATCACCACGTTGGTGGCAAAGACCAGCCATCGCGTGGCGGATCTGTTTGCGATTCCGGATCGGGGTTATTTGCGTGAGGGGTATTGGGCGGATCTGGTGCTGGTTGAGCCAGCGGCTCTTGAAGTGTCGCGGCAACCGATTCTGTCACAGTGCGGCTGGACGCCGTTCGCTGACAAGACTTTTCGCTATCGGGTGAATACCACGTTGGTGTCGGGGCAGATTGCCTGGCGGAAGCAGCGCATCAACGAAAGCTGTCAGGGGCTGCCGCTGCGGTTTATGCGCTGAATGATCAGGTGTCTGACAGAACGTCTTCGCGAGCAGGCTCGCTCCCATCAGGAAACGCGCTGTCCCTGTGGGAGCGAGCTTGCTCGCGAAGCTTTTAAGCTCTTGGCTTCACAGTGCCGCAATCCTGACCCAACCACACCGCACGGGTTTCCAGACTGCCCTTCTGGTTGATCCCGATCGCATTGAACGTGCCGTTGGCCACGGTGGTGAACTCACGATCACTGAGGAACGTCGCGACACCCGTGCCTTGCGCTTTCGGGCAGCTGAAGCGGAATTTCCACTGGTTGCCGGTGCGCTCGGTGATCTGCTGTTTGCAGCCCGACTGCGGATCGGCCAGCGGAATATCGTTGGTCGCGACCTGCTGCGGCGTCAGGCAGGCACGAATGCCCTTGCCGCCGATGTTGATTCCGTTCTTTTCCAGCGCCGCACGCTGTTGCGGGGTCATCTGGCCTTGCAACTGGCCGAGGATCGATTGCACATCCATGGGCTGGTCATCGACCTTGACGTTGCTCGAGGTCATTTCCCACAACCCCGGCTGCAGCATTTGCGCCTGCGCAACCACCGGCATTGCCAAACCCAGGCCCAGCGCCAAACCCAGCAGACGAACGTTCATCGAAAAAACTCCTGATCAGTAGTGGCCGTTAGACGTCGGCCGATTGCTTCGGTTCATGCACCAATTAAATAGCGACATTCGCCTCGGAACATGGTCTGTTACGCATTGAGTCTTCAGGAGCAAGGCTGCCCCATGGATTATTTTGGACCGCACATTTTTGGCTATCTGATCGCCCTCATACATAGCCTCGGCTTGATCGCCGCGATCCACGCGGTGCTGACCGTTCGCACCGCCCAAGGCTCGATCGCCTGGGCATTGTCGCTGATTTTCATTCCTTACCTGACACTCATCCCTTATCTGGTTTTCGGCCGCAGCACATTCGACGGCTATATCAAGGCACGGCGCCAGGCCAACGAACAGATGCGTCAGGCAATTTCCGAGTTGAACTGGCGACCGTGGGTCGAAGAAGCCCTCACCGCCCGCGCCTCAAATGCCTATGCCTCGCTACGGGCCATGCCCAAACTGGGGCGGATGCCATGCCTGGCGAATAACGAAGTGCAACTGCTGGTGAATGGCCACGCGACCTTCGAGGCGATTTTCCAGGCCATCGATCAAGCGCGCGAAGCCGTACTGATCCAGTTCTTCATCATCCATGACGACCGCCTCGGACAGCGCCTGCGCGATCTGTTGCTGAAGAAAGCTGCCGAAGGCGTGGCGATTTATCTGCTCTACGACCGCATCGGCAGCCACGCCCTGCCCCACAGTTATGTACAGGCGTTGCGCGATGGCGGTGTCGAGGTCAAAGCCTTCGCCACACGTAGCGGCTGGCTCAATCGCTTCCAGGTGAATTTCCGCAACCACCGCAAAATCGTCGTGGTCGATGGCGTGCTCGGCTTTGTTGGCGGGCACAACGTTGGCGATGAATACATGGGCGAGAAGCCGCCGTTGGCGCCATGGCGCGATACCCATGTGCAAGTGCGCGGGCCGGTCGTGGCCTGCATGCAGGAGTCATTTGCCGAGGATTGGTTCTGGGCCGCGCGCACATTGCCGCCGCTGATCCTGCCGGACGTTTACCCGGACGACGGCGTGCTCTGTCAGTTGCTGGCCAGCGGCCCGGCCGACGCCTACGAAACCTGTTCGCTGTTCTTCGTCGAAGCGATCCACGCCGCAACCGAGCGGGTGTGGATCACCAGCCCGTACTTCATTCCCGATGAAGCCGTGTTCGCCGCGTTGCGTCTGGCGGTGCTGCGCGGCGTCGACGTGCGCCTGCTGCTGCCATCGCGCCCCGATCACCGCATCGTCTACGCCGCGTCCAGCCTGTATGCATTCGAAGCGGTGCGCGCCGGCGTGCGGGTGTTCCGCTACGAACCGGGGTTCCTGCATCAGAAAGTGGTGTTGATCGACAGCGAGATCAGCGCCGTCGGCAGCGCCAATCTGGACAACCGTTCGTTCCGGCTGAATTTCGAAGTGATGCTACTGACCGTCGACAGCGAATTCGCCGCCCGCGTGGAACGTATGCTCAACGATGATTTCGAGCAGGCTTACGAGGTTGCTAAAGAAGAAAGCCGGGAGATCCACCGCCTGCAACAGCTCGGCATGCGGATCGCCCGGCTTATTTCACCGATTCTCTAGCAGCCCATCACCCTCTCCAAGGGAGAGGGCATGGTTCAGGCATCAAGGATTGTAGATGTCGTCACGGGTCCAGGGCAGTTCATGGCTGCCGTCCGGATGAGCCTTCACTGCCAGAATCTGATGCAGATTGATCCAGCCCCGGGCAAACGCGTAGGCACACCCGGCCAGATACAGGCGCCAGATGCGCAGCGCCTGATCCGGCACCAGTTTCCCGGCGGCCTCGAGGTTATCCTCCAGCCGCTCGCTCCAGTGATCCAGCGTGCGCGCATAATGCAGGCGCAGGCTTTCGACATCGACAATCTCCAGCCCGGCTTCGCTGATCTCGGCCGAGATCATCGCCAGGTGTGGCAACTCGCCGTTGGGGAACACGTACTTCTCGATGAAGTCGCCGGCACCGCGTCCCACCGGGCGGCCGTCGGTGTGCTTGGCGGTGATGCCATGGTTCATCACCAGACCGCCCTCCTTCACCGCGCCAAACAGGACTTTGCAGTATTCGGCGAGGTTGGCGTGGCCGACGTGTTCGAACATACCGACGCTGACCACCTTGTCGAAACGCCCGTCCTGCGGCAGGTCGCGGTAGTCGAGCAATTGCAGTTCAATCTGGTCTTCCAGGCCTTCGGCCTTGACGCGCTCGCGGGCCAGTTCCAGCTGTTCCTTGCTCAGGGTGATGCCGAACACTTTGGCGCCGAATTCACGTGCGGCGTAACGCGCCAGACCACCCCAGCCGCAACCCACATCCAGCAGGTAATCGCCCGGCTGCAAACGCAGCTTGCGACACAGATGACGGAATTTGGCTTGCTGCGCCTGCTCCAGGGTTTCGCTGCCCGTTTCGAAATATGCGCAGGAATACGCCATGTCGCTGTCCAGCCACAGCTGATAGAACGCGTTGGACAGGTCATAGTGATAGGAAATGGCTTTGGCGTCGGTTTCCTTGTCATGCACTGCACGCACTGGCTGAGCGCCTTCATCTTCATCGAGCAAGGCGCTGCTCAATTCGTCGCAGACCCGGATGACCTCGCTGATCGAGCCCTCCAGTTCAAGCTTGCCTTCAACAAACGCCGCCCCCAGCGCGTCGAGGCTTGGATGGGTGAACTGGGTGACCATCGTCGGGTCCTTGACCACGATGGTGACGCTGGGCGTCGGCCCCAGATTGAACTCATGGCCGTCCCAGAGTCGCAGGCGAAGCGGAAGCTGCAGATTCTGTAAGGCCGGTGGAAGTTGCGCGAGCATGGAAAATCCCCCCTTGTTTCAGACGTCAGATCTGAGGGTAGACCATCCTTGAAAAATAGCAGGCTATCGATTTAATTAGCCGAGACTATCGTTTCAGACGCTCCACCAGGCCGGAATGCAACCCGTGTTTTCGACCCGGAAACCGGCAATGACGTGTGCGCCTTCTACATAGATGACTGCCTATTCGGCGCACAGTTCGCTGCCACTCATTTCAATGACCGTCCTTGAGCTTGAGCAATGGCTCCTGAAACCGCAGCAGCCGTCCGGCATTGCCCAACACCAGCAACGTGCTGAGGTTGTGCAGCAGCGCGGCGATCATCGCCCCGGCCGCGCCGAGCCAGCCAAATGCAGCAAAGATGACAATCGCCAAGGTCCAGCCCAGACCGATGATCACGTTAACCTGCAAGGTTCGTCGGCATTGGCGGCTGAGCCGCACACAAGTACCGAGGCGGCGCAGATCACTGCCGATCAAGACGATATCCGCCGAGGCCAGCGCGATGTCAGCGCCGCCCGCGCCCATTGCGACACCGACCACACCAGCCTTCAGCGCCAGCGAATCATTGATGCCGTCGCCCACCACCATCGGCCGAAATCCGTTGTCGATTTCCTTCAGTACGCGGTTGAGTTTGTCCTCGGGCAGCGCCTGCGCTTCCAGCTCGTGCAGACCGACCTCGCGGGCCAGGGTCTGCGCGACACTCAGGCGGTCACCGGTCAACAGCAACTGGCGACCCAGACCGAGCTCGCGCAATTCGCTGAGGGCAAAGCGAGCTTCCGGTTTGACGCTGTCGGCCAGCAACAGCCAGGCGACAAATTCGCCGTTCAGTGCCAATCCGGCAATCGGCCCGTCGTGCTCGGGAACGGTGGTGGTGACGATGCCCAGTTGCGCGAACAACTCGGGCCGGCCCAAAGCCGCCTCGCCTTGGGCGGTCGTGGCGACTACACCGAGACCCTGACGCTCATGAATATCAGTCAGCGGCAGGCTCTGTTCCTGACTGACCAACCCAGCCAACGCGCGGCTGACCGGGTGGCTGCTGGCCGCCCCGAGGCTGGCGGCCAGTGCCATTACCGAGGCCTGATCCAGTCTTGGGCTGCTGATCGATTGCAAACGCAAGGCGCCGTAAGTCAGCGTGCCGGTTTTGTCGACCACCAGTGAAGTGAGATCTGCCAACTCCTCAAGGAACGCCGAACTGCGAATCAGAATGCCGTGGCGCGCCGCCACCGCCACGCCGGCAATCGCCGTGGCCGGTGCCGACAGCACCAAAGCGCAGGGACATGCCGCCACCAGCACCGCGAGCATCGCCTGCGCGTCATGGGTGACAAACCAGGTCACCGCCGCCAGCAGCAACACCAGCACCATGTAGCTACCGGCATAGCGCTCAAGCAGGCGCGTGATGGGCGGCTTCGAGCGCTCGGCGTTCTGCATCAGCGCAATGACTTTGCCCAGCGTCGATTGATCGCCGGTACGGGTCACCTCGATGCGCAGCAAGCCGTCGAGGTTGATCGCGCCGCCAAACACCGTCATGCCTGCCGCCGTTTCCACCGGAACCGACTCACCGGTAATCGACGCTGTGTCGAGGCTGGCCTGGCCGAACAACACTCGACCATCCGCTGGCACCCGATCTCCGGCGCGCACCTCTACCGTGTCGCCAGGTTTAAGCGTGCCGTTATCGACCTCGATGATCGAGCCATCGGTCTGAATCTTGCGCGCGTGGCTGCGGGTCAACTGGCCGAGGGCGTGAATCGCTTCCTGCGAGCCGATCACGCTGCGCTCTTCCAGCACGTGGCCGAAGATCATGATGATCGGCAGCAACGCGGCGGTCAGCAGATCGCCGGTCGCCCACGCACCGAGCATCGCCAGGGCGATCAATTGATCGGTGATGCCGTGCAGGCTTGGGTAGCGCAGGCTGTACCACGCCGAGCGCATCACCGGCACCGCCACCAATAGAGAAGCGAAACCCAGCAGCAACTGACTGACACCGGTTTGCTCCGGTAACAGCCAGCGCCAGAGGAGACCGAGGCCGAGCAAGCCAAGGGCGAGCATCGCCAGGGTCAATTGCCGTGCGGCGCGGCGCTGTTCGGCCGAGGACAACAGGCTCGGTGCGGCAGTGGTCGCAGTCATTTGCTGGCTCCCTGAATGATCAGGCGGGAATCGTCTTTCGGATCGACCGTGGTCACTGAACCGGCCTGGCCGAGAATCTTCGGCATGCGTTCACGGTACAGCCGCAGGAGCATCTGCGGGTCGGTACCCTGTTGTTGCGCCTTGGCCAAGCTCAGTACCGTGGCGGTGTCTGCAGCGGCTTTTGCCAACCGTTCGCCGGCCTGCGCGTGGGCCACTTGCAGGGTGCGGTCGGCTTGTTCGTTGGCGGTCTGGGTGAGTTTTTCTGCTTCGGTGCGTGCGTTGGCGACGGCTTTGTCGGCTTGCTGGCTGGCGGTCAGAACCGCATTAAAAGCGCTGACCGCAGGGTCCGGCAGACTCGACTGCACGTCGACCCGCGCCACTTCAATGCCGATGCCCTGCCCGCTCGCCTTCAACTCAGCCAAGCGCTTGTTGATGCCTTGCACCAGATCACCGCGCAGACGCTCACGTCTTTCGGCTGCCTGATTATCGGCACCGATCAACTCCGGTCGGGCAACCAGAATCGTGTCTAGATCCCGCGCAGCGGTCAAAGCCACAGCGCTACGGGTGACCAGCCGATCCAGTGCCGGCAGCACATGATCACCCTGCAGGACGAAGTCGTAAGGGTCGGTCACTTTGTAAAACACCCGCACATCCAGTTGCACCACGCCGGCGTCCCCCGTCAGCAAGTAACCGGAACCGGCCAGTGCATCGCTCAGCGGTGTAGCGAAAGTCGCTACACGATCAGCCCTGATCGCTTCACTGCTGCGCAGCAGGTTTTCCACTCGACGCTCAATCACCCGATCCGCTGCCGGTAGTAAAACCACCTGCTCGAACGGCTGTGGCCAGGCCAGTAACAGCCCGGCATTCTGGATGCGTTCCAGTGCGCCAAAGTGCAGAACCACGGCGCGATTCTGCGGATCGATCTGCCGCACATTGGAAAACGCCCACGCCAACGCGGCCAACACCGTGACCGCGTACAAGGCAAAAAACGCCAAACGTCCAGCCTGAATCCACGGACTGCTCAGCGAATGTGTTCCACGTGGAACTTCATCACTCATGGCTGCGATCCGGATTTGTTTTCGACATTCGGCGGGCCGTCCACCAGCACGCGGAATGGCGCGGCGTCGGTACGCAGGATCAGCTTGGTGTCCGGCGTGACGATAGTGCCCAGGGTGTCCAGCGAACGCAGCAGGTTGTACAACTGCGGCGATCCAGCGTAGGCACGGCCATAAATTTGCGCCGCTTCGACTCGGGATTGCGCTTCGATTTCTGCGGCTTTAACTGTCGCGTCAGCCTGAACAATTCGCGCATCGCGCTCGGCAGCAGAACGAATTTGTGCAGCTTCCCGCTTGCCGATGGCGGTGCGTTCGGTGGCAATTGTTTCACGCTCGGCGCGCATCCGATCGACCGTGGCGGTGAGCGTGACCGAAGGCAAGGTCAGGCGTTCGATGCCCACCTGCACCACGCGCACACCGTAAGTGGCCAGCAACTGCTGGTCGATCTGCTGACGCAGTTGCGCCTCGAAATCGGCAATACGCACTTTGCCGGCATCAGTATTCACCAGATCCGCCAGGTCGAAACTGCTGGCGGTGGTTTCCAGCGCCGAGCCGACAAAGGTGCGGATCTGCCGCGCCGCTTCGTCCGGCTGGTTCTGCACCGCGCGCATGAAACGCTGCACGTTGTCCGGATCGCCCTGCACCTGCCACGCCACGTAGGCCTGAACGATGATGCGCAAACCGTCGCGAGTGCCGACATCCTGCAAACCGCTGGAGGTGGTGCGCAGGCGCAGATCCACCGGGATAGCCGCTTCGAACGGCGCCGGCCAGCGCCAGCTCAAACCGGGTTCAAGCAGCACCCGTGAAGGATTGCCGAAACGGGTGATGACCGTGGCTTCACCCGAGCGCACTTGCACCAGGCTCGCCGCCGCAATGGCAAACCCCACCAGCAACAGCGCCCAGCCCATCCGCCGCCAAGGGAACGGTCCCGCGTCTTCCGGTGCACCGTGGTGATGGTGATGATGCCCATGATGATGGTGATGCCCGGCGTGGCCGTGATCGTGGCCGCTGTGATCATGGGAATCGTGAGTGTGCGACTGGCTCAAGGGGCAACTCCTGGTTGAGCGGTGGTGCGCGCGGGCGTCGGATCAGCCGGCAGCGTGAACGTACGCAGGTCGATGGTCGGCGCATTGCTGCTGCCGCCTAATCGGTGGTCGAGTACCAACAGTTTGGCTTTGCTCAGACCGTGGCTAAGTTGGCTGAGGTATTGCTCCAGCACGAACGCCTGACCAGCGCTGGCATAAGCTTTCTGTTCAGCGCTGAACTTCAGGTCTGCCGCCTGCGCCGTGGCGTTGATTTCGCGAGCGCTGGCACTGGCCTGATCACGGGCAAGGCTGGCCTGCAACAACGCCTGGTTACTGGCTTCAGCCGCAGCGCCGCGCTCACGGGAGATCAACGCCTGCGCGCCGATCTGTGCCGCTTGCACACCGTGATAAGCATTGGCGGCGCCGGCTGGCGGGTGAATCGCTTCGACCACGGTGGCGAGAATTTCCACGCCGCTGTTGAGCTTCTGCAGATCGCCTTGCACCGCGCGACCGATTTCTTCGCCCAGCCCTACCCGGTCAGCACCGAGCAGACCGTCGAGGGTACGCGAGGCAAAATCGTGCACCAGAATCCGGCTCGCGGTGCTGCGAATCAGCGTCGGCACATCGGCATTGTTGTAAGTCGCGGCCAAAGCATCCTGATCACTCAGACCAATGCGATAAACGAAGCGCACGTCCATGTTGACGATCTGAAAGCTCTGCTGATCGCCACGGCTGCTGGCGATCACTTGGGATTTGTCGTTAACGTGACTGGCATCCCACAAGCGGTTGGCGGTCATCGGCGCCGGGCCTTCGGCAGGCTCAGCCTGGGTTGGCGCCGGAGCATCGCCGACGCTGGTTGCCAATTCGTGCACCACGCCGTTCTCGACGCTCAATACACGGCCCAGTGGCCACGGCAAACCGGCGTGCAAGCCAGGGCCAAAGACTTGTACCGGTTTGCCGAAGCGCTCGTAGATACCGCGCCCTTGCAGCGGGATTTCGTGGATCCCGGTCAGCAGCCAACCGACGGCGGCGACCAGCGCCAGCACCGGCAGAAAAGCGCGGCGCATATAGCTGAACGCCCAGATCTGGCGCAAATCGATGCCGAAACGGTTGTGCAATTCGTGCTGCAAAGCGAGTAACGGCTGTGGTGGCCAACGCAGCATATCGGCAACAAAACTGCGCGCCAGCAGGGTCGGTTCCAGCTGCTCGCGTCGAGGGCTGAATACCGACAGAACTGCGCGCAATAGCAACTCGATCGCGATCAATCCCGGCAAGATCCCGATCAATACCGCAAGGCGCACGGGCCACACCGAAGCCTCGCTGGCGAACAGCAGGCACAACGCCCCCAGTACCAGACTGATGATCGCCACCCGCGCAAGTTGCGCGAGAGACCCGGCTTCCGGCCATTGCGCCGGGTTTTCCTGAGCCAGTTGCCGCTCCAGCACCAGCAAGCCGAAACCCAACAGCAACATCAGCGCGGCGCCCACCGTGGCCGATAACCCGACTGCAGCGGCAGGCAACGTCAGATTCCACACCTGCCCGATGGCCAGCACAATCAGCACTGACCAGCCGCCCAGCCACAACGTGGCCGCGCCAATCTGACCGAGCAGGTGCAGACCGCGCTGACTCAATCGCTCCAGCACCCGTTCGTACCAGCCGTCAGGAGCGGTTTGCTCGACCTCGTTCAGCGGTTGCTGCGCCACGGGGTGCATGACCCGTGCGCGCCATTGCGTCATCCACCACGCCGACTGCAGTCCGGCGACCAGCACCAGCAACGCCGCGCCCAGATTCACCAGCAAGGCCGGCCAGATCGATTGCGCGGCAAACAGCTCGACAAATAACGCCAGCACCCACCCTGCCCCGGCCAATCCGCCGAGGCCGAAGGCCAGGCGGCGCAATCGTCGCCCCTGCGCAGCCGCTTGTTGAAAGCGCGGCAACCCGGTCACTTGCGTGCCATCGACATCCAGATCGACTTGCATATCACCCCAAAGCCATTGATTCATCGGTCCAATCGTTACGATATAACGAAAAGCGTGAAATATTCGTACACAAATTCGCTTATCTAAAGATGCGCAACCTGTCGCTTGCCTGAAGCCTTGACCGAAATGTCCGGAAACGCACATATTACGTTCGTAATTTTAATCGCCTACTACTTTTAGCGATCCGCATCCCCAACGAGGAGCAAGAGCATGAGTCACTACGACGTGGTCATTCTGGGCGGCGGCCCCGGTGGTTATAACGCGGCGATCCGCGCCGGCCAATTGGGCCTGAAAGCCGCGTGTGTGGAAGGCCGCGCCACCCTCGGCGGCACATGCCTGAACGTCGGTTGCATGCCGTCCAAGGCCTTGCTGCATGCTTCGGAGCTGTACGACGCGGCCATGGGTGCGGAGTTCGCCAACCTCGGCATCGAGGTCAAACCCACGCTCAACCTCGCGCAAATGATGAAACAGAAAGACGACAGCGTGAGCGGCCTGACCAAAGGCATCGAGTTTCTGTTTCGCAAGAACAAGGTCGACTGGATCAAAGGCTGGGGCCACATCGAGGGTCCGGGCAAAGTCACGGTGACCGACGATCAGGGCAACACGACCGAGCTGAGCGCCAAGGACATCATCATCGCCACCGGTTCCGAACCCACGCCCCTGCCCGGCGTCGAGATCGACAATCAGCGCATCCTCGACTCCACCGGCGCGCTGTCGCTGAGTGAAGTACCGAAGCATCTGGTGGTCATCGGTGCCGGGGTAATCGGCCTGGAGCTGGGCTCGGTCTGGCGGCGTCTCGGCGCCCAGGTGACCGTGGTCGAATACCTCGACCGCATCTGTCCGGGCGTCGATGCCGAGGCCGGCAAGACCCTGCAGCGTTCGCTGAGCAAGCAAGGCATCAGCTTCAAATTGAGCTCAAAGGTCACCAGTGCCACGACCTCGGCCAACGGTGTGCAGCTCAGCGTCGAACCTGCAGCGGGCGGCAGCGCCGAGCTACTGGAAGCCGACTACGTACTGGTCGCGATCGGCCGGCGCCCGTACACCAAAGGCCTGGGCCTGGAGAACGTCGGCCTGAGCACCGACAAGCGTGGCATGCTCGCTAACCGCCAGCACCGCACCGAAGCCAATGGCGTCTGGGTAATCGGCGACGTAACGTCCGGGCCGATGCTCGCGCACAAGGCCGAAGACGAAGCGATGGCCTGCGTGGAACAAATCGTCGGCAAGGCCGGCGAGGTCAATTACGACTTGATTCCCAACGTCATCTACACCCGGCCGGAACTGGCCAGCGTCGGCAAGACCGAAGAGCAACTGAAGGCCGAAGGACGTGCCTACAAAGTCGGCAAATTCCCGTTCACCGCCAACAGTCGGGCGAAGATCAATCACGAAACCGAAGGCTTTGCCAAAGTCCTCGCCGACGAACGCACGGACGAAATCCTCGGTGTGCACCTGGTCGGCCCGAGCGTCAGCGAAATGATTGGTGAATATTGCGTGGCCATGGAGTTCAGCGCCTCGGCCGAAGACATCGCGCTGACCTGCCATCCGCACCCGACTCGCTCCGAGGCGCTGCGTCAGGCGGCGATGAATGTCGAGGGGATGGCGACGCAGATGTAGGTGGTCACCCAAACCCTGTGGGAGCTGGCTTGCCAGCGATGGCGTCAGTCCTGTAACCGTTGCGGTCGCTGACACACCGCTATCGCTGGCAAGCCAGCTCCCACAGTTGACCGTGTTCCTGCTGAAGGACTGCGGTCGAATGTGGGAGCAACCCGCTCTACCGCGGAAGATGCCCCAACGGCAACGCCCCCGGCGTCTTCACCGTGTGAATCGCAAAGTTGCTGCGAATGTCACTCACCCCCGGCAGCTTCAGCAGACAGCCGCTGAGAAAGCGGTCATACGCGCGCAGGTCCGGCACCACCACTTGCAACAGAAAGTCCGATTCCCCGGACACCAGAAACGCTGAAATCACCTCCGGCAGTGCCGTGACCGCCGCGTAAAAGGCTTCGGCCTGCTCATCGTTGTGGCGCTCGACCTTGACCCCGACAAACACCGTCAGCCCCAGTCCCACTTCATCGCGATCGAGGTTGGCCTGGTAGCCACGAATCACCCCGGCCTCCTCGAGCATCCGCACCCGACGCAGGCACGGTGACGCCGACAGGCCGATCTCATCCGCCAGTTCGACGTTACTTAAGCGTCCGTTGCGCTGCAGCGCCGCGAGAATCTTGCGATCAAAAGCGTCGAGTTTCATGGTTGGCAGATCCTGCTGGTCAAGGGGCAAAAAGAAAGCAGGTTATGCCAATCCTGTGGCTTTTTGAAGCTGACTTCGCAAGCACCTGCCCCGCCCTTGCGCCATAGACTTTGCTCACCGAATCGATAACGAAAGGGCTGCGACATGACGAGTTTCTGGCTGTTTTTTCTGGCATTGGCGGTGGTCTTCCTGTTGCCCGGCCCGGACATGATTCTGTTGCTGCAAACCGGTGCCCGCCAGGGTCGCGGTGCGGCGCTGGCAACCGCCGTTGGCCTGGCGATCGCCCGGGGCTGTCACGTGGCATTGGCGGCGCTGGGGCTGGCCGCGCTGTTCAAGGCGGCGCCATGGACGTTTGATCTGGTGCGCCTGGCTGGTGCGGCGTACTTGCTGTGGATCGGCATTCAATGCTTGCGCAGCAGCTTGCTGCCGAACCTGAATACGGCTGCCGTGACTGACACCCAAGGACAATGGCGCGAGGCGATTCGCCGTGGCCTGCTGACCAATCTGCTCAATCCCAAGGCCTTGCTGTTCTGCTCGGTGCTGTTGCCACAATTCATCGTCAATGACGGCGCAGCAGTGCTGACCCAATTTGCCACCCTCGGCGGGTTGCTGGTGGGCATCGGGCTGCTGTTCGACAGTGCCTATGCCCTGACCGGCGCGGCGCTGGGCCGTTGGCTGCAACACAGTCCAACCGCCCAACGCGTTCAGCAATGGCTGTTCGGCAGCCTGTTGATCGGCTTTGCCGTGCGCCTGACGTTTATTCAGCAGGCTTAGGGTTTGCGGGTCTTGCGTTGGCGCCGGCTGATCAGCGCCAATGCAACGCCGACCGCCAGCACGATCGCGCCAATCTGTACCGGCCATTTGTAAGGCCGCAGAACCGTGCGCGCGGCATCGGTCACCTGGGTCACGTAACGCTTGTCGGCGTTTTCGAAATCCGGATAGGGGCACTGATTACCGAAGTCCACCGCCCACGGCACGTACGCGCCTTCATTGACATAACGCCGATACAGCGCGCTCTGCTCCTCCAGGCTGCTGTTGAAACCCGCAGCGTTACACAACACCGCCGCAAACGCCTGACTGGTGTGCGGCAAATTATCGGCGGCCCGGCTGGCCAGCGCGGTGGCGACAAAACGGTAGTGATAACGCTCATCCGGCTGCGCTTCACTGGCCTTCTGGCGCTGGACTTCAGCCTCGGCCACCAGCGGCCCGACTTTCAGCTCGGTGTTTTCCAGGCTGTAGTTGCCGCCAAACGTAGCGTAGTCCGGCGCCATCTCGTAACCGAGAATGTCCATGCCCCATTCGCGCGCGGTCCACGCCGCGTTGTACAAGGCGCTGGCGCGTTTGGACGGCCACCACGCAGCGTCAGCCTTCATCCGTTGCTCGCCGTACAGACGGGCCTTGTGCTGCAGATCGGGATTGTCGAAATAGCCGACCGCTTCCTCGTAATGCCCTTCACGCAGCAAGCGTCGCCCCAGCAGATTGCGCAGGCTGGCGGCGACCGGCAGCGGCACATAGTTGTCGCGCTGCTGCTGGGTCAGCGCCGGCGGCGCCGGGACGTTGTCATCGACATAGCGCTTGAGCTCATCGACCGTCAGCACGCGCTCGGCCACCGTCGCCGCGTCGAACCAGTAGATGCTGTTGCTGCGATACAACTGCACGAACGCTTGCAGGTATTCGCCACGTTGCAGCGCGAGAATCGCGCTCTCGCCTTCGACCCGGCATTTCGGCTGGACGGTTTCAAAGTCCCAGTCCGGGGTGCGCCGGTAGCCCCAATCCTCGCTCTGCGGGAAAGCCTGCGCAGCTTTGGCATAGGCGGCAGCCGCGGCATTTTTATCACCGTCACGCACCGCCAGCTTGGCCCGCAACCACCACGCCAGTCCGCCGTCACCGGCATTTTCAAGGAAGGCTTTGGCGCTGGCGTAATCACCCTGTTGATAATTCATCGCCGCCAGTCGATCGGCGTTTTCCAGGCTGCCACGGGTGCTGTTCTGCAGCAGCTTGATCAGTTTCTTCTCGTTCGGCGGTTGTTCGTCGAATGACCAACCCATGCGGCTGATCAACGAAGCGGTAACCAGTTGCTGCACGGCTTTGCGCTCCAGCAACTTGGCCAGTTGCGGCTCGGGCAGTTCGGCCAGCTCATTCATCAGTTGTTTCAGCGAGGTATAACCCACGGCCGAGCCGTGCAGGTTCTGCGCTTCATACAGTTCAATGGCGCCGTTCCAGTCACCGGCGTTGCGCAGCACTCGCGCCTCCTCACCGAGACTGGCGACACCGAGTTCCAGCGGATCGCTGAAGCCATCGATGCTCAATTGTCGGGCCTGACGGAAGGCTGCGCGTGCGTCCTCCAGCACTTCAATGACATCGCCCGCCTCGGCACTCATGGCAAACCAGGCGCGGCCCAGGGAGTAAGCCGCCCAAGTACTGCGCAGCGGACGCTGATCGGCCGGCAGCGCCAGCACTTTGTTGAAGTATTCGATCGCCAGCGGATGATCGCCAGTGGCAAACGCCACCGCGCCGGCCACGTACAAGCGGATTTCCGCCGGCAGACTGGCGCCCTGCGCCTCGACCTGACGCGCGTCGGTCAGGCCGCGCAGTTGCTTGACCAGTGCTTGTTGCTCGGCGCTCAGACCCACCTGTTCGGCTTTTTCGCGAAGCGCCGCAGGCTCGCTTTCGTCACCGTACATGTCGTCGGGATTGTGCGTCGCGGCAGTGACGTTCTTCAGCCCGGCAATGGTTTTGCCGAGGCGGCTGATCTCGAAGTTGAAGTTGCCCTCCGGCAGTTCGGCCAGGCTTTGCTCACGATTGTCGAGCAGGCGCATCGGAAAGTCCGGGCCGCAGGCCAGCGCCGAACCCAGCGGCAGGCTGAGGCTCAGGCAGAGTAGATGGCGGGGCCAGTTACGGGTCAACATGCGAACCTCCTTGATCAATAAATGCACAGCGCGCCCAACCGATGGCGCGTTGTCCGCCCGCCGGCAGACGACCGTCGCGCAGGCGGGTGAAGGTAAGCAGATCCGCGCTTTGTTGCAACGCGTAACCGGCGAGCGCATCGGCGCCCTCGCAAGCGCTGGCCTTGACGGTGATGCGCGTGGGCCAGGCACTGTCGAGGTTACCGACATTGCGCAGGGCGATGTCCTGCAGGCCATCGTGGTCGCTGAACGTCAGACCGAGCCGGCTGCTCAACGTATCGCCACGGGCCACAGCGCGCAGCGTACTGAGGCTCCAGGCGCGGCGATCATTGGGTAGCGGCAGACGAAACCAGATCAAACCGGCCAGATGTTCCGGGCGATCCTCGCGCATGTCAGTGGCCAGTCGGCTCAGTTGTTGCGGATCGGCGAGCAATTCGCGCCGCTGGCCGCCGCGCTCGAGTGGCACTTCACTTTCCACCACCGGAACGCCATCGGCATCCGGCAACAGCGCCACGCCGTAGGCCGGCAGCGCCAGATAAAACGGTTTGTCGCTCACTCGCCCCCAGGCCTTGGCCCAGCGCCGCGCCTGCTCGGGGTCGAACAGACCACGACGCGGATCGCTGACCGCGTGCACCTGCAGCACACTGCTGTCGACGCTGGCCAGCAGTGCCGGCAGTTGCGAACTGTCGAGCCACGCCGGCAACGCAGTGATGCTCAGCGGCAAGTTGGCCGGCAATGCGCCACGCAGATGCACGAGAAATTCGCTGTACGCCAGCAAACGCGCATTACCGGCGTCGTGATCGATCTCGACCCCGCTTACCGTCAGGCCCTGCGCTTGCCAGTCAGCCAGCATCTGAAGGATCTGTGCGCTCACCTGTTGCTGATCGAGCGCCTTGAGCTGACCGTCGAGACGAACCACCGCAATCAGCGGTCGGCCATCGCGCTTGAGCAACGGCGCATCGATTTGCGCCCGATGCCAGCCGTCATTGGGGAATGCCTGCAAGGCCAGCACGCGCAGTGTCGAGAAGCTCTCGCGGCTTTCGCGCAGGGCGGCGTCATGGGCCGGCGTCCATTGACGTTGCCAGATATAAAGTTGTTGATCGAGGGCGGGGGCATCCTGCCGCTCGCAAGCCGCGAGCAGCAGCGTTGCCGCGATCAAAATCGAAAAGCCGAACCGCATGAAATGTTTATTCCCTGCCGATACAAAAATGCAGGGTACACAAATCCCTGGAGGAGCGACTCAAGGCTTGCGGGCAATGATCACCTGACTCTTCGCCACGACCGCGTCCAGCGCCTGCTTGATCTGCGCACCACGGGGCGAATCGAGCACCGCTTGCCAGGTGTTGGCCCAATGCTCGAGCAACGGGTGATCAGGGTTGCTGAAATCGACCTTGGCTTCCCAGAACAACAGCATCCACATCGACCAGTAAAAACCGTACTGGCTGTGGCTGATGATCTCCAGCCCGGCGTCGCTGACCAGTGTCTTGAACTGATCTTCACTGATGATGCGAATGTGGTTGGGCTTCTGGAAATACTCCGGCGCCGCAATGTCCTTCTGCAAATCTTCCGAGCTTGGGTGCGGCACGCTCAGCAGGTACAGCGCACCGGACTGGCCGACCCGCACCAGCTCGGCGAGAAACTGCGCCGGGTCGTCGACATGCTCGATGACTTCGGTGGAGACCACTCGGGTAGCGGTGCCGTCGGCGATCGGCAACGGATTACAGTCGGTGACGTGGCACTCGACGCTGCGCGCCGGGGTATCGCTCAGGCGTTGGCGGGTGGCCTCGACCTTGGCGCCGTCGATGTCGGCGATGATGATCTTCGCCCCGCGCATGCCGCAAAAATGCACGTTGCCGCCGTCACCACAGCCGACATCGAGCAAGGTGTCATCGGCGGTCACCGGGAAGCCCTTGAACAGCTCGCCGGTCTCCTGGTTGAACCAGCCGCTGAGCTTGGCATCGTAGAGGCCGAGCATGTACGGATCGACCTTATCCGCCACCGGGGCGACAGGTTGCGCGGGGACCGGTGCAGGCGTCGCCGCCGTGAGTTTTTTCAATAGGCTCAGCATGAGGTGGCTCCGGGGGTTGAAACGGCAGTTCGGGACGTGTCGAGGCGCCGTACCAGGGCGGCACCGCGATTGCGCATCGGCATTTCGATGAAGCGGTAGTTCAGCTCGCTGAGCAGCACGATCAGGCCTAAGGCGATCAGCACAGTCAGCATCGGGTGCCCGGCCGGGCTCGGCAAACCGGCAGCCTGCAGCCGGAAAATCAGCTCCCGCACCAGCAGATAGGCCGGGATATGAATCAGGTAAATGCCGTAGGAACGACTGCCGATCCACCCCATCAGCCGCTGCAAATGGCCCGCCGGCAGCAGGTAATCGCGGTTGTACGAAGCGATCCACACCAGCAGCGCGCCGAGCACGGCAATCGAGCCGATGCGGTAAGGCGCGAAGGTGAAACGGTCGGTGGCCATGAAACTCATCAGCAGTGCCACGCCGATCAGCACTGATACCCCGACCCACGGCCGCCGCAGAAACGTCGGCTGCCAGCGCTGCCAGGAAGGTTGCGCGCTCCACAGCGCCAGCAGCACGCCGAGCGCCAGGGCATCAGTGCGCACCACCATCAGCAACGGCGTGCGCAGGGTGAACAGTTGCACCGCCACCAGCGCCAGCAAGGCCCAGACCAGATGCTTGCGGCACAGCACAATCAGCAGCGGGAACAGCAGGTAGAACTGCTCCTCCAGCGCCAGGCTCCAGTAGACAAAACTGCTGCCGTATTCGTAATGAAAAAAGCTGTCGGCAAATCGGAAATTGGCGTACTGCAACACCCCCGCCAGCGTCGCCTGCAGGTTGGCGTGCAAGCTGCCAAAGGCCCCGGAGCGGTTGAGAAACACACATGCCAGCAGGATCAGCGCCAGCCACAACCAGGCCGACGGCAACAGGCGAAACACCCGGCGCAGCCAGAAATTGCGCGTCTGCTGCCAGCACTCCTGACGCGTGGTGCAGCCTTGCAGCGCGGGGATCAGGCTGCGCGCGATGACGAAGCCTGAGATCGCGAAAAACAGATCGACGCCCCACCACGGTTGCGCCCAGGCGTGGATTTTTTCCAGCAGCGGCACGGTGTCGGTGAACAGGCTGCCCTGCAAGTGATGGAACAGCACGCCGAGCACCGCAATCGCACGCAGCACCTCGATGTCCATGATCCGCCTGGTGCTCATGGCTGGCCCCCGGTGCAGGTTTCGCCAGCCAGCGGTTTGCGGGCAATGATCACCTGGCTCTTGGGCATGAAGCGGTCGAGCATCTGCTTGATCGCCAAACCGTCGGGCTGCGCCAGCAGGTCTTGCCAGGTCCGTGCCCAGCTTTCCATCAGCGGCGGATACGGCGCCTGAATCCGGTCGCGTACCGCGCCACCGAGGTCCCGGCCGGCAGCGCGTTCACTGGCCCAGAAGAAGATCATGCCCATCACCCAGAAGAAGCCGCTGGCCTGCCGATGCTCGATCACCAGCCCGGCGTTCTCCACCAGTTCGGCAAAGCGCTGCTCGGTGAAAATCTGCACATGATTGGGCGTCTGGTAATAACTGGCCGGGGCGATGCCTTGTTGCAGGTGCTCGCCCACCGGTGCCGGCACACTCAGCAGATACTGCGCACCGGGACGGCCCATGCGCACCAGTTCGGCCATGAACGGTTCCGGCTGATCGATATGCTCCAGCACTTCCATGCATACCACTTTGCTCGCGCAACCGGCGGCCAGCGGCAATGGCAGGCTATTGCTGACCAGCCCCAGATTCGGCTTTGTGCTCTGCGCCTCCACCTGCCGGGCCAGATCGCGAACCTTGTCATGTTCGCTGTCGGTGAAGATCACCGAGGCGCCCTGCCGCACAGCGAACAGCGTCGCCACGCCCTCGCCGCAACCGACGTCGAGCAAGGTGTCGTCAGCCGTGATCGCGAAGCCCTTGAGCAACTCGCCGCTGCCCGGCAAAAACCAGCCGTCGAGAATCGCGTCATGCAACCCCACATCCCGTGGCGAGACCTGCGCGCTTGGCTCAGGTGCAGCAGGCGACGGAGCCGGGAGCAAGCGTGCGAGCAGACGCCGGATCATGCGCCCGAGGCTTCCACGGACAACGGCTTGAGGGCCTGCGCGCGCTGCGCAAAAAACCTCCGCAGGCGTTCTTCTGCACTCGCCTGACTGCAGAACTTCTGCAGGTTGTGAACGGCATGCCCGGACATTCGCGCATAGCGTTCAACGTCGTTTTTTGCCACCTCATAACTGTCGCGGTACGCAGCGCACAACGAGTCCCAATCGGTCATGTAGCGCAAGGTACGGTAAGCCGCGCGTGGGTCGTGGGGCCATGCCGTAAGCTCGTCGGTGGAATCAACGATGAACGCGTTGTCGCTGTCGACGTAGTCGGCCATCGCCGTGTTCAGCGGGGCGATCGCCGGTTTGCCGCAGGACATGAACTCCATCAGCGGCAGACACTGCCCTTCGCCATAGGAGCTGTTGACCACATAGCTGGTGGCCTGCACCAGCGCTTCGTAGTCGGCGTCCGCCAGATAACCGTGGATCAGCACGATCCGGCACTGGTAGGACTGGTTCTTGTACAGGTGATGCAGCATGTCATTCAGGGCATTGGCGATGTCATGGTGCGTGAGCTTCAGCACCAGGGTGGCATCGGCGACGTCACGGAACGTGGTGCAGAAGGCACTGATCATGTCCTGCCAGTTCTTGCGCCCGTCGTACGGGTTGAACACCGAGGTGTAGACCACGCCGTCCAGTTGCAGCTGGCAGTCCTGCGGCGGCCCGGCAAACGATATTGGCGTGCCTTCGCACAACCCCGGCGGACCGTACGCGCGCAGATCCACCGTGCGGCTGTCGAGCAACAGGCCACGCAACTTCAACTGCACCGCTTCGACCACAGGCTGCTTGCGCAACTGCGCACCGCGTGCGGCAAAACGGTCCCAGACTGGCGCGGGTATCGCGCAGATCGGATAGTCCGCACCCATCACGTCGCAGACCGCGTTCACCGTGAAACTCGAATGGGTAATCGCCATGCCGCAGGCGTTCAATACCACGCGCCAGTCGTGACGTGGCTCGCCGTGCCAGCTCTCGGTGGGGATAGTGCTGAATTCCCAGGCAAATACCGGGATGGTCGGGCAGGCGTAATGAATCGGTGTGCGATGCGGCGGCGAGAACGACAGAAACACGCACGCTTCGCCACGGCTCAGACAATCGAAGTACAGGCGATCAACCAGTTCGTCCGGGTTGCTCACTTCAATCACTTGCCCAAGGCGTTCCAGCACCGGGCGGAATTCCTTGAGCACGAAGTAATAGCTGTACTCGGGCCGGCCGAGGTTCTGCTGGATGTTGCTCTTGTTGGTTTCCGAATGAATGATGATCAGCATGATGCAGTCCCCGCCTCGGCGATCAACTGCGGGCTTGCACTCGGCGTCAGTTGAAAAAACTGCGCCAGACGCTGCTGCACCGGGGCAAAGCTGCAGTACTCGCGCATGCGCTCATTGGCCGCCAGGGCCATGGCCTGATAAGCCACCGGATCGTTTTTGGCCATGGTGTAACTGTTTTCGTAGGCGGTTTTCAACGAGCCCCAATCCGGACGATGGCGCAGGGTGCGGTAGAGGATCCGCACGTCATCCGGCCAGATCGTCGGCTCACGGCTGGACTTGACGATGAAGCCGACGCGCTCGTCGATGTAGTCGTGCATTGCCGTGTGGTCCGGCGCGATCACCGGACGAGCGCAGGACATGAATTCCATCAGTGGCAGGCACAAACCTTCGCAGCGGGACGCGTTGACGTAGAAACTGGCAGCACCGTAGAGCCTGGCGAATTCTTCGTCCTCCAGATAGCCGTGCATGACCACCACCCGGCAGGCGAAGGGCGACAGCTGCGATAACAAGGTGATCAGGTGTACGTAGTAAGTCGCCAGCTCGTTCTGCGTCATCTTCAGCACCAGCGTGGCATCTTCGACATCGCGCATGGCCCAGCAGAACGCCGTGATCAGGTGATGCCAGTTCTTGCGTCCATCTTCAGGGTTGAACACGCTCACATAGACCACACCGCTGACCTCGGTCTGTACCGTGGCACTGGTGTCCGGCAGGCTGGCCTGCGGATGCTCGACCACCGGCGGTGTTTCGACGATGACGGCCGGCGGCAACGGCTCGGGGGCCGGGCTACGCAACCGGAAGAGCTGGCGGCGCAGGGCGAGCGGCAGCAAGTCGCGAACGGCTTCGCGATACCACAGCAACAGATTGTGCTTGAGCAAAAACAGCGGCCCGTGGTCAGTCGGGGTCGCGGCGGCGCGATAACTTTCGCGCAGGTAGTGTTTGGTGATGAACGCACGTCGGCGCAAGGTCAGTGGCGGTAATGGCGCTGCTTCGGGCGTAACCACCGCGTCGGGCTGCGGCTCCTGCACATCGACGGCGGGTGCGATCAGCCCATCGGCGGACAAACCGAGCGTGCGGCTGTCGATGATGCAGCCCTTGATCTGCAACACCGCGCCCGGGTTCACCGCAGCAGGCGGGAACTGCCGGCGCACCCCGGCGAAGCCTTCCCACAAAGGTGTCGGCAATACCAAGACCGGGAAATCTTCGCCCATGGTCCGGCGAATGGCTTGTGCGGTGTGACTGGACAGTGTGATCGCCCGACCATGGCTGGCCAGCAGCCGGCTCCAGTCGTGCCGCGTATCGTCATCGCGAGGGGCATCCGGGATCGAGTCGTACTCCCACGCGATCACGCAGACCACGGGGCATTGCAGATCGGTCGGGGTTTTATGCGGCGGCGCAAACGAAAGAAAAAGGCATTCCTGACCGGCCAGTTGCAACTGCCGATACAACGGGTCGACTTCAGCCGCCGACGACACGACGTGCACCTGTCCAAGGCTTTCCAGCACAGGACGGTAGGCCTTGAGCACGAAGTAATAGCTGTATTCCGGACGCCCCAGACTCTGGCTGATGGAGCGGTCATTGACGTCCGAGTAAAGAATGAAATTCATGGCATCCCACGGTGACACCACCATCCCGGCAGTTTCACGCTATGACGGCCAGGCGCTGAATCGAGTCGGGATCACCGCTGCTCGTCCTTCGTCCTGAGCTCGTCTTCGTTCTTGTTTTAGTGGCTGGTTTCACCCTGTTGCGCAACATCCCCGGCGAATCCGGGGAGATGGCGACGAGGGCCATTCTAAACACATCCTTTGCGAATCCGGGAACCGCCCGACAAGAATAAATAGGGCTACGCTGACGAGAACTGACCGGTCACGGTTTGCGGTGTTGAAATTGCCGAGCATTTGGCACAGATTGGTAACAAATAACTACAACAATGACTTCGCCGATTGTCCCGTCAGACTTTTTTATCCGGCCTGACGACTCCTCCCCCAAAGCCTATGGGAAAGTGGCGAATGTTAAAGACCAAGGGGTCAGTGTTTGAAAAAACGTCTGTTCATCACGGGCCTCAGTGGGTTCGTGGGACAACATCTCCAGTCGCATCTGGAACAGCCTGGCTCGACGTGGGAACTGCTGTCTGCGGCGGCGCCCTACGATCTCACGGCTGCGACCAGCCTCACCGATCTGTGGCCACAATTGCCCGACGCAGTGATTCACCTGGCCGGTCAGACCTTCGTTCCCGAAGCTTTCCGTGACCCGGGCCGAACGCTCGAAATCAATCTGCTCGGTACCCTCAATCTGTTGCAGGCCCTCAAGGCCCGTGGCTTTCGCGGGACGTTCCTGTATGTCAGTTCCGGCGACGTCTATGGACAAGTCGACGAGAGCGCCCTGCCCATTACCGAACTGCAACCGCCCTGCCCGCGCAATCCGTACGCGGTGAGCAAACTGTCGGCAGAGTTTCTCAGCCTGCAGTGGGGCCTGAGCGAAGGCTGGCCGGTGCTGGTGGCGCGGCCGTTCAATCACATCGGCAGCGGGCAGAAAGACAACTTTGTCATCGCCAGTGCAGCACGCCAGATCAACCGCATCAAACAAGGCCTGCAAGCCGCGCAACTGGAGGTCGGCGACATCGACGTCACGCGCGATTTCCTCGATGTCGGCGATGTGATCGCGGCGTATTTCGCCTTGCTGGAAAAAGGCACGCCGGGGCAGGTCTACAACATCTGCTCGGGCCGCGAGCAAAGCATCCGCAGTTTGATCGAGCAAATGGCCGACCTTGCCGAGGTCGACCTGCAACTGGTCCAGGATCCGGCGCGCATGCGCCGCGCGGATCAGCGTCGCGTTTGCGGCAGTCATGCAAGGCTTGCCCAAGTCACGGGATGGGCGCCGAAAATTACAACACAACAATCCCTGCGGGCGATCCTGTCCGACTGGGAGCAGCGAGTACGACAAGAATGAAAAGTGCACTGATCACAGGGATCACCGGCCAGGACGGCGCTTATCTGGCCAGACTGCTGCTCGACAAGGGCTACAAGGTTCACGGTCTGGTCGCACGGCGCAGCAGCGATTCACGCTGGCGCCTGCGCGAGATGGGCGTCGAAAGCGACATCGTCTACCTTGACGGTGACATGGCCGATGCCTGCTCGGTGCAGCGCGCGGTGATCAAGTCGGCGCCGGACGAGGTCTACAACCTGGCCGCGCAAAGCTTTGTCGCCGCGTCCTGGAATCAACCGGTGACCACCGGCATCGTCGATGGCCTGGGCGTGACCCACCTGCTCGAGGCGATCCGCCAGTTCAGCCCGCACACACGTTTCTATCAGGCCTCGACCAGCGAAATGTTCGGTCTGATCCAGGCTGAGCAGCAGGACGAGAACACGCCGTTCTACCCGCGCAGCCCCTATGGTGTAGCCAAACTCTACGGCCACTGGATCACCGTCAACTACCGTGAAAGTTTCGACCTGCACGCCAGCAGCGGCATCCTGTTCAACCATGAATCGCCGCTGCGCGGCATTGAATTCGTCACCCGCAAGGTGACCGACGCCGCTGCCCGCATCAAACAGGGCAAGCAGCAGGAACTGGCCCTGGGCAACATCGACGCCAAACGCGACTGGGGCTTTGCCGGTGACTACGTCGAAGCCATGTGGCTGATGCTGCAGCAGGACAAACCTGACGATTTCGTGGTCGCCACCGGCATCACCACCACCGTGCGCGAGATGTGCCGCATCGCTTTCGATCACGTCGGTTTGAACTACCGCGATTACGTGAAGATCGACCCGGCGTTCTTCCGCCCCGCCGAAGTCGAAGTGCTGCTTGGCAACCCGGCCAAGGCGCAGCGCGTGCTGGGCTGGAAACCGAAAACCGACCTCGACACCCTGATCCGCATGATGATGGATGCGGACATGAAACGCGTCGCCAAGGAGTAGGCCATGCTGATCCCCGTGATTCTGTCCGGCGGCGCCGGCACTCGTCTGTGGCCGGTGTCCCGCGAGGGCCATCCCAAGCCGTTCATGACCCTGCCCGACGGCCAGTCGCTGCTGGGCAAGACCTATCAGCGTGCCGCCGCATTGCTGGACGGCTGGGGCGACATCGTTACGGTGACCAACCGCGAATACTACTTCCAGAGCAAGGATCACTATTGCGCCGCCCACGTGTCGCGCCATCGCGGACACTTCCTGCTGGAGCCGACCGGGCGCAACACCGCCCCGGCGATTGCTGCGGCGGCCTTGTCACTGCAAGCGTTGCACGGTGACGACGCGATCATGGTGGTGATGCCCGCCGACCATTTGATCGTTAATCAGCAAGCCCTCAAGAGCGCCGTCGAACACGCGGTCAACCTGGCGAAGGACGGTTATCTGGTGACCTTCGGCGTGCTGCCGACCGCCCCGGAAACCGGCTTCGGCTACATCGAAACCGGCGCGCCACTGGATGCCAAAGGCGCGGCAAAAGTGCAGCGTTTCGTGGAAAAGCCCGACCTGCAAACCGCCGCGCATTACCTGGAAAGCGGCAACTTCCTGTGGAACTCGGGCATGTTCTGCTTCACCACCGCGACCCTGATCAACGAGCTGCAATTGTACGCGCCGGAGTTGCTGGAACAGACCCGCGTCTGCATGGAGGCCAGCGCCCCGGTGGAAACCGTCGGCTGTCTGCAACAGGAACTGTCAGCAGCGCTGTTCGCTGAAATCACCGACATCTCCATCGATTACGCGTTGATGGAACGCTCGGACAAAGTCGTGGTGGTGCCCGCCGGTTTCGACTGGAGCGACATTGGTTCATGGGGCGCCGTGGCCGCACTGGTACCGGCCGATGCCGACAACAATCGCGCCAGCGGCGAAGCGGTGTTCATCGACAGTCACAACAACTTCGTGCAGAGCGAAGGCCGGCTAGTGGCTGCCGTGGGTGTGGATAACCTGATCATCGTCGACACCGCCGACGCCGTGCTGGTGGCCCACGCCGATCGCGCCCAGGATGTGCGGCGCGTCGCCAAGCAGCTCAAGGACAAGTCCCACGAAGCCTACCGCCTGCATCGCACGGTCAGCCGTCCGTGGGGCACCTACACCGTGCTCGAGGAAGGCCCGCGCTTCAAGATCAAGCGCATCGTGGTCAAGCCCGGCGGCAAGCTGTCGCTGCAAATGCACCATCACCGCAACGAACACTGGGTGGTGGTCGAAGGCATGGCCAAGGTCACCAACAACGGCAGCGGCACGCATCTGGTGGCGAAGAACGAATCAACGTTCATTGCCGCCGGGCACCGCCATCGCCTGGAAAACCCCGGCGTGATCGACCTGGTGATCATCGAGGTGCAAAGCGGCGAATACCTGGGTGAAGACGATATCGTGCGCTTCGAAGACCAATACGGCAGGACGGTTTGATGCTGCTTTCCCTGTATCGCTCGCTGCGCAGCTATCGCGGATTCATCCTCGGCAGCGTCAAGCGGGAGTTTCAGGCGCGTTATCGCAATTCGCTGTTCGGCGCGCTGTGGACCGTGCTCAACCCGTTGTCGATGATCGTCGTGTACACGGTGATCTTTTCCCAGATCATGCGCGCGCGCCTGCCGGGTGTGGATGACGGCCTGGCCTACAGTGTGTACCTGTGCGCGGGCCTGCTGACCTGGGGACTGTTCGCGGAAATCACCTCGCGCAGCCAGAGCATGTTTCTGGAAAACGCCAACCTGCTGAAGAAAATCAGCTTCCCGCGGATCTGCCTGCCGGTGATTGCGCTGCTCAACGCCGGGATCAACTTCGCGATCATTCTCGCGCTGTTCTTCGGTTTTCTGCTGATCAGCGGGCGCCTGCCCGGCATGGCCTTGCTGGCGCTGATTCCACTGTTGCTGGTGCAGGTGATCTTCGCCGCCGGGCTGGGGATGATCCTCGGCATCCTCAACGTATTCTTCCGCGATGTCGGACAGATGTTCGGCATCTGCCTGCAATTCTGGTTCTGGCTGACCCCCATCGTTTACCCGCTATCGATCCTGCCACCGGGCATCCAGCACCTGATCAGCCTCAACCCGATGACGGCGTTGATGACCAGTTACCAGAACGTGTTCCTCTACAACCAGTGGCCAAACTGGTCATCGCTGCTGCCGTTGCTGATCCTCGGCCTGCTGTTCTGCGCCATGGCGCTGCGCCTGTTCCGGCAACGTGTCGGCGAAATGGTGGATGAACTCTGATGGGACATATACGCGTCAGCGGCCTGGGCAAGGCCTACAAGCAATACCCCAATCGCTGGAGCCGGTTGTTCGAGTGGCTGGTGCCGTTTTCCGGCACGCGGCACCACTTGCACTGGATCCTGCAGGACATCGATTTCGAGATTCAGCCCGGCGAAGCCGTCGGCATCGTCGGGGTCAATGGCGCGGGCAAAAGTACGCTGCTGAAGATGATCACCGGTACCACGCAACCCAGTTGCGGGCAGATTCAACTGCAAGGTCGCGTCGCCGCGCTGCTGGAGCTGGGCATGGGTTTCCACCCGGATTTTACCGGGCGTCAAAACGCGTTCATGGCCGGCCAGTTACTGGGCATGCAGGTCGAAGAGATCGAAGCGTTGATGCCGCAGATCGAAAGCTTTGCCGAAATCGGCGAAGCCATCGATCACCCGGTGCGCACTTATTCCAGCGGCATGCAGATGCGCCTGGCCTTCAGTGTCGCCACCGCGCGCCGTCCGGACATCCTGATCGTCGATGAAGCGCTGTCGGTGGGCGATGCCTACTTCCAGCACAAAAGCTTCGAGCGCATCCGCAACTTTCGCAAGGCTGGCACCACGCTGTTGATCGTGTCCCACGACCGTTCGGCGATTCAGTCGATCTGCGACACCGCGATCCTGCTGGAGAACGGCCGCCTGGCCATGCGCGGCAAACCCGAAGAGGTCATGGATTACTACAACGCCATGCTCGCCCAGCGCGAAGGGCAGATCGTGCGCCAGGAAATGCTCGCCAACGGCCAGGTGCAGACCATTTCCGGGACCGGTGAAGCGGGAATCGTCAGCGTGCGCCTGCTCGACGCTCAAGGGCGCAGCCTGGAAGTGGCGGAAGTCGGCCAGCCAGTGGTGCTGGAAGTGCAGACCGAAGTGCGCGAGGACATCGAACGACTGGTGTTGGGCTTTCTGATCAAGGATCGCCTCGGCCAGGCGATCTACGGCATCAATACCCATCGCCAGGACCAGGCGATCAGCGACCTGAGCGCCGGTGAACAGGTGACGTTCCGCTTCGCCTTCGATATGCGCCTGGGCAAGGGCAGCTATTCGGTGGCGCTGAGCCTGTCGCGTCTGGATTCGCATCTGGATCGCAATTTCGAATGGCGCGATTACGGTCTGGTCTTCCACGTCATCAACAACCGTCAGGAAGACTTTGTCGGTTGCTCATGGCTGCAAGCCCGGACCGAGATCAGCCGCTCCAGCGAACACCCAACGCCGCAGCCAGACAGGGAGATCTCGCGATGACACGACTGTTGATGGAGTGCACCTACGTTTTCGAACACCCGTCCGCCAATTCGGGCATTCAACGCGTGGTGCGCAACGTTATTCAACAGTTGCCAGAAGCCAATGCCGAGCGCGAATGCATCCCGGTGGTGATGCTCGACGGTGCCCTGTATGAGGTGAAAAGCCTGGCGCCGATCAAAACCCCGAGAATCAATCTGACCAGCCTGCGGGTGAAGCTGGAACAGTGGGCCAACAGCTTCTGGTTGCGCCATCGCGCTCTGGAACGACGCCGGCCTTTCAGCCAGTCGCATTTCGCCCGGCGAGTGTTGTATGTGCTCTGCCGGCTCACGGCGTTTGCCTGTTTCAGCCTGCCGATGCGCGTACTCGGGCGCCTGCTCAAGGGCAAACCGATTCCGGAACGTTGCGTGCCGCTGCAACATCGGGCCGGCGATCAACTGGTGTTGCTCGATTCCTCCTGGCACGCCAACTTTTTCCCCTTGGCCGAACAACTCAAACGCGATGGCGTGGGTATCGTTTCGGTGATCTACGACCTGATCCCGCTGACCCATCCGCAGTTTTGCGACGCGGGTCTGGTCAAGGTGTTCAATGACTGGTTCGACTGGATTGCACGCACGGCCGATGGCTATGTCGCGATCTCGACCACCATTCGTGATCAGGTGCGCCAGGAGATGTTGCGCCGGATCGGCACGCAACAGGTCCAGCAGCGCTGGTTCGATTACTTCCACCTGGGTTCCGAACTGGATCTGACCGACGCCGCAGCGGAGGTCGATCGCAACCTGCTGAACCTGTTCAAGACCCCGGAGCCGGTGTTCCTGATGGTCAGCACCATCGAGCCGCGCAAGAACCACGCCTACCTGCTCGATGCGTTCGAACGTGCCTGGGCGGCTGGCTCCACAGCGCGCTTGTGCATCGCCGGGAAAATCGGCTGGAAGTGCGAAGCCCTGATCGAACGGATCCGCCAGCACCCACAACTGAACCGTCGCCTGTTCATGTTCAACTCGCTCTCGGACAAAAGCCTTGAGCACGCCTACTCCCACGCCACCGCACTGGTATTCCCGTCACATGTCGAAGGGTTCGGCCTGCCTCTGGTGGAAGCCATGCAACGCGGGCTGCCGGCGATGGCCAGCGACATCCCGGTGTTCCGCGAAATCGGCGGCGATTACATGGCGTATTTCGACCTGCACAACCCGATAAGTCTTACCGACCTGGTGCTCAGGATGGAGCGCTCGGGTGAGTTTCCGGCACCTCTGAGCCTCGACCAATGGCGCTGGCTGAGCTGGCGCGAAGCAAGCGCACAACTGGTGCAGCGCATCGAGCGCAACCTGAACCATCCACTGCCCGCATCCGAAGGCCAGCATGCGCATTGCTCTTAACGCGCGGATTCTTCAGGCGCCACGCACTGGCATCGGCCATTACGTCGCCGAACTGGTCTGCGCCCTGCGCGCCAGCACTGAAGTCGAGGTGGCGTTGTTTCATGGCTGGGGCTGGAGCTCGGCCCTGCCGGAAGCGGCCATGCCCGGCTACTCGCGCTTGACGCCACTGCTGCGGCAGATCCCCGGGGCCTATCAGGCGCGGCGCTGGCTGGAGCAGAAACGTTTCGATCAGGGCCGCACGCAAGGCATCGACCTGTATCACGAGCCGAGCCTGTGGCCGCTGGCCTTCGATGGCCCGACCGTGATCACCCTGCACGACCTGACCCATCTGCACTTCCCTGAGACCCAGCCCTTGGCGCGCCTCAAGGAAATCGAACGGCGCCTCGCTGCGGGCGTGCAACAGGCGCAACGGATCATCACTGACTCGCAGGCAATTGCCGACGAGGCCCAAGCCTGGTTCGGTCTGCCGGCCGAGCGTTTCGTGGTGGCGCCACTGGGTGTGGCCGAGCGCTTCCACCCACGGCAACCCGACGCTATCGAAGCGGTGCTCAAGGCACATGCCGTTGCCCCGCGCGAATATTTCCTGTGTGTCGGTACTCTGGAGCCGCGCAAGAACCTCAGCCTGGCATTGCGCGCTCATGCCCTGCTGCCGGAGGCCGTGCGCCAGCGTTTTCCGCTGCTGATCGTCGGCATGGCCGGTTGGCAACAGGCCCAGTTCAGCGATGAACTGCGTCAGGCCCTCGCGTCGGGGCATGTGTGCCTGCTCGGCTATCTGCCGGATGAACAGGTCGCACAACTGCTGGCCGGCGCCCGGGCGCTGGTGTTTCCGTCGCGGTATGAAGGCTTCGGATTGCCGGTGCTGGAAGCCATGGCCAGTGGCACTCCGGTGATTCTCACCCGTTCTTCAGCCATGCCGGAAGTCGCCGGCGCGGCGGGCAACTACATTGAACCTGATGATGCACAGGGCTTGCGTGATGCGCTGATCCGCCTGATCGACGATCAAGCGCATTGGCAGGCCTGCCGAGAAGCCGGATTGCACCGGACGCGGCTATTTTCCTGGGAACGTTGCGCACAGGCCACCGCCGGTGCCTACCGCCAGGCCATGGGAGGCTGAATGCGAGTTCTTCATTTTTTCAAGACGTACCTGCCAGATTCGGTCGGCGGCATCGAACAAGTGATCTTCCAGCTCTGCGAAAGTGGCGCGTATCACGGCATCGACGGTCAGGTGCTGACCCTCAGCGCCGACCCGACCCCTCCCGTGATGCAACTCGGCTCACACGAAGTGCATCGCGCCAGACTCGACATCCAGTTCGCCTCCACCGGGTTTTCCTGGAGCGTGTTCAAACAGTTTCGCGAGCTGGCCGCCGAAGCCGATGTGGTCAACTATCACTTTCCGTGGCCGTTCATGGACCTGGTGCACTTTGCCAGCGGCCTGAACAAACCGAGCGTGGTGACCTATCACTCGGACATCATTCGCCAGAAGCATCTGCTCAAACTCTACCGCCCGCTGATGAACCGCTTCCTGGCCAGCGCCGACCGGATTGTCGCGGCCTCGCCGAACTACCTGCACACCAGCGACGTGTTGCAGCAGTTCCAGGACAAGACCCGGGTGATTCCATACGGTTTGAACAAGGCGGGTTATCCACAGGCCGACAGCGACCGCATGAATCGCTGGCGCCAACAGCTTGGGGACAAGTTTTTCCTGTTCGTCGGGGTCATGCGTTATTACAAGGGTCTGCACATCCTGCTCGATGCTTTGAAGGACGTGGATTATCCGGTGGTCATCGTCGGTGCCGGGCCGCTGGAACTGGAACTGCATGCCCAGGCCGCCGCGCTGGGCCTGCGTAATATCCATTTCCTCGGGCGTCTGGGCGATGAGGACAAGGTCGCCCTGCTGCAACTGAGCTACGCCATCGTGTTCCCATCGCATCTGCGCTCCGAAGCGTTTGGCATTTCGCTGCTCGAAGGCGCGATGTACGGCAAGCCGATGATCTCCAGCGAGATCGGCACCGGCACCAGCTACATCAATATCCACAACGAAACCGGGTTGGTGGTGCCACCGAGTCATCCACAGGCGTTTCGCGAGGCGATGCGTACCCTCTGGGAAAACCCCGAACGCGCGGCGGCCATGGGCATCAAGGCCGAGGCGCGTTACCGGCAGTTGTTCACCGCCGACGAGATGGGCCGCAAGTGGACCGCGTTGTATCAGGAGCTGCTCGAAGAGAAAGACCTGTCTTACGCCTGACCTGCCATAACACATCAATCCTCTGTAGGAGCTGCCGCAGGCTGCGATCTTTTGATTGTAAAAACCCAGAATCAAAAGATCGCAGCCTGCGGCAGCTCCTACAGGGGGAGTTGCGTTACAGATCCAGCACCAGCAACTGCTCGCTCTGCGCCGGCACTGCGCAGCAAATCAGCACCTGCCCCGCTTCCGGCATGTCCGCCGGGGGCTGTGGATAATTCACCGCGCCACTGACCAGGCGCGTCTTGCAGGTGCCGCACGAACCGCCACGGCAACTGAACTCGGGGCGCAGGCCACGGCTTTCTGCGAGCTCCAGCAGACTGCCGCCGTCCGGCTGCCAGCGCGCCTCCTTGGCAGAACGCTCGAACATCACCGGCACTGACGTGATGGCGGCCGGTGGTTGCTCGATGACCGCCGCATCCGGGTCCGGCTGGCGCTTGAGCGTCGACGGGCCGAAGGTCTCGGCATGGATCCGCGCGTCGCGAATGTCCAGCTCGCGCAGACTGTCGTAGACACTTTGGGTAAAAGCGCCGGGGCCACAGACAGCAAAATCGATCTGGTCGTAATCCTCGACCTCCAGCAGATCGCGCAACAGTGCCCCATCAATGCGCCCATGGCGGTCGAAATCCTCGCCCTCGTGCGCATCGGCTTCCGGCTGACTGAGCAGGCGAATCACCCGAACTGCGTCGCCAGCACTGTCCAGCAAGCGATCGAGTTCCTGGCGAAATGGCTGATCGGCCAGGCTGCGCGAACTCTGCAGCAACCACGTCGGCCGGATCCTGCGGGTGCGCAGGCCTTGATACACCACCTCACGCAGCATCGACAGCAACGGCGTAATGCCAACCCCCGCCGCCAGCAGCACCAGCGGCCGTTGTTCCAGCGGCGCCACCGTGAAGTGCCCCTGTGGCGCCCGTGCCTCGAGGACATCGCCGACCCGGATCTGCTGGTGCAAATGGCCTGAAACCAGGCCCTCGCGTTTTACACTGATGCGCAGGAAATCATCCGATGGCGCACTCGACAGGCTGTAGGTGCGGATATGCGTTTCCCCGTTCAGAGTGAAGCGCAGCGGCAGATGCTGGCCAGCCTGAAACACTGGCATCCCTGCGCCATCGTCCGGTTGCAGATAGATCGAGCGGATGTGCTGGCTCTCCCTTTCGATACGGGTTACCCGCAGCGGCCGCCAGCGGTCACCGAGAGCCTTGGCCTGCAGACGTGCGTCCGCCTGGGCCCAGGTGCCGGTCAACAGGCTGGTGGGCGACATACCGTCGAAGCGCCAGCGCAGGGCCAGTGCCGCCGGACGCCGCACGAGTTTCTCGACTTCGAATGTCCACAGACGCTCGGCGCCCTGGAACGCTTCAATCTGCGGCCCTTCAAGGATGATTTCGGTCCGCCCGCTCAGTTGCAGCACATCGCCTGTGGAAAAGTCGATGAACAGCAGACCAGCCTTGGGATTGAGCAGCAGATTACCGAGCGTGTTGAAGTGCAGATTGCCGGCAAAATCCGGGATGGTCAGGCGATGACCTTCAACCCGGACAAACCCGGCCTGCCCGCCACGATGGGAAACATCCACCGCACGTTGTCCGTCGGCATCGACGTAACTGGCGACAAAGAAGGTGTCGGCGCCTTCGATCATCGACCGGGCCGCGTCATCAAGACCGTCGCCGTGCTGCGCTGGCCGCGTCTGCGGATCGGTCAGCGGTACGCGCTGGAACTGGCGTAGCTGGATGTATTGCGGACAGTTGCCGAAAGCCTGATCCACGCTCACCTCGAAACCCTGCTCGGTGAGATTGGCGACATGACCGTTGAGGCGATTGCGGCGGCGGGTATGCAATTCAATGCCGAGCAACCCGATCGGTTCGCCATTGCGCAATTGCGCTGGATCATCAGCAGCGGGTTGGCTGGCGAAATGCAGATGCCCGGGATCAGGCGAATGAGCAAACCCTGGCGCGCCCTCGAGCACACTGGCCCATGGACGCCCGTCACCATCGACCGCGCCGTACAGCATGAACGGCAATTGCTCATAAAAGGCGCGGTGTTGATCCGGCATCCAGTCGCGAATCACTTTTCGGCCAAAGGCCTCCATGCGCTCGGCAACGCCGACATGGGCCTGCAGTTGTTGCTCGCCAGCGTGCCACGGTGAACGTTCCATCACGCCTCTCCCCGCGCCGCCGGCGCATTGTGGATAACTCGATCAGATCAGGGCTGAACCTCAGGCAGTCTTTTGCAGACCAGCGACCGTGCGTGGCATGCCGACAAAACCGGGCAAGGCTTCAACCCGCGCCAGCCAGGCACGCACGTTGGTGTAGTCGTCCAGCGACACGTTGCCTTCCGGCGCATGGGCGATGTAGCTGTAGGCGGACACGTCGGCGATGGTCGGCTCGCTGCCGGCCAGGTACGGGGTCTTGCCCAGTTCCACGTCCATCACTTTGAGCAGGTTGTGCGCACGGGTAATCGCTTCTTCAGCATTCAACTGTGCGCCAAACACCGTCACCAATCGGGCAGCAGCAGGTCCGAAAGCAATCGGCCCTGCTGCGGCCGACAGCCAGCGCTGAACCCTTGCAGCGCCCAGCGGATCGGTCGGCAGCCAGCGACCATTGCCATACTTGAGCGCCAGGTACACCAGAATCGCGTTGGAGTCGGCCAGCACTACACCGCCATCATCGATCGCCGGCACCTGGCCGAAGCTGTTGATCGCCAGATACGGCGCCTGCTTGTGCTCACCCTTGGCCAGATCGACCAGGATCAGTTCGGTCGGCAGTTGCAGCAGGGACAACATCAGCTCCACCCGATGGGCGTGGCCGGAACGCGGGAAGTTGTAGAGTTTGATCGCTTGCATGGTCGACTCCGCTGGAGGTGGCGCCGTTCGGGATGGCAGCGCCGATGGAGGCCATCTTCCCCCCATCCTCAAAGCAACAGAATCACCAGCAATCGCAATCGATTATTTCACCGAATGAAATAACGCTGCGTTCTGCAGCGCCGGATGCTCTCGCAAGGCTTTCACTGCATGGTCGACAAAACTGCGTACCCGCGCCGGTGCCTTGCGCCCGCCTTGATACACCACATGGATCGGCAGCGGCGGCAGTTCGAAGTCGGCGAGGACAATTTCCAGCTCACCGCAGGCCACCTTGCCGGCGACCTGATAAGACAACACCCGGGTCAGCCCCAAGCCCAGGCAAGCCGCAGTAATCGCCGCCTGGTTGGCGGTGACCACCAGCCTCGGTTCTGGCCGCACGCTGATCGCTTCGCCCTGATCCACAAACGGCCAACTGCGCAACTGGCCGATGGCCGAGGTCGCCACCACCGGCGCGCCGGCCAGCGCCTGTGGATGCTCGGGGCGGCCGTACCGGGCCAGATAGGCCGGCGACGCACAGATCACCCGCCGCACTTCGCCAACCCGGATCGCGTGCTGATTGCTGTCCGGCAACTCACCGATGCGCACCGCGACATCGATGCCCTCCTCGACCATGCTCACCACCCGATCAACCAACAGCGCATTGATCGAAACGTCCGGGTATTGCGTCAGATAACTGGTCATCAGCTGCGTGACAAACAACTCACCGAACAAAACCGGCGCAGTCACCGTCAATTGCCCACGGGGCTGGGCGTGACTGCCGGCCGCCGAATCCTCGGCTTCCTGCACCTCGGCGAGAATTCTCCGACAGTCTTCCAGATAACGCTGACCCGCTTCGCTCAGATGCACACTGCGTGTGGTACGGATCAGCAACTGTGTGCCAATACGCTGCTCCAGCGCTGCAACCGCGCGAGTGACACTGGCGGCGGACAAGCCAAGGCGTCGCGCCGCTGCCGAGAAGCCCTGCTCCTGAGCCACCGTGGCGAAGATCTGCATTTCCTGGAAGCGGTCCATGGATGCCCTCGAGTCGGATACAAAAATCGCAGCCGAGGCTGCGATTTTTGCGGGTGTGAACAAGAAATAAAGATTGTCACAGGGCCTCACGGATTTCGCGGCCTCCAAGGGTGTTCGAAGAAGCGCATCGAAAAATAAAGGCTGTCACAAAAATCGATATCCACAAAAAATGGAGCCTACTGCAATAAATAAAGGTTGTCGCAGGATTTAACCAGGATCCGAAAGTCTCAAAGGGGCCCTAAATTTGAAGGCCTGCCGGTTATGATGCTTTAGCTGTAAGCATTGCTAAGAGAGCAAACGAATGCTCATGACCGCGACTGAAAGCGAGCAGATATGACGGAATCAGATAACCGTGGCTCTATCTTCATCTCATACGCGTGGGGCGAAAGCTTCGAGAACAAAGAATGGGTACGTCGACACATAGTTTCCTATTTGGAATGGAACCATGACGTCTTCTGGGATCGAGACAACATCGATTACGGCGAGCTACCAGACGTTGTCATTTCCAAACAGTTGGCTAAGCGACCGCTGACGGTTTTGTGCCTTTGTGATCAGGACTATTTGCAATCGGCGAAAAAAGAAGGCTCCGGACTGTCTCGTGAGCTACAGATGCTGGCCGAAATTATCGGTCAACCTGGTGTCAGGGTTATACCGCTAATCCTTGAGTCTGGATGCACTGGTCACCTACCGGATCCCTTGATCAATCGCATTTACCTAAATCTTCAGCCCTTAATACAGCGGAAGATAGATATCGGGATGACGCTAGCGGATCTGGCGGAAGGTTGCAGCCAGGCAGTGGTGCAATCCGGTATCAATAAGACGCTGGCCGCATTCAAGCTACGAGAGCGTGCCAATACTTATCCCAGGAAGACCCCAATAACGTTATGGGGCAACCCTCAAAATCATGAAGTCACTGTCTATTCTGAGGAAGCTGCACCCTACCTGCTAAAGCCTCCTAAGTGGATGTGGGAAAGCGATCGTTGGAATTACATGCTCAATGATGACGGCCCGACATTTTGCCCCACCAAAGGAATCTGGCATTGGGAATGTTGCGCTATCTCTCTGGATATACGCCCATTGAGTACAGCGGCGGTATCTACATTTTTTCCGCAACTAACCAGTGTGGATGAACAGGAGTTACTGAATACGGCAGGCATACTGCTGGCATCAAAACTGTTCAAAACCTTCAAAATTAATGAGATCTTCACGTTCAGTGCTGAGGATCTGACGACCTACCTGATCAACAGCGAAGATGGATTTCGTATCCTTGAGCGACTGCTGGACGCAGCCGAAGCCATTGCCCATGCCTGACCTCGCTACGCCGTAGCGTTGGCAATCAATACGTGGAAAGGGCTTCACGGCCTCGCTGAACTCTTCAGACGAGCTCCTGAATGAGATAGTGATTTACCTCCTTCACAACGCTGCGAGCGGTGCGTGTCACCCCGATCAACGTCGCGGAAGCCAAGCCAGTCCAGTCGCCATAGCCAACTATCCAAAGCCGAGGTTCGATTGAAGAGCGGTTGTCGTGAACGTCGACTCGCCCCTGACCACCACATCCAGAAGTGTGTTTTGAGTGTCCATTGACTACTCCCTCCGGCTAAGGCAGGGCTCTCAAAATCGCTCGATGTAAGAGACGTGCGAAGGTTTTTGGATGGCTCGCGGTCGCAGTTGCTGTACCAACTCAACAGCTCGGGTACCGAAGCCGCTCTGCATGTCGCACCAAACGCTGCCCAAGAGCCATGACAACGACATCATCCATGTTTGCCAGATATAGTTAACTAGCCCTCCCCTCCATACGGCAAAGAGAGAAATCAATGAGTTTTTCCGTTCGTACCATCACTGTCAGCGGCATTAAAAATGCGTGAGCCTGATGGAGAGACCAAATTGGTCTGCGCGTCGTGCGTGACGGAGGGCTATCTCCAATCGTTGATCGAAGCCAAACCAAGTGGCAGCTGTAGCTACTGCGAGAAAGCTGCTGCACCGTGCTTCGAAATCGACGACTTGGCGGACCTCGTTGAAGAGGCATTCGAGTCTCATTTCCGTAGAACACCATCGGAGCCCAGTGATTACGAGTACGCGCTGATTCGGGATCGCGAGATCAGTTATGACTGGAGCCGAGGCGGTACGCCGGTTCTCGACGTCATTGTCGATATCGCAAGCTGCGAACAGGAGGTCGGTGAGGACCTACTGGAGATCCTGCAGGATCGACATGGGTCCTACGACCCCAGCGACCCCACGGGTGATGAGGATGAATTTTCCCCCGAGTCGTACTACGAGAGGAGGAACGTCAACAGCGTTTTCTGGCAGGTGCAGTGGCATCAGCTCGAAATGGCGTTGAAGTACGAGAGCAGGCTATTCAACCAAGAAGTGTTGAATCTGTTCCAGAACGTCTTCGCGGGGCTGGAGGAGGCCCGGACGCACCATGGTGGGCTAACCATCGTCGAGGCTGGGCCTGGGACTGAGCTGCTCGGACTGTACCGGGCACGGGAGTTCCAGAGTCAGGACGAACTCAAAAAGGCACTTGAGGAGCCTGTCAAAAAACTCGGCCCACCTGCAGGTCCTATTGCGCGTGCAAACCGTATGAACTCCTCCGGGATCTCGGTGTTTTATGGAGCGAAGGACGCGAAGTCAGCTCTCGCAGAGGTTCGACCAGCCGTGGGCAGCCAGGTGGTGGTTGCTCAGTTTATGTTCACCCGGCCTTTGCGGTTGCTGGACCTGCGATCCCTAGAGTCGATCACGTGCAAGGGCAGCTTATTCGATCCTGTCTTCGTTCAAGAAGTAGAGCGCATCGCTTTCTTGCGGACGCTGGCTAGGCGGCTGACCCTACCGGTTATGCCTGGTGACCAAGACCATGAGTACTTGATAACCCAAGCGGTAGCCGACTATCTGGCGTCACTTAAAAAGCCTTTGCTGGATGGGATCATTTTCCCCTCGGTCCAAGACGGAGTTGGCGAGAATGTCGTCCTTTTTCACAAGGCGTCCCTGATCGAGCACCTGCCATATCCACACGGGACTCGTCTATCCTCAAGCCTGCTCGATTACGAACCTGAAACCGACGAGGGCTATCCGTCGTTTTCGATTCATATAACTCAGCCAAAAATTTCTAAGGAGGATAAGAGACGGCTCCGCCTGATTCCACTCGAACCTGATTGGGAATTCAAAACTGAGCGGGAACCTGCGCTGAGGCTGCTAATCGACTCGATTGTGGTGCATACCGTCAAAGCCGTAGAGGTGCACACGTCCCAAGATCGAGTGTTCATCAGCCACGGTACCGCTTTCGAACGCGCGGACGATGATGGGGCTTTCAGCGAGTTTTAGCTCTGAACTACAACTGCGCAGCTATCAGGGCAGCTTCTGCCCTGAAGGATATCGTCTGATCACGAGCACGACCGGGTAAAGCGGCAACGACATGGCGATTGATGCTGGATCACATTCGACTTGCGACGCACCTCCGGAATCAACTAATGACTGCTCCCTTAGGACCGCTTGCAATCAAGCTAGCACCACACGCGGTTTTCATACCGTGCAGTGCAATTGGGGTGCCGCAGACTGAATAGGTACTACTGCCTTCTGCGATAGGAAAAATACCTTTGCAAAGTGGACAACTGACCTTGTGGCCTACACCCGAAATCGGTTTCCCATTGAGATCGGTCTGGGGAAATGCTTCGAGCACCACTCCACCATGGCTGGTGGAGTCGCCCAAGCGAATGACGTCTTTCACCTTGCGTATCCTTGATCAGAAGTGATCGCCATAAAATGAAACGCTCGCAGGAGATTATTTCAATTATTTACTGTGCTTGTACCCAAGCCGCGCTACTCGAAGTGAAATAGTGTGTGCCCGGTTTATCGCGCACTTATGCTCCTTCGGCCTCAGCTCCAAAGACTCCAGCTAATGGGACACAACTCTCGTATGGCCTTTAGGCAAATCTCAAGGACCAAACCATATTTAAATAAACCCTGAAAAATATGATCTTTTCCGGGGAGAGTTAAGAGAGTTCACTCATTCGGCTGGATCCAGCTCAGCCATCCAGACATCCTCGTAACCCTCTCTGTCGATAATGAATTTCGCACCTTCAGGTAGGAAAAGATATTTCACTACCTCCGGAAGCTCCTCCATTAAATGCCCGGTGTGAAGCGCTTGGTAAAAACCACTAACAGGCGAATGTTCTCCACAGTGAATAAACCAACTGATCGTACCCCCCTCAGGTAGTTTGACCCTAGTCCCGTAAATTGGAGACTTATGCAGGGTATCCAAGGCAATAGCGACCATTTCCTCGGGGGCGTGTAAGGGTAATCCATACTTAGCACACACCTGTCTTTGAGATTCATCAGGAGTGATCAGTTTGGCCTGCTTCATAGCTAAATTCCTAGTTTACTTTTCATACATTTTGAAAATGCCGAAGCGTGTCCCCCCTGCTGACGAGAGCAGGTAGGGCAATGGGGCTGCACTGCTTCCAATGATGTTTGAGCCCCAACATCATTAGTACCCGTTCGATAATATTCTACTACAAGCGCATCTTTATGATCCGCGACCATTTTAGGAGCTTTCTTTCCGCACCTGACGCAGCTAAGGCCCTGCATCTCCGCTGTTTGCCCTCTAGTGGGCCCACAATCCGGAGCTCGCTTATACGCTGTGGTTATATCGGGTTTTGGATCAAAAAGCTTCCCATCAGGAACTCCTAGATCACTAAGAGGTACTTTCTTCCCGGTTCCATCGATTGTACTTGTGAGTCCGAGGGGGTCAACCCAGCCAGTTGGGTTAGGAGCATAGGTATATCCGTTCAGGCCACCTGCATAACCGATAGGATCTATACTGATATAGCGGCCAACAGCTGGATCATAATAGCGATGACGGTTGTAATGCAGCCCTGTCTCATGATCGTGATATTGCCCTTGGAACCTGATCGGGTTCATCACACCATGCTGCCTCGCCCATTCCGAGCGATGTTCCGTCACCTGCCCCCACGCCTTGTATTGCGCGGTCCAGGCCAGGTTGCCTTGGGAATCTGTCAGTTCCTGCGGCGTACCGAGGTGATCACATTGGTACCAGGACAACGCATCAAACGGTAACGCCATTGCCTTGTGATTCCACACCGGGTCTTCATCGAAGCTGTATTCACCGCTGTAATCCGGCAGCCCGATCAGATTGATCGGTGCATGTCGTACAGCCTGCGCAACAGGAACAAAAGTCCCCGGCTCGAAGACGTAGTGCACCGTGCGACCCGGTTCGCCATCGCTCTGCGCTGGACTGCTTTCCCAGGCTAGATTGTCGCCATCCCAACCGTACAAGGTGAAACCGCAGCCGAGTTCTCGCTGTTTGCGAGCGTGTTCGTTTCTGTTCCAGAGAGAGCCTGCTTCCGGGCGCTGTTTGTAGTGCGCGCGGGAGTTTTTGTGCAGGCGGCGTCCCAGTGCGTCGTAGGCGAAATCCACGCTCAGGCGCGTGTCCTCGAAATGCACCAGTCGATCAAACAGGTCCCAACACAAATCACTGCGTTGGCCGTTGTGCCATCGCTGAATCTGGTTGCCGCGTTCGTCGTAGTCGTAATGCGTGCCGATGTACTCGCGCAGCAGGTTGTCGATCAATTTGCTGCGCGGTGGGGTCAGATCCAGTGGTCGGCGAATCTCTGTCGCTTTTTCGTCGAGCAGGTTGCCGGCTGGGTCGAAGGCAAAAGTTTCCACGCCTTGACGCGTTACGGCGCTAAGCAGACGACCGACAGGATCGTAGCGATAGGCGATTGGCCCGCGGCGGCTGTCGTTGATGTCAGTCAGTTGGCCTACAGCGTCGTAGGTGTATTCGCGTTTGAGCAGCGTGGATTTGTCGTCGCTGCGTCCCAGCAACTGCTCCTGCAAGCGACCGACCGGATCCCAGCTTTGGGTTTGCAGCAGGTGGTTGCCTTGATGGCGGGCGACTTCGCGGTGCAGGTCGTCACGCTCATAGCCGATCAGTTCATGTTCATCCATGCGTAGGCCGAGCAGGTGACCGCTGCCGTACGTCAGCCAACTGACGCGGTGGCCATCGGGGCGAACGGTAGCGACTCGTTGGTTGAGCGCGTCGTACTCGTGCTGCCAGATCGCGACGGTGGGCTTTTCCAGTCCGAGATAATGTTGGTGTTCGCGCAGCAGATTGCCGGCCGGGTCGTGGAACCATTGCAGGCGGCTGTCGGCATTGTTGGCAAGCACCAAGTTGCCGTTGCCATCGTAGGCAAAGGTTTCGCTTTGCGACTGGTCGCCCAAGGTGGCGCGACGTTCAGTCAAACGTCCCATCGGGTCGAAACTCAGCGAGATGACGCGTTGGCCATTGATCGATTGGGCGAGGCGACCGGTGAGCGGGTCGTACTGATAGCGTGTGCTGCGCCCATCGAAACCGCGCTCTTCGAGCAGACGACCGACCGAGTCGTAGTGGAAGTGGGCGCGTTGTTCGTTTTCGTTTTCCAGGGCGGTTAACCGTCCGAGGCGGTCCCAGCGATAGCGCAGGGTTTGCTCGGCGGCATCGACACGTTCGGCAATCAAACCGGCCGCGCTATAGCTCCAGGTGGTGCAGCGATCGAGACCGTCGACATGCGTCAACAGCCGGCCTTCAGCGTCGCGTTCAAAGCGCTCTTCAGTCTTGTCCGGGTGCTTGATTAGCACCAGTTGGCCAGCCTTGTATTGGTATTCGGTGGCGTTACCGGCGGCGTCGGTGAAGCAGATCATCTGCCCCAGTTCGTTGTATTCCCAGGTGCTGGTCTTGCCTGAGCAGTCGACGTACTCGACCAGTTGCCCGGCGTCGTTGTAGTCCAACGTCTTTTCGTTGCCGTTGGCGTCCTTGATCGCGGTGGGCTGACCGGATTTGTTGTAGGCGTATTCGGTTTTGTTGCCCAGCGGATCGAGCGCTTCGACCAGGTTGCCTTGGTCGTCATAGGCGCGTTGCCACTGACCACCCTCGGCGTCGCTGATCTTGATCAGCAGGTCCTGATCATCGTAGGCGTAATGCATCACCGTGTGATCGGCACGGATGTGTTCGAGCAGGTTACTGCGTTCATCGTAGCTGTAGCGATCGGTGCTGCCGTCGGCATTCACGCGGCGCACGATGTTCTTGGCCTCGTCGCGGAAGAACCATTCCGAACGCTCGTCCGCGTAGCGAATGCGGTAGGTGTAGCCAAGGATGTCGTAGTAGTGCCAGGTCTCGTTGCCAAGGGCGTCGGTGACGTAGGTCAGACGAATGTTTTCGTCCCACTCCAGGCGTGAGTCGAAGCTGCCGTCGTCCGCCCATTCGCGGATGGCTTTGGCCTTGGCGCTTGAACCGTCCCACTGCAGGTTCATGCCGCGCCCGGTGCGGTCGGTGTAGCGGGTGATCAGGTGATGCTGGAACTGATACGACCAGACTGCGCCGTTCTCGTCCTGCGCCTGAATCAGATCGCCATAGGCGTCGTATTGGTAGGCGCAGAGCTGTCGCTGCGGTTCGCCGTCAACGATTTGCCAGAGACCGATAAACCGGCCGTGATCGTCGATCATCGTGCCGAGGTGCAGGTGGACTTTGGTGATGTCGTTTTCCTGATAGGTGATCAGGTCGGAGAGCAGCGAGTGTTCGCCGTGACGATGCTCGTAATGCAGCATGACCCCGGCGCCGTTGCGCAGGGAGATGTTGGTCAGTACATAACGCTGGCCACGGCGGACGTAGGTTTCCTTGCGTTCAAAACCGTGGCACAGCAATAGCTGATCTTCGCTGGCACGAACGAGGGTGATGTTTTCGATGGCGTCGTAATGAAACAGACCGACTTTGGGCAGCGGATAGCTGTGGTCACGGCCGTCGGCGCCGTAGAAGGTCAGGCCATCGTCCACGCAGTCGAAGCGCGTGGTGAACTCGCTGATCCAACGGGCACCGAGTTCGCTCTGATCGTAGGCGTCGAGCCGTGAGTTGTAAGTTCGGGTCCACTCGATCGAGAAGGGGCCGGGCAGGCTGAAATCGGTATGGCTGAAGCTTTCCGAACCCAAGGCGAAATTGATGCTGAAGTTCGTGGCACATTCACAGGGGCCTTTCTTTGGATTGGGCGCGCCTTTCGCCGGTGCCTGTTGGCCGTGGGCGGCCAACTGCCCCTCAGATGCCGTACGCTTCGCCTGTCCGGTCTTCTCCGGATGGACGGCGGCGTTCTGGCCATGGGCATTGCGCTTGCGCCACAACGTCACGGCGCTGGAAAGAATCAGCAGCAACCAACCGATGGAGTTCTGAACGGACTCATCATCCAGCTTGCTCAACTGGGTGCGCAGCTCCGGGCCCATCGCCCGCAGTTTCGCGGTTTCCGTGGCAACCCGCTTCTTCACCTCATCGGGCAGCAGGTGATCGGCCGCACTGTTGGCCAAGCCTTTGCCTGCGGCCTTATAAGCGCTGCACGCGGCGCCGAAGATGTTGCCGAACGATGCAAGGGGATCATTCTTGAATTGATCGACCGCCGCACTCGCTTGTGCGCCGGCCGCGTTTAGGTCGCCCTTGGCATCAAGCTTGCCATTGGCCACCGTCTCGAGGCCTTTGGCAATCTCGTTGATGACGTCTTCGCCCAGCTTGCCAGCGTCCGCCAGAATGCCCGGCAGTTTGCCTTTGGCCTGTTCAACAAAATCATCCAGCGTGCCGATAATCGAGGCGTTCAGGTGACCGACCAGCACCTCAATCACGGAGGTGCTGAGCAACAACTTGCTGCTGGCCCTCATCTCCTGACGCACCAGAAACAGCGTCGGACGCAGGGTCATCCGGGCTGCCGCCATCGCCGGTGGCAGCGGCAAAACACCGATCAGGTTGATGCCCAGACTGGCCCACGCGAGCAGGTCGCGTTTCTGCGCGTTCGACAGCGTGACGATGTCACCCAGCGCATCGACCAGAGCCATGATGTTGCCTACCACGGGTAAGGCGCCGGCGACGTTCTTGATTCGGTCGAGAGTGACCACACCGCCACTGGCCGATTGCAGCCAGGCATCGAAGGTCGCCGCGCTACTCGCAACGTCCTGAATGTCGATGGCATTCAGGGGAACAATGGCAACCTGAGGTTCACGTTTTACAACAGCATTTTCAGTGGTCATGACAGCATCTCACCCGCCAGCAGGCCCGGGGTTTTCAAGGAAGGTTTTGGAAGTGTCGGCGCCGGCAGACTCGGCAACTTGCCCGCCTTGCTCGCTGCCCCGAGGATCCCCGACGCACTCGGCATCGCCGCACTCGCCAGTTTCGGCAGCCCGGCCACCCCGCCCAGCACAACGCCCTTCACCTGCTGCGCCGTTTTCATCGCACCTTGCGCGGTCTGCATTGCACCCATCCCTGTCTGTGCCAATTCCTTGCCCTTCTCCAACATGTCCCAGTTCTTGCTCGGCAGCGCCTGCGCGACCATCGCCTGCACCTGACTCGGCACGTCCTCAGTACCCAGCGGATTCAACGGCCATTCCGGTTTGCCGATGTAGCTGCCGTCGCTCCAGGTGTCAGCCGGATCCTTGCCGAACAGCACCCGCGCCGGGCCCGGTGCGGCGCCGGCAACGCTGGCGAACCCCTTCGCGTCGAGCTTGCCCTTGATGCTTTTGCCGAGGGCATCGATGACTTCGTAATCGCCGTCCTTGATGCCCTGTCGCCCGGCGTACTGGTTGAACAGCTCCAGATTGCCCTTGCCCGGTTTCGGCGGTTCCGGGAACACGCCGGCCAGGGATTTCGCCCCGGTGTAGGCAAAGTTCGCCGCGTGGGCGGTGTACGGGCCGCTGGTGGCGTGGGTAATGCCGCCGGCGTTGTAGGTCGTAGCGCTGCCGCCGCCCTGGATCACCAGTTCGGTCTTCGCGGTGATGGTGATGCGGTCGGCATTGGCGGTGATGTTGAGTTTGGCCAGCAGGTTGATGCTGTCCTTGAGCGCCTTGACGTCGATGTCGCCGGAGGCCGCCACCAGCCTCCAGCCCATGCTCTGCACGAACAGGCGCATGCCGCGACTGGCGCTGGCCAGCAGGCGTTTGCCGATGGAAAAACTGGTGTGACCGGTGCTGCTCAACGCCAGGTGTTCGCCGGTGGCGATATGGCTGGAGCGCGGCGTGGTCAGGGCGATACCGGCGGGACTGGCGAGCACCAGATGCGGCTCGGTGAACTCAGGGAATTCGTTGGCGGTGAGGTTCGCAGGTCCCGAGCCGAGCACGCCCTGGTGCTGCGCGTGCAAGGCCTTGGCCACGTCGTCCTGATCGCCCGCTTCCTGGGCCTGAAGCTCTTTGGCTTGCGTGGCGAAACCGCCCTGTTGATCGCTGGCCGTAGCCAGACGTTCGGCGGTTTCCGGCAGGTCCTTGTGGTGCTTGGATTCGTTCGGACGCGGTTCGGTGGTGATCAGCAATCCCGCGCCCGCACGCACGGCGCCGTGGCGGTCGGTTCTTAATTCAAAACCTTCACCCCGAGGCTGACCGCCGCTTGGACGTGGATGGGTCAGGTAACCGAGGTTGATCGCGCTCGCACCGTGATCACTGCGCAGCGCGATGCTGATTTCGCTGGTGGTGTCGTCGATGCGCAGTTCGTTGGCGCGGCTGCCCTTGTATTCCTTGCTCTTGACCGTGGCCAGGGTCTTGAAGTCCGGCAATTTGTACGGCGGCAGGTTGGCGCCGTGGTACAGGCAACCGGTGATCAGCGGCTGGTCGGGATCGCCTTCGAGGAAGGTGATCAGCACTTCCATGCCGACCCGCGGAATGTTAATCGAACCAAATGTTTCGGCGGCCCAGCTGGAGGCCACGCGCATCCAGCAGGTGGTCTTGTCGTCGTGCTGACCTTCGCGGTCCCAGAAGAACTGCACCTTCACCCGGCCGTACTGGTCGCAGAAGATTTCTTCGCCTTCGGGGCCGGTGACCACGGCGCTTTGCGAACCGAGGACTTTGGGTTTCGGGTGATCCAGCGGCGGGCGGTACGGCACATCCCACGGGATCGCGTTGAAGCGGTTGCGATAGCCCTGATGGAAGTCGTCCTTGTCGTCGGTGGTGTCGCTGGTCACCGACTCTTCCAGCACTTGCGGCTGTTTGCCTTCGTGGAAGATTTCAGTGAGCAGCCACAGGTCGTTCCACGTCGGGTTGGCGTGGTCGGTCAGGGCCAGAAAATGCCCGGTGACGAGGATCGGCTGGTCGCTGTTGCCCTCGGCCAGGCGATAATCGCTGCGGTGGCGTTCGAGGTTGCGGTGGGCCAGGTGCTTGCCACGCTCGCGATCCACGAAACGACCCGGGTAATCGTAATCTTCCAGGTCTGGCTGGGCGCTGCTTTTGGCGTCGCTTTCCAGCTCGATCTTCGGTCTGACGAAGTCGTAATCGCGTCGCGTGGTGCGGCTGGTGCGGGTGGCCAGACGCAGGCCGAAACGCTTGACCACCGGTTTGTCCGCCACCAGCCCGGAGTCCTGCTGATAAGCCACCGGCGCGAGTTTCGGGAACACCGTCTGGTCATCGCCGAAGGTCAGTTTGTGGCCGCTGGACGTGTGCTGGAAGTGGTAATGAATCCCCTCCTCCTCGCACAGGCGCTGGACAAAATGCAGGTCACTTTCATCGTACTGCGTGCAGTAGATGCGCTCGGGATAGATCGCGCTCAGCTGGAAGTGGTAATCGCTGGCGAGGATGCCGTGTTCTTCCAGCACCTGACTGATGATCTGCTGCACGGTCATCTGCTGGAAAATGCGCTGGTTGAAGCGGTGCGCGAGGTACGAAAGCTGTGGTCGCAGGGAGATCTTGTAGCGGGTTAGGCGTTTGCCAGCCTCGCCCTGGGCGATGCTGTAGATCAGCCCGTGAATGCCGCTTCCGCTCGGCGACAGCTGAAGAAACGCCAATTTGTGCAGCAGGCTTTCGAGATTGATCGAGGTCTTTTCGCTGACCAGTTCCAGCTCGAATTCAAAGGGCGTGTTGAGGGCTTCTCGACCGGTGAACGACAGCACCTGGAAATCGCTGTCCGCGCCATCGATGGTCAGGTTGAAATGAGGCTGGTTGGCCGGTGAGAACATTCCCTTGTCCCTTGCGCAGTGCTGCGATACGCGCCAGATCGCTAAGAATCTGGCGGCAAAAAATTCTTTTGAAATTCATGATCTCGGCCAGCAGCGCTGGCCGAGACAGTACAACCATCAGCCGCGATTAAACGACTGGAGCACGCCAGTCATCTGAACCCGAAGTACCGGATACT